>CALIZL010000020.1 GCA_938028745.1 uncultured Prevotella sp.
CCAAAACGCACTCCATTTTGTACCAAAACGCATTGCATTTAGCGGCAAAACGCACTCCGTTTTGCTGCAAATAGCCCGAAAACGGGTGTTAGTGGCGGTTGGCTTAAATAAAAATCCAGTTTGCTTGCATGTAAAAGTATCTCCTTTTTGCATCACAACCAACCTTCGCAGGAATCGATTTTTTGGGGCAAGGCGAGCGATTGGTGAGCGGAAAGGGCACTCATAATGTTAAAATTTCTACTGAAAACAAGACAAAAACAACAATATCATATACACGCGCATAGGCAACGGCCTGGAAAGCACGTATGCTTACGGCGGACAGTGCTTATAAGGCATGCTGCTCATTACCAACATACTCAACAATACTCAAAATCTAAGCGGTTCTAATGGCCAATTGGGATTAAAAAGTCCGCCAGCAGAAGTGCATGTTCACATTCCGCTGGCGGACAACTGTTATCCTGCCTATATACCTAATTGAGATTTTAGTCTATCAGTTTCTTTATCCCTTCGATAAGTTTATCGAGCGGTATTCCAGAGCGTTCGCTCATCATTTGCACGTTAGCTTTGCCCATCATGATTTTTCCTAGCGGCGTGTTGAGCATCTTAAACTTGGGATTGAGCTCGGGTAAGCGGTTTTTGAGGGTGGGATATTGTTTGAGAAGATCTTTCAGACGCGTTTGCGATGTAATCTCTGTTACGGGTTCTGCCGCCTCTTCGTCTTCATCATTTTCTGCCGGCGTTGTCTGCGTGTCGTGGCTTTGTTCGGCCGTTGCAGATGTGTCGCCATTGCTCCATGTAAGCAGCGTTTGCGAGCCTTCTAATGCGCGGATATGGGTGCAATCTTGCATCATTTCTAGTACGCCACGGAAGTTTCCATCCTTATCGCGCACAGCTACATAGATGATATAGATAAATAACCCCGGCTTGTTAATCCAAAATTCGGCCTTATCCTGTTCGCCACTCCTTAGCTTGTCTATCACCTCGCGAACGATGTGGGCACTTTTTCGGGGGTGGCAGTTCATTACTTCGCGCCCAATGACGTTCTTGCTGCGTGGGAAAATGCGGTGGTCGGTGTCCGAATAGAAACAAACCAGTTCGTTCTCGTCCACGAAGGAGATGTCGATGGGCAGGTGTTTGTAAATGAGGTTCACCTGTTCGAGCGTTAGTTTGCCCGTGGTAACATCCAACTTGTCGCCTCCGCCAGCCGAATACCCATATTTTGTGAGCAAGGCTTGCAAGTCGTTGGCAAAGTTGTTTTGTTCTTTCGGTTGGGTTTCGACTTTGTTTTCAGTGGTTTTGTGTTCCACTTCAAAGAAAGCAAAGCCAATCTCTTGGTCGCCACTCTTCATGTCTTCAAACTCTTCTTCGCTGATAAGGGCCATCGATGTGGGATAAAGGATAAACTCCTCTTTCTCCATTAGGTCGCGTGCGTAGAGAAGGACGCGTTCTTGTTGTTTGATGAAGGCGTCTTCTTGGTCTTCACGAAGCAGGCGTTCTGCCTCACGAATTTCATCACGCACCATGTCGTCGAAGGTCCACATTGTTGTTGTGGGGCGTGTAAATCCCTTGCGTTCAAGCATGGGATAAAGTTGGTTTTGTTTGCGTTTGTAGTGTATGGGATACTGACTAATCTTATCGTATAGCTCAAGCCACTGGTTCTTAATCATTGGGTATTGCACCAAGTCTTCCACCGCTAAGAGCAATCGCTTCATTTCCTCGTTTTCTTTAAGGTAATGCATGATGGGGTGGTCGGCCGGAAGATTGGGCATCGTGTTGTCTATTTGGTCGCCCAGCATGTTGATTACCGCGTGTACATCTTCGCGAATGCACTCGTCGCTAGTTTCTTCGGTCATTGTTTGCTCTATGTAGGCCACGTGGTAGGCGCTAACTTTACCTACTCGTTCTTTTATTTGCAGTCGGGCTTCGTCGGCAGATAGCTGTCCGGCCTTAAATGCGTTCTCTATTTCGAAAAGCGCTTTAAGCTTTTCTGGGTCCATCGGTGGAAGGTAACCTTTCATTCTATGTTCCATATTTTGGTCTTATTTTTATTTCGATTACGTTGCAAATTTAGATATAAAACGTTGTTAGTTTGGTAACAATTGTTACTTTGTGGGTTTAAAAAAGGTTAAGGTTTGGGGCGACAGGTTGTGCTAGTTCGCGTTTCTTCGGTTTTATTCGTCTAGCTTTCCGTCAGCCTGTTGGGGTGATGGAGTGGGGCATTCAGATTGTTATCTTTAACAATCCGCCAAAGGGTGTTAGGTTTTTGAAGGCGTTTTCGCGCTTAAAGATTCCGGAGTAAATGCCTGCACAAATGAGCACACCACCATGAGCGAACACTACCACACGGCGATGGGGTTGCGTTTTCAGCTGATTGAGGAAGTCGGAAACGCGTGCATAGATGTCTGGGAAACCCTCGCCGTTGGTCGTGCGCACGTTCATATAGTCGGCATACCAACGTTGTAGGTTATCGTCTACTATCTCATCGTAACGTTGTATCTCCCAATCGCCCATGTTCATTTCGCGTAATCGTGGGTCGATTATGGGGTTTTCGTAACCGCAGAAGGCCGCAAGGCGTGTGGCGCGACTAAGCGGTGAGCTGTATGCCGCATCGAAAGGGGCATGTGCTGACAAGGCGTTGCGGGTGAGAGTGGCCTCTTGTTCGAAGGTTTCTGACAGCGCAACATCGGTGCAACCATAGCATGTGCCCTTGGCAACAGCCACACTGGTGTGTCTTACAAGGATGATTTCCATATCTAAAAAAATGATTTTAAAGGGTGAAGTTATCGGTGAGTAACACTACGGCCGTTAGGTGGAATGCTAATTCGCACAGCAAAAACACGGCTCCACAGCAATCGCCCGTATAGCCTTTGATGCGGCGCAGCATCAGCATGTATAGGAAAAACATGGTGAGACAGGGTGCAGCTACAAGGAAATTCCAATCTAAAAGTCGGCTGCCCCAATGAGCATCGAAATAGAGAAGGCCAATGAATGGCGTAAGACCTTGCACCATGAGCGAAACTCCTGCCGTGAGATTGAACCTGCGATAAATGTTATGAGCCTTGGCTTGTTCTTCGGTTCGGGCGTAAGGAAGTATTTGGGTGATTTGTCCTGCCACCATTTTACAGAACGGATCGGCCGTAAATGCAACGAGTGCGGCGTATAATGGGCCGAGCGAAAGCATACATTCGAAGAACAGCGCGAAGTAAACGATGAGCGAAAGAACGCCGAACGTGCCGATATGCGAGTCTTTCATGATGGCGAGAATACGGCTGCGGTCTTTTCCTCCCCCGCCGAAACCATCGAAGAAGTCGGCTAATCCGTCTTCGTGCAGTGCGCCCGTAACCAACAATCGCGCAGCAATGGCCGCTAAAATGTCAATGGAGAAGGGCAAAACCTTTGAGCCAAACCAAATGATGGCACCCATTAGCGCGCCTGTTAACCACCCTGCGAGAGGCCAGAACTCAACAACCGACTCGTAAGCGTCTTTCGGTGGCTGATGAATACGCCAGAAAGGAAGTCGGGTAAAGAAGATGAAGGCCGCCCAAGGACGGTCGTACCATCTAGAAGTATTTGTCGATATTCGCATCTTTGAAGTTGTTCATTTCGTTTATCATTCGTACGGAGCTTTCGATTATGGGGTAAGCGCACAACGCCCCTGTACCTTCGCCCAGGCGCATGCCTAGTTGTAGGATGGGTTGTGCTTGCATCAGGGACAGCAATTGGCGATGTCCGCTCTCGTCGCCACAATGTCCGAAGACGGCATAATCAAGTACGGCAGGGTTTAGTTTGCTTGCAGCTAGCATGCAGGCAGACATAATGAAACCGTCAACTAGCACGATCATGCGCAGTTCGGCAGCGCGGAGCATCGCCCCAATAGCGGCCACCATCTCGAATCCGCCAAAGTATTGGATGATGGTTGCTGGGTCGTTGTGGGGCAATGGTTGGCGTTTAAAGTGGCTTACGGCCTGTTCGAGTACGGCTAGCTTGTGCTTTTCACCCTCAGTATTTAGTCCTGAGCCACTACCAACGCAACTGCTAAGCGGCAAGTTGCCCCAAAGACTCATCCAAACACTTGATGGCGAGGTGTTGCCAATGCCCATTTCGCCCAGGCAAAGCACGTTGCAGCCCTTGGCTTTGCTGCTTTCTGCTAGCTCGCTGCCAGTGTTTAGGGCTTGTTGCATTTGCTGCTGGCTCATGGCTGGTTCGTGAAGAAAGTTGCGTGTGCCGTTAGCTATCTTGCGGTTGAGTATTGTTGGATGGGCCGACAGATCGTGGTCTACCCCCATATCCACAAGTGTTAGTTCGAAACCATGTTGCTTGCAGAAGAGGTTCACCCCACCTCCACCATGCGTAAAGTTTATCATTTGTTGCCAAGTTACTGCTCTTGGCGATACGCTTACGCCTTCTTGCTCTATGCCGTGGTCGGCGGCGAAGAGCAGATGGCAAGGATGCGACAGGGTGGGAGATAGCGTGTGCTGTATGCGGCATATTCTATAAGCAAGGGTTTCGAGCATCCCCAGCGAACCTTTGGGTTTGTTGAGATTGTCTATTTTCTGCCAAACGAGAGAGTCGTCGAGCGTTAAGGGGGGTATGTTGAAGTGCATCATTGCATAAAAATGAAAGCGTTGAATGGACGAAGGTTTGGAAAAACGCTGCGTTGGTTGACAAGGGACTATTTTATCTTCACCGCAATGCCGCTAACCATCAGGTAAACCTCGTCGGCCTTAGCTGCTACATATTGGTTCATCCATCCTTGTAGGTCGGTAAAGCGGCGTTGCAGGGCGTTGTTGCTCACCCCGCCACTTCCTATCTCGTTGGTAACGAAGATAAAGGTGGCCTCTTGTGCTGTAAGCTTGTCGAACTCGGCCTTCAGCTCTTCAAGTGTTCGGTCAACATCGGGCAGTGTTGACGTGTTGTGGCTTGCGTCGTAGAAGAAGTTGGTGCACCAAAGGGTGATGCAATCTACCACCACCACCTTATTATATAATAGGTGTTTGCTTAGCATTTTCTCCTCTTCGATGTTGGTCCAGCATGGTCCGCGCCGTTCTTGATGTCGCGCAATACGCTGCTTAAACTCGTCGTCCCAAGCGTGGGCCGTGGCCATATACACAGGGGTTGACGAGAGATTGAGTGCCATGCGTTCGGCAGCAAGGCTTTTCCCTGAGCGTTGGCCGCCTGTAATTAAGATTACTTTCTTCATGATGCGAAGTTACAAAAAAGACGAAAGAGTACATTGAAAAGTGTATATTATTTCGCTTTTAAAGTCATTTTATGTCCCATTCCCATCTTATTTTGGACTATTTAGAGGATAAAATGGTTATTTTTTGATAATTTATTTGGTGCTTACAGCTTTTTTCTTTTCCTTTGCAAGCGTTTAGATTGAGATAACTTAATAAGTCAAATTTAATTATTCAGGAATGAAAAAGTTGTTTACACTTTTCGCTGCCGTTTCTTTGGCAGCCTCTGTTTCCGCGCAAACAGTAACCGAAAGCAAGACTTTCGACAATTTCTACATTGGTGTTAATGGTGGTGTTTCTACTGTTACAACTGGTCATAGCTGGTTGAACAACCTCAACCCTAACGCTGGCCTGCGCATTGGCCGTTACTTTACCCCTGTATTTGGTGTGGCTGTTGAAGGCAATGCTTACTTCTCTAACAAGCCAGATGAGTCGTATGGCACGTTTGTTCGTTTCATTAACAGCTCTGCTTTGGCAACAATCAACTTCAGCAACTGGTTTGGTGGCTACAAAGGTGAGCCCCGTACGTTTGAGGTTATCGGTTTGTATGGCCTTGGTTGGTTGCACACTTTCAACAACAAGGGATTGAAGAACGATAACGTTCTTACTTCTAAGGCAGCACTCGACCTAGCTTTGAACTTTGGTTCGAACAAGCAATTCCAATTCTATGTTGAGCCCGCCATCGTATATGCACTAAATGGAACTGGCTACAGCGGTTTGGAATACAACATCAACAAGTCTTTCGTTCAACTTAACGGAGGTTTGATTTATCGCTTTGGAAACTCGAACGGTTCGCACAACTTCACTGTTGCACAAGTTCGCGACCAAGCTGAAATCGATGGTTTGAACGCTCAAATCAACAGCCTTCGTGGTGACCTGAGCAACAAAGACAGCCGTTTGGCAGAAAAGGATCGCCAGATTTCTGACCTTCAAAAAGCTTTGGACGATTGCAACAACCAACCCAAGACCATCGTTAAGAACGTGAAGTCGGAAACGGTTACCAACCTGCAACCCACCGTTCTCTTCCGTCAAGGCAAGGCTGTTATCGACCCCGCACAGTACGCTCCGCTGGAACTTATCGCTTCGTACATGAGAAATCACCCCGAAGCTAAGGTTGAAATTCGTGGTTACGCTTCTCCCGAAGGTAGCGCCGAACTGAACCAAAAACTTTCTAACGCTCGTGCACAAGCCGTTAAGGATGCACTTGTTAAGAGGTACAAGATTGCTGCTAGCCGCCTTACCACTAAGGGTATGGGTGTAACAGATACGTTGTTCGAAGAAGTTTCGTTCAACCGTGTTGCTACTTTCAATGATAGCAGCAAAGGCGAATAATTTTCGTAGCTAAGTTATAAAAGCAGGTCCCGACATTCTTTTGAGTGTCGGGACTTTCTTTTTCTGGATGTACGAACATCATTCATCGCATTTCTTAGCAATTTCCGATTAGTTGTGTTTAGCCGATGTTTATAGGCAATATAGCCTCTCTCGTTTAGTTGTTTGTTTGTTCCTATCTCCGTTCTCTTTTCGTCTAATCAATTTCCTATAAATGTGTAAAGGCCTTATTTATTGTCAACAAACTTGGGATGTAACATATTTTCTAGTTAACTTTGTAGCTGTTAAAAGGGGCTGACACGTTGTAAGTAGCACTCGTTTGCCCTTATATAGCGCATCACAACTCCTACTTCATATATGGATGAAGATATCTTGATGCTACTCTTTATAAGTTAAAATCGTTGAATAGTATGATGTTAGATAAGATAGGAAAGTACGAATTTTTAATAGAACCATTCCATTGCGACTTTACGCACCACCTTTTTGTGGGGCATCTAGGCAATCATGTGTTGAATGCAGCCGACTTCCACTCGAACGATAGAGGCTTTGGCATGACCTATTTAAACACTATCCATAAGACATGGGTGCTGTCGAGATTGGCACTTGAACTCGAAGAACTACCGAAGGAGTACTCGCGCATGAGCGTGGAAACATGGGTTGATGGTGTAATGCGCTTCTTTACCAACCGAAACTTTAAGATGACCGATGCAGAGACGGGGGCTGTTTATGGCTATGGGCGTAGCGTTTGGGCCATGATTGATACGCAAACGCGGCAGCCTGCCGACATCTTGGCCATAAACGAAGGTAGTATTGTGAACTATGTTGATAAAGAAAAGCCATGTCCTATTGCTGCATCTTCGCGTGTTAAGTTGACAGGACAGGCGATATTGGAGGGTTCGGTCGAAACTCATTACAGCGATGTAGACATTAATGGGCATATCAACAGCGTGAAGTACCTTGAACACCTTTTCAACTTAAAGCCAGAAACGTGGCATTGCGCCTATCGCGTAGGGCGAATAGATGTGGCATACGTGGCTGAAAGTCACTTTGGCGATGTACTGCATTATTATAAGGAGGAGATAACAGAGGGCGAAGAACTTTACCAAATAGTGAAGTGTACGCCAGATGGAGATACGGCCGAGGTGTGTCGCGTGGCTGTGAAATGGATAGAGCGTTAAGCCATGTTTGCCTTATGAAGTGTTTTACGTACTTGGCTTCATTCGGTGTCAGTTCATTTTCTTTGTGACTTTCTTGCTAAGCGTTATTTTCAGCATCCTCACTATGTCACTCTTCAACAGCACCTCTTCTTTTTGCTAAAGCATCCACAAAATCCTTGGGCAGGTTGCACTTATAGCATGTTTTCATGCCAACTTTTACCTGTACCTCTTCGTAATTCTCCTCGTATAGGGAATTACCGTTCTTGTCATTGAAACTCACTTTGATTTTCAAACCCTCGCTCTCGGTGCGTGGAAAGGTGTATATGGCAAATGTTGGCGGAGTGGTTTTCATCGTTTCAGTAACTTCGCGCGTTTCAGCCTGTCGTGAATTAACGCACCCTTCAAGGCTTTTGGCATCTAGCGTGCTACTTCCGCCCGTGTATCTGAACTCCACTTGTGCCACGTTTTGTGACAACGGACTGGTAACAGATAGCTGGAACATGGCTGTTACGCGTTTCATAGGCAGTGTGAAGGTTGAGTTACCTGATACGGTTATTTCTCCATTATATACATATGTGTCGGTAATTTTGTTCTTATAAAAGCTTATTCGCTGTGCATTGGTGATGGTTGCATGCCCCATTCCCGCATGAGCCACGGCAACAACGGTGTATGTGCCATCGTCTAGTCGCAAGGATGGTTTCATAAATAAATCGTTGTCTGCTGCGAGGTGCACACTTTTCACGCGCTTACCACCCTTAAACACACTCACGCTTAACTGAGTTAAGGCCTCATTCTTAATGGCGTATGCGGGGCTAGCTTCACCTAGTTCGGCATAGGGCTCAGCAGTTGGGGCTTCGAAAATAAGCGTTATTCCATCGGTCTCCGCCTCTTTTTCAGGCTCGCTCTCAACCACAGGTTTCTCGCACGCTACAAGAAACAAAGCCAAAACGTAAGTAAGTACGTATGCTATTCGTTTGTTGTTTGTCATGATATTTAGGTTTTAGTTACTACAAAAGTAATAAAAAAATGGTAAACGCCATGTTTCTTTTTGAAATGTTTCGCTAAACAACACCATTTTTTATGCGGCTCGTGCTGACGGCCGTAAACGTACATTCTTTCCGTTCCGTTGACCATGCACGTGTATGCGGCGCACCTGTTTTGTCTGGTTTTCAGTAAGAAATTTAACATTATGAGTGCCCTTTCCGCTAACCAAGCGCGCACCTTGCCGCAAAAAATCGATTCTCGCGAAGGTTGTTTTGATGCAAAAAAAGGTTAGCATGTACATTCGGCAAAATGAATATTTATTTCAATAGGTCGCCATTTGCACCTCTTTCGGGGCTATTTGCCGCTAAATGTAGTGCGTTTTGGTGCAAAATGGAGTGCGTTTTGGTGCAAAACGCAAGGCATTTTGGTGCAAAACGCAAGGTAAAATGCTGCTAAATGCAAGTCTAAATGGTGCTAAATGCAAGTCAAAATGGTGCTAAATGGAAGCCGAAAAGCATAAAAATACGCTGCAATGGTATAAACAAAACCTCCTAGTATCGTTAAAAACATGGCTCAGAGGGGCAAAATAGCCATTAAAAAGTGGTGGTTTAGGGGGTAAAAGTGCGTAATTGGGCATGAAAAATTTCGAGCTGGCAGACAAACTAGAAAGGCAAAATGGTGCAAAATGCAGGTTCTTTGCTTAAAAACAGACAAAACGAATGGCGTGAAAGGCTAGAAATAGTGGCCTTTTACCTACTTTTGAGCCTGTTTTTTCGCTAGAACGAAGCGAAAATTAGAGCGATATTGTAAAATAAAAGATAGATATTTAAGTTTTTGAGCTGGTTAGTTGATGAGTTTATAATTTTTTGGGTTGACGAGTTTCTGGGTTGATGAATTGGTGCATTCGGAAGTTGTTGGATTTTCGTAAGTTTATAAACCAGCGAGTTGATTTGTACAGCACTTCGTAAATGAGAGGAGTGTATATTTTGTGTTGGCATCTAAAAAGGAAACAAACTACGCTCAATTTATAGAAATATTAAAAATCAAGACGGTTTCATCGCAATACTTGTATCACATTGCGAGTGTAGTGTTGTTGCTTTGTTTACAAACCTCGACGTTACGCAAGGAATGCTTAGTTTGTAATCATGTTAAGCCTTATATATTAGGGCGTTAAGCATTTTATCCTTACAAGCTGCTGTGGTCTGTTAAATCCGTAACGCCCTACGAGGTATGAGCAATGAATAGTTTCAAATCTCTTATTTTTTGATTTAATGCAAGAAATACGTATTTTTGTGTCACAAAAGGCAAAACCCTGCGTACTATAAGTAAATAAGAGAACAACAAATGACCGTCGACGAATATAAAGAAGAGGTGGAACGCAACCGTCCGCGCATGATTTCAGTTGCTCGCAGCTATCTAAAAGCTAGCGAAGAGGCTGAAGATGTTGTGCAGGATGTGTTGTTGAAGCTCTGGCAATTGCTCGACAAGCTGCATATTCCCATGGGCCCTTTGGCTTTGGTGCTGGTGAGAAACCGCTGTATTGATTGTTTACGGCGACTCCAAACCACCATTGATATTCCCGAAAACGTGGCGGAAAGCGAACCAACATGCGACGAACGCTATGAAAAGGTGATGCAACTCGTTGACAAATTGCCCACGATGCAGCAAACAATCATGCGGCTTCGTCACATGGAAGGCATGGAAATGTGTGAGATAGCAGCACTCACGGGGAGTAATGAAACGGCTGTCAGAAAGGCGTTGAGCCGTGCACGACAGGCCATCAGACAGCAATTAAAACAACAAAGCAATGAATAAGGACGAAGAAATCAGGATTTTAGTGGCTCGTTTCATGGATGGTGACACCACACTTGATGAAGAATGTAAGCTTTATTGCTATTTTTCAGGCGATGAGGTGTCAGACGACTTGCTACCGATGCGCGAATATTTCCGTTCGATTGCAGTCATGCGTACACCCAAGCAGCATCAGCATAAAGTACGACCTGTGCTGCATGGCCTGCTTTCACGCCCATTGTTCATCGGCATAGCTGCCTCGATTGCCTTGCTTGTAGTTGTTGGGGTGGGGGGTATGTTGTGGCGAACGGAACGACAGGACTATTGCGAGGCCTACATCTACAATAAGCATGTGACTGCCCCCGCCACCGTAATGAAAGAGGTAGACGAAACTTTGCAAGCCATTCGTCAGGATGGCGAGCCAAACGTAGACGGTCAGTTGCACGACATCTTCGGAAACCAATAAATGGAATAAGATAAAATACATCGTTATGAAACTTCGTTTATTCTTAACAGCAATTGTGGCACTTCTAGCCTTTGGGGCACATGCTCAGCAAGGTTTGAACGTGAACGCCCTCTTTCAAGGTAAGGTTGTGCCGCACGAAGAGATGGTAGACGTCAGGGTGAAAGGGCGTGCCATCAGCAAATACAAACTTGATTTCTATCGCAGTATTCGTTTCAATGCCACCGAGCAACAACGAAAAGTGGTAGACGATTTGGTAGATAGCGACTGCAAAACGGCTATGGGAACGGAACAAACCACCCGAAACGGCACGACAACCCTTATCATGACGCTACCCAAACAGGGCAATATGAACCGCTACCTGTGCTATGTAACCTGTCGTAAAGGGCGAACGACCATGATTACCGTGGTATATATGGAAGGCAAAGTGGAAAGTATTGCCGAACTCAGAAAACTAATACATTAAAGATATATTTATGAAAAAGATCTTCGTTTGCGTGGCATTGGCCTTCAGCATGGCTGCCAAAGCCACACCATCAGACAATGACACGGTGGTTGTTGAACGGCCTCGAAAAGTGATAATCATCACTGGCGACTCTGTACAAAGTGTGGAAGTGTGGGGTAAAGAGGGTAATCAAACCTTTCATTACGTGAGTAACATCCAGCTTGTTGACAGTAATTACGTGAGTACTTCGGCCATCAATGACGACACGTGGAGCTTCTCTATTGCAGGTTTCAGTAAGCCACGGAGAAAAAAATCAAGGTCAGAGTTCTCGACTCACTTCGTTGCGGGCTTCAACAACGCCGTGGGAATGCCAACAGGTGCCGACATTCAGCCCTTCAAATCATGGGAATTGTGGTGGATTGTGACCGATTGGACCTATCGCCCGTGGCGAAACAATCACTTTCTTTCAATGGGATTGGGGCTCGATTGGCGGAATTATCGCATGACTGATGACCTACGTTTCGTGAAAGACAACCGCTCGGTTGCCCTCGACACTTACCCCGCGGGCAGTAGTCCTCAGTTCTCGCGCATCAAGGTGTTCAGCATCAACCTGCCTATTCGCTATGGATATGAAGGCAAATGGTTTGGTTTCAGCCTCGGTCCGGTAATTAATTTCAACACTTATGGTAGCCTGAAAACACGCTACGAAAAGGATGGTCACCAGTTGAAAGACGTAGACAAAAACGTACGTATCACTCCGGTTACAGTTGATTTCATGGGTACATTCTCTATTCGCGGTGTTCCTGACTTTTATTTTAAGTATAGTCCTTGCAACTTGTTGCGCGATGGCTACGGTCCTAAGTTCAGAACATTGTCGTTCGGCCTGATGTTTTAGCTCGACGATATATCGAAATAAGGTGAAAACTAGATCGGTTTTCACCTTATATATTATCGTTCATGTCGGCTCTTTCCAATTAGTGTAATTGTGTAAACTCAACAAATCGTTTGCCAATGGGCGCATGTCGCCATCAATGTTGAAGTTTTGGATGTATCAAAAGATTACCAAGTTCATAGTAGAAACGAAGCCTGTTGAACTTGTAGCTGTAAGATGGTTACGGCTCATTAATGAAAAAGCCTACAACCAAAGAAGTTGGTTGCAGGCTTTTGTTAACTATAAATGTGGGACTCTTTCGCCCAACTGATGATGCTATACGATTTTAAATTCATCCGCAGAAGAAGAGTACAATGAGCTGCGCCGTGAAAATACGCAAGAACATACTTAGCGGATAAACGGTGGAGTAGCCGATACCAGGTGCTTCGCGCGAGCAAATCTGGTTGGCGTATGCCAAAGCGGGTGGGTCGGTGCATGTACCAGCAAGCATTCCCATGATGGTGAAGTAGTTAAACTTGTATACCAATCGGGTGATTGTGCCAATGATAAGAATGGGAATAACCGTGATAATGAAACCAGTATACACATATTTAATACCATCTCCTTGTATAACTGTGTCCCAGAAATGCGCACCCGCCTTTATTCCAACACTCGCAAGGAAAAGTGCCAAGCCTATTTCTCGGAGCATGAGGTTAGCTGATGTGGTTGTGTAGGTTATCAGTTTGAACTTATAACCAAAACGACCGATAAGGATGGCAATGACCAACGGACCGCCAGCGATACCCAATTTGAGGGCGGCAGGAATGCCTTGGATGTTTACAGGGATGCTTCCGAAGAGAATGCCCACGATGATACCAATGAAGATAGTGGCAACGTTGGGTGCATCCAAACGGCGAGCAGAGTTGCCAAGCACTTCGGCTACACGGTCAACATGGTCTTCGGGACCGACAGCTACTACGCGGTCGCCGATTTGGAAACGGTGACTTGGGCTAGCAAAGAGGTTCATGCCTTGGCGAGTAATACGTGTGATGTTAACACCATATACGCTAGTGAAGTGCATTTCGCGCAGCAATTTGCCATTGATGGCAGGGCGGGTAACCACAATGCGCTTAGAAACAAGGGGCTGTTCCTTGTCTTCGTAAGCCCATTCTTCTGGTAGCTTTTCGCCGATAAACACCTGAATGGCCTCCGCATCGCTCTCTGCGCAGACAATAAGTGCTTCGTCGCCTACCGAGAACACAGTATCTTGCTGAGGAATGACCACTTTCCCATCGTGATACAATCTGGTGCATACCATATCGCGGTTTAGGAACTCGGAGATTTGGCCAAGCGTTCGTCCGTCAAGATACGAGTTGTTCACCCTCACGTGCATGATATGTGGTTTGGCGTGTGGGTCTTCGCTTTCTTGTGCGGCAAGTTTTTCTTCTTCCTCTTGCAGGTCAACACGGCAGATGTATCTAACGGCGATAGTTGCGCCGATGATGCCGAGCACACCCAAAGGGTAGGCACAGGCATAACCCGATGCTATTTGCGGTAGACCATTGGGGAAAGATTGCTCCATGCTAGATAAGGCTTCGTTGGCTGCACCAAGGCCAGGCGTGTTGGTTACAGCACCCGAGAGTGTTCCAACCATCATGGGTAGCGCATTGACATCGTTGGTGTCGAAGAAGATGAAGTAGCAAGCAAACATCACAGCTACATTCAACAAGATAAGGCTCATAGAAAGCAAGTTGAGCTTGATGCCGCCTTTCTTGAAACTCTCGAAGAAACCAGGACCAACCTGTAAACCAATACAGAAGACAAAGAGGATAAGTCCAAAGTCTTGCATAAAGGTAAGAATGTTGATGGGAGCCGTGAACTTGATGTGTCCGGCAAGGATGCCAACGAACAAAACGAAAGTTACTCCGAGGGAAATGCCGCCCACTTTTATCTTTCCGAGTAACACACCACCTGCAATGACGACGGAGTAGAGCAACACGATGTGCGCCACCGAGTCGTTGGTGTTAAAAAGAGCAATTAACCAGTCCATTTTTTCGAGGATAGGGTTGTTTTTAATAGTTAAACATGTTGTTTGAGTGCAATTTAATCTTGTTCTTGTTGGTCGATGGCTTTTATCTTTTGGCGAACAAGTTCCAAGTCGTCTTTAAGTCTCGTCACTTTCCTGTTCATCTCGTCAACAAGACTGTTACCTTTCTTGCTTTTGGCGGTAAGGAAACCCAGGTTGTTTTCGTAAGTCTGGATTTCAGACTTCAAAGCCTCATACCGACGCATCAACTTGCCACGTTCGTTGTCAACAACATCGGCCCCTTTCTTTGCGAGGTTCTTTAAGTTGCTCTTAAAGTCGTCTAGTTTCTGGCTAGCTACCGAAATGTTCAGTTCTTTATAGAGCTTGTCCACCGTGTCGTGGAACTGCGCGTAAACCTTATCTTTCTCGTTGAAAGGCACATGACCGATGGCGTTGTATTCTTCTATGAGCTGCTTGATGGTTTCGGCGGCATTGTCTGGCGTTGTTCCCATCATCTCTTTCAACTTTGCAATAACAGCTTTCTTTTTGCTTAGGTTCTCGCGTTCTTCGCCTCTGGTACCGGCGTGGGCGGCATTACGAGCCTCGAAAAAGTGATTGCAGGCCGTGATAAAGTCGTTCCACAGCTTATCACCAAGCTTTCTGGGCACCATGCCAATGGTTTTCCATTCTTTTTGTAGTGCAATAAGCTTGTCGGCTGTCGATTTCCAATCTGTGCTATCAGACAGTTGGCGAGCCTTTTCCACCAGCTCTTTTTTCCTTTCGGCGTTTTGGGCATACTTCTCTTTCATGGCTTTGAAGAAGTCAGCCTTACGCGAGAAGAACACATCGCATGCAGTTCTGAAACGTTCGAATATCTTCACGTTCATCTTTTGCGGAGCAAATCCGATGGTTTTCCATTCGGCTTGTATGTCGATAATCTCCTTTGTACGTTTCTCCCAGTCGGCAGCACCTTTGTTTTCTGCTGCGACGATGTTTTCCACCTTTTCGCAAAGGGCAGTCTTTTTCTCAAGATTTTCCTCTTCGCTAGCGCGCATTTCTTCGAAATGTTGTTGGTGGCGCTTGTTTATTACCGTAGAGGCAGCCTTGAAACGTGCCCATATCTGTTCGCGTAGTTCTTTGGATACAGGGCCTATTTCCCTATATTCCTGATGCAATTCTTGCAGTTGGTGGAATGCGCTGATAATGTCTTTCTCGTCAGCCAAACGCTCTGCGTTTTCGCAAAGTTTCTCTTTCAGCTCCAAGTTTTTCTTGAAGTCGTATTCTCTTGCCTCGTTATTCAGTTTGAGCAAGTCGTAGTATTGCTCAACATAGAGTTGATAGTTGCGCCACAATTCGTTGGCCTTCTCTGCCGGAACAGCCTTAATTTCTTTCCATTGCTGTTGCAGTTCCTTAAAGGCCTGATACGACTTGTTGGCTTCATCTGGCGATGTAGCCATAGCTTTTATCTTCTCTATGATTTCTGTTTTCTTCTGGAGGTTTTCTTGTTTTTCTTGTTCTTGTTCCAGAAAGAGTTTCGCCCTTCTTTCTTTTATAACGCCCATCTGTGCTTTGAACGCGTCTTCAATGGGGTCGGGCGACACTTGATAGGCCTCAGGGTCGCCGCCATTCTCCAAATATGCTTTTTGTTCGGCATCGCGTTCGGCAATGTGCAGTTTGTAGAATGTGGTTTTAAGGTTATCTATTTCCTCTTTGTCTGGTGTCTCGTTCTCGGCTACAATCTCTGTTGCACGCCTTAGAATTTCTTCTTTAGACTTATAGGTCTTTTTGCTAGTATCGTCTGCTGCGTTTTCTAGCAGGGCTTTCTCTTGAGAGTCCATCATTTATTATGATTTAGTTGATTATAACAATTACACGTTGGTTGATTGCGGTGCAAACTTATATAAAAAAGTCGAAAGCACCTAATTTTAGTACATATTTTTTTACTTCTGTGTCTTTAAAGTAGGCGTTTCGCTCGTAAAATCCACCACGACAACCCCGAAACAAGGAACGAAATGACGATGGCCACGGCAAATCCCCACTTGCTTGTTTCCATACCATTGATGAGGTTCATTCCGAAAAGCGAGGCAATGAGTGTGGGAAACATCATGATGATGCTTACCGAGGTTAGCGTACGCATCACGGTGTTCATGTTGTTGTTGATGATACTCGAATAAGTGTCCATCGTAGATTCGAGAATATCTGAATAGATGCTTGTCGTTTCTCGCGCCTGCGTCATCTCGATGTTCACGTCTTCGATGAGGTCGGCATCCAATTCGTCTACTTGCAGTTTGAATTTCAATTTCGACAGCAGGTTCTCGTTGCCGCGAATGGAAGTGTTGAAATAGGTGAGCGAATCTTGTAAGCGGCTCAACCCGATTAGCGACTCGTTGTTTACGCCTTGGTCTAAGTTGTGTTTCGCCTTCTCAATGAGGATGTTTATCTGTTTAAGGCGTTTTAGATACCACACGGCAGACGAGAGGAAGAGTCGGAATATCATGTCAACGTGGTCGGTAAAGCCCACTCCCCGTTTCTGCTGATAGCTTACGAAGTCTATCATCATGTTGGTTTCGTAATAACAAACGGTGATGGTTACATCGCGCTTGTGAATGATACCCAAGGGAACGGTGGTGTAAGGCGTTCGCGAACGTATCTCCTTAACGTATGGTATGCGAAGAATGATGAGCATCCAGCCGTCGTCGTATTCGTAACGGGCACGCTCGTCGGTGTCGCTGATGTCCGAAAGAAAGTAGTCGGGAATGTTAAAACGTTCTTCAAGAAGGGCTTGATCTTCTTCTGTTGGACACGTAACCTGTATCCAGCAATTGGGTTGCCACTCGTCGATGACCTTTAATGCAGAATTGAAATTCCAATATGTTCTCATAATGCTAATCTTCAAATAAAACGGTGCAGAAGATTAGCTTGATTGAGCTTAACCTCCTACAACAAAGATAAATCTTTCCGAATGATAATCGTCCATGTATTGGGTGTTATTGTTTCTATGGTGCAAAGGTAATCAAAAATAGGGAAACAACGATTGGCTTTCTTAAAAAATCTTCCTCGCAAAGAATTTGATAACAGGTAGAAAACCGCATCAAGGCCAACGGCATGACTTCTATCCTAAATTAACTTTCAATGCCATTTTAGGCCCATGTACTCCGACCATAGCTTACTTAGTATACCTCTTTATATTATAGGGAATAGTAAAAAGAGTAAGGGATAATGCCATAACCATCATGATGGAGAATAAAAAATGCTTTGTTTCTCAGAAACACTCTTGTACATTTGTCAAGCAGGCTTTTCCATCTCATATGTACGAGCCACAGAATAATTGAAGAGTAAAATGCAAATAAAGGTAAAAGGTAAAAATAAATGCACCACAAAGTTTGTAAAGAATAAAACTTTTCCATATCTTTGCATCAACTAATATCTGAAAGGCTGTACCCCATGAAACGCATCCAATAAGGGAATAAGAGGCCATGAACATCATCTAGGGGAAACAACGCCTTGATAACATCTTTTTGTACCGTGCATCATGAAAAATAATAACATCCAAAAGGCATATTGCCTCATTGCATTTTTGGTTCATTTCACCTGTGCCAATGCAGTACAGGTGAGTCAAAGAGCTGCGTCAGACTTTGCAAGTAAGTACTTCAAAAAGCCCGAACTCATCAATCGGAGTACCTTAAAGCCGGAAGGCGATCCCGCATTTTATATCTTCACCAACAGCGAGCACAAGGGGTTTGTAATCGTTTCGGGCGAAAGCGACCTGCCGCCAATATTGGGATATGGCAATAGCTTCACGCCCAACGACGCCAGGTTGCCCGACTACTTCTATTCGTTGCTGCGCCATTACGAGCTGTTGGTAATGGCATATCGCTGCAATAGGGTTGGTTTTTCAAAGTCTACGCTAAACGTGAAGAAAGAAATAAAGCCGCTCTTGTCGTGTACCTGGAACCAAGAAATGCCTTTCAAACTCCATACCCCAAAAGAAAAAAATGTGAATATGCCAACTGGCTGTGTTGCAACGGCTGTTTCTCAGCTGATGTATCACAACAAATGGCCGACAAAACGACCGCCAGAGTTCGTTAATCAATCAGGAACAAATGCCCAAAAGAGTCGTGTTTATCTGTGGAATGAGATAAAAGACAACAGTAAACAGATGGGCGAGGCGGGCAAGGATGCCGTTGGCGTGCTGCTAAGCGATGTGGGAAGGGCCGTAAACATGAAGTACGAGACCAAAGGCAGCACGTCAAATATGCAGTGGGCATTAGATGCCTTGCGCAAGAATTTTGACTATTCTGTGAAGCATATTAATAAGGAGTACATGCCCAAGGGGATGTTTTATGAGCTTGTAATTAACGAATTGGCCAATGGCTACCCCGTACTCATCGGCGAAAGCAGCCATTCGTTCTTGCTCGATGGCATCGACAAGCAAGGCTATGTGCATGTTAATTGGGGATGGGCAGGCGAAAACGATGGGTGGTTTGACTTTAACACACTCTATACTCCGCTCGACGATGAGGTGTTTGGCACCGATGCTTTCGCCTTGGAAATGGAGGCTGTGCTGGCTCATCCCAAGACGGGGCATCATGTTCAATTTAAAAATATCAGGGGCTTGGAGGCTCAAGCCGTCGACGCATTTAGGTTTTTACAGCACGAGGTGCCTAGAAACTTCCCCATCCAAGCTAGCTTGAAGAACATCGGTACATACAACGAAAGCAACGGAGAGTTTGGACTCTTTACGGGTAAGGTGGGATTGGCCGTATATAATAAAAAAGGAAAGCTGATAAAGGTTGTGGAATTTAAAGACCCCGCACTGCAATGGACAAGCATGTTCGTCACCAAGGACCTTCGGTTTAACAACATCAACCTTGCTGAACTGCCCAATGGCACCTACACCGTGAGACCCGTCTCCAACGAATTGGTGGCCAAACCTGACAAGTTTTCTGGCTGGCAACCCATCGCTTACAGCAATACTCAAACGCTTGTGGTATCTAAACACAAAGTGAGCGTTGAGCCGTATGAGTGGAACGACAAGCACATGGACTATACGTTTAACGCAAACACAAGGCTAAGCGCCAAAGGGAAATAAGGTTGAAGACTTGTAGTTGGTATGACTCTCCTTATCCACTGGCGAATAATATGGCCGAACAACGTTCATCAGCTTACCATGTCACATCATGTACAAGGCGTCGCAGAGAGCGAATAATGCCATTTTTTTGTATGCCTGTTTACGTTTAATAGCACCAGCTTTCGTTTTTTGTAGCAAGAAAAGCGCGTTTTCTTACCATTGCAATGTTCGTGCAAGCATTGAGTTTAACGAAAATGCGCCTTTCTTGGTTTAGGTTTATTACATGTCCTGCCAACTGCTCAAAGCACTTTTCCATTTGCTCTTCATGTTCAATAAACAACTCATTATTTGGCATGTGGTTACCCTGTATTCTTTAAGCAAACTTTGTTAAACCAACTACGAAGGCAACATCCACAATCTAGCAAAAACAACATAATAACCTCCATTGTGTGTTATGGTGGAATGTTTTTTATCACCGACCACTAAAAAACACTAAAAAGATGATGCCTTTCGCCGTAAAATCAATAACTTTGCAAAATAGCGCATACAAACACCACCATCAAGACTGGTTGTACGCGTGTTGTGTCCAGCTAAATACAACACGCACAACCTTGCACGATGGTGACACTTACAAATAACCTATTATATCATTGCTGTATGAAAGATTTCTTAAAATCCGCCCTCGCATCCGCCCTTGGAGTGCTTATTTTCTGTCTCTGTTGTTTTGCTTTTATGATAATGAGCATCATTGGCATGATTGCTTCGGCCGACACTGAGACCAAACTGAAAGACAATTCCGTATTAACAATCAACCTTTCTGGCACCATCAGCGAGATGGCAGCCCCAGATATGCTGGGCTTTTTATCGGGCAACACCATCGAAAACAACGGGCTAAACGACATGTTGTTGGCCATCAGAAAAGCAAAAAACAATGACGACATAAAAGGAATATACCTTGAAGCTGGCCCATTGGCCGCAGGATTCTCCACACTGCAAGAATTGCGCGACGCCTTAGCCGACTTTAAGAAGAGTGGCAAATGGATTGTTGCCTATGGCGACACCTACACCCAAGGCTGCTATTATGTGGCATCCGTAGCCAACCACATCTTCCTTAACCCGCAAGGACAGGTAGATTGGCACGGATTGTCCTCGCAACCATATTATATTAAAGACCTCGCCGCCAAGTTCGGCGTGAAATATCAGGTTGCAAAGGTGGGCACATTTAAGAGTGCAACGGAAATGTTCACCGAAACAAAGATGAGCGATGCCAACCGTTTACAAGTGTCTACGTATCTCAATGGGCTGTGGGGCAATGTTTGCAAAGCCGTTTCCGAAAGTAGGAAGATAAGCATTCCTGCCCTTAACACATACGCTGACGAATATCAATTGTTTGCCGATGCGCAAAGTCTTGTAAAGAAACGTTTTGTAGACAAATTGCTTTATGCCGACCAAGTGAAAGGCGAAGTGAAGAAACTTCTTGGCATCGATGCCGACGAGAGCATCAACCAAGTAGGTGTTACGGCTATGTGTAATGTGTCACAAGATGTAGACACCGACGACGGAACCATCGCCATTTACTATGCTGAGGGCGAAATTGTACAGATTGCACCAGGCGGAATGTTTAACAATAGCACCAATATCGTGTCGAAAGACATTTGCAAGAACCTTGAAGACCTCAAAAACGATGATGACATTAAGGCCGTTGTGCTGCGTATTAACTCACCCGGAGGAGACGCTTATGCCTCTGAACAGATTTGGCATCAAGTGACTGAACTGCGCAAGAAGAAACCCGTAGTTGTG
This sequence comes from uncultured Prevotella sp., assembly GCA_938028745.1. Taxonomy (GTDB): domain Bacteria; phylum Bacteroidota; class Bacteroidia; order Bacteroidales; family Bacteroidaceae; genus Prevotella. The sequence goes on from CALIZL010000020.1 coordinate 21,175, forward strand.
TCGATGGGCGACTATGCCGCATCGGGAGGTTATTATATGAGTTGTGGAGCTAACTGGATTGTGGCCGAACCCAACACTTTAACTGGCAGTATCGGCATCTTTGGCGTGTTCCCCGACCTTAGCGGGCTAGTTACCGAAAAGCTTGGAGTGAAGTTTGATGAGGTAAAAACCAACGCCAACAGTGCCTTTGGCAACGTTGCTGCACGTCCTTTCAATGCCTCAGAGATGGCTATGCTCCAAGGGTATATCAATCGCGGCTATGCAACTTTCCTTAATCGCGTGTCGCAAGGGCGGAAAATGTCTGTTACCAACTTAGATAAGATTGCCCAAGGACGTGTGTGGCTAGGTACAGATGCCTTGAAAATTAAACTTGTAGACCAATTAGGAGGTATCAAAGATGCCGTAGAAAAGGCTGCACAATTAGCTAAAATCAAGGATTACGGCGTGTCCGAATATCCTGCACCGGCTAGTTGGCAAGACCAATTGTTCAATAGTGTGGTTCCACGCAACACACTTGACGAACAATTACGATTAACTCTTGGTGCCGCTTACGAGCCTTTCATGCTTATTCGCAAAATAAATCAGCGCGAAGCCATACAAGCTCGTCTGCCGTTAGAACTTAACATCAGATAAAAATAAACATGAGGACAGAAGGCGATTTCATCAAAATCCACGAATGGCTCACGCCTTTAAGCTGGCTCTATGGGCTCGGCGTAGGGTTTCGTAACCTGCTGTTTAGGCTTGGTGTACTCAAATCCAGGGCGTTCGATATACCCGTAATATCTGTGGGTAACATCACAGTTGGCGGTTCAGGCAAAACCCCTCATGTGGAATATCTTGTGTCATTGCTGCTAGATAAGATGAAAGTTGCCGTTCTATCGCGAGGATATAAGCGAAAGAGTAGGGGGTATGTGCTGGCTAACAACGAAAGCACCATGTCGCAAATTGGCGACGAACCCTACCAAATGAAACAAAAATTTCCGACATTGTACGTGGCCGTTGACAAGAAAAGGACGCGAGGTATAGACATTTTGACTAGTGATGAGCGTACAAAAGATGTTGATGTGATATTGTTAGACGACGCTTACCAGCACCGTTACGTTAAGCTAGGGGTGAACATACTTCTTGTAGACTATCACCGACTCATCATCTACGACAAGCTTTTGCCTGCCGGTTGTTTACGCGAACCACAAGAAGGCAAGTCGAGAGCCGACATTGTGATTATCACTAAATGCCCCAAAGACCTGCGGCCAATGGAGTATCGGGTGCTGATGAAAGCCCTAGATCTCTATCCTTACCAGTCGCTTTACTTCACCACATTGGTGTACGACAACCTAAAACCTGTCTACGGAAAAGGCTCGACTGCACTGAGCAGCTTGCCAAAGGCATGCAATGTGCTGTTGCTTACAGGCATTGCATCGCCCAAACAGATGCAAACCGACTTATCTGTGTACAACTTCAACCTGCACCAGCTTGCTTTCCCCGACCATCACAACTTCTCAAAAAAGGATGTTCGCACCATTAACAACAAGTTCGCCGAACTTCCTTCGCCAAAGATAATCATCACAACAGAGAAAGATGCATCGCGCATCAAGTTCATAGAAGGATTCGAACAAGAAGTTAAGGATAACATGTACGCCTTGCCAGTACGCATCCAATTTATGCTGGAACAGGAGGAAAGCTTTAACAATAAAATTATAAACTATGTACGAAAAAATTCAAGAAACAGCATCCTGGTTAAAACAAAGGATGACAACAAGTCCCAAAACGGCAATCATTCTCGGAACGGGGCTGGGCCAATTAGCTTCAGAAATAACTGACAAATACGAGTTCCCTTACAACGAAATACCCAACTTCCCCGTTTCAACAGTAGAAGGGCACGCAGGAAAACTTATCTTTGGCAAGCTGGGTGGCAAGGACATCATGGCAATGGAAGGGCGTTTCCACTTTTATGAAGGTTACGATATGAAGGAGGTTACGTTCCCCGAACGTGTGATGTACGAGCTAGGCATCGAGACGCTCTTCGTTTCTAACGCATCGGGGGGCATGAATCCCGACTTTGTTATCGGCGATTTGATGATTATCGACGACCACATCAACTTCTTCCCCGAACATCCTTTGCGTGGTAAGAACTTCCCAACTGGTCCGCGTTTCCCTGACATGCACGAGGCGTACGACAAGCAATTGCGCGACTTGGCCGACCAAATAGCCAAAGAAAAGGGCATCAGAGTGGTTCACGGTGTTTATGTTGGCGTGTCTGGTCCAACCTTCGAAACCCCTGCCGAGTATAAGATGTATCACAGATTGGGCGGCGATGCCGTTGGCATGAGTACCGTTCCCGAAGTTATTGTGGCACGTCATTGCGGCATTAAGGTGTTTGGAATGAGCATCATCACCGACCTTGGACTGGAAGACCAGCCCGTGGAAGTAAGCCACGAAGAGGTTCAAGTGGCCGCAAACAAGGCACAACCGCTGATGACCGAGATAATGAGAGAGATTATCAAGCGTAGCTAAGGATTATAGTTACAATTCAATATTTACTGAAAAGAGGGGCGGCATCGGCTTTTCCACAACCTTTGTGGCAATCGAGATGCCGTCCCACTCAGTTAGGCAAACATCAAAACATGGTGTTTGTCCTTCCATATAACCAGTCAACACAAAGCAATTGCTTTTTGTAAATGCAAGTAACGGCTGGCATTCATCCCTAGAAATAAATAACAGACAATGACAGAAATATCCGCCCTTGGCGAGTTTGGACTGATAAAGCGCCTAACAAAAGACCTCAAAACCAACAACGACGCAACCCTTTATGGCGTGGGCGACGATTGTGCCGTGTTGCATTATCCCGATAGTGAGGTGTTGGTAAGCACCGACATGCTGATGGAAGGCGTGCATTTCGACCTCACCTATATCGACATGTACCACTTAGGTTTCAAGTCGGCACAGGTAAACATCAGCGACATCTTCGCCATGAACGGTACGCCGCGCCAACTTATCGTAAGCTTGGCATTAAGCAAACGCTTTAAGGTTGAAGACCTCGAAGAGTTTTATGCTGGGCTGCGCGCTGCTTGCGAACAGTGGAAAGTAGATATTGTTGGCGGCGATACAACATCGTCTTACACGGGGTTGGCCATCAGCATCACTTGTATTGGTGAAGCTCCGAGAGACGAAATTGTTTACCGCAACGGCGCAAAAGATACCGATTTGATATGTGTGTCGGGCGATTTGGGGGCGGCTTACATGGGGCTGCAACTTCTCGAAAGGGAGAAAACCGTGTATTATCAACAGGTTGACGAGGCTAGAAAGAAGAACGACCAACTGGCTCTGCAACAGCTAAAAGCCTTTCAGCCCGACTTTGCCGGCAAGGAATATCTCTTGCAAAGGCAATTAAGGCCAGAGGCCAGAGGCGACATCATTAAGCGATTGCGCGAGGCTAATATCAAGCCTACCGCGATGATGGATATTTCCGATGGGCTTAGTAGTGAACTATTGCACATCTGCGACCAAAGTAATTGTGGGTGTAGGGTTTTTGAAAAGAACATCCCCATCGACTATCAAACAGCGGTGATGGCCGAAGAGATGAATATGAACGTAACTACTTGTGCCATGAATGGCGGCGAAGACTATGAGTTGCTGTTCACCGTTCCTATTGGCGACCATTCCAAAATCGAGGAAATGAAGGGTGTTAAACTCATTGGACACATCACAAGGCCTGAGTTTGGTAAACAGCTTGTCGCTCGCGACGGTACAGAGTTCGAAGTTACAGCCCAAGGTTGGAATCCCTTGCAAGGGCAGTAGTTGTCCAAGCCATTCCGTCTACCACTCTCTAACGAGAACATCGCTTTGAGATATAGTTTCAAACACCATGCGCTCCATTCGCGTTCCGTACGTAGGGGCATAGCATTAGGCTCCCGATTTCACGATGAAATCGGGAGTTTTTGTTATACCACGTAACAAGTAGACCTTGTGCGGGCAGCTTTCTTCAACCCTATCGGCTCATTAAATGGTTTCGTATAACAACTTGAAGGCATCTTGACTTGTATTATTTCTATAAATAAAGCGGATTTTGTTATCTTTGTAATGCCAACACAAAACAAACACTCCGCTCATATACGAAGTGCAGAACAAATCAACTCACTGGCTTATAAACTCACGAAAACCACAACTCCCAAGTACATCAACTCATAAACTCGCAAACTTATCAACTCATAAACTCACAAACTCTCAAACTTATCAACTCACAAACTCATAAACTTATTAACTCATAAACTTATTAACTCATAAACTCATAAACTCACAAACTCACAAACTCACAAAACTTAAATTTTTGCTTTTTATTTTACGATGTCGCTCTAATTTCCACTCCGTTCTAGCGAAAATATTGGTTAAAAAGTAGGAAAATAATCACTATTTCTAACCTTTCATGTCTTTTGTTTTGTCTATTTTTAGGCTCGGGACCTGCATTTTGCCCCATTTTACCTTTCTAGTTTGGTTGCTAACTCGTATTTTTTCAACTCCAATTACCCTCTTTTTCCCCCTAAAACCCCACTTTTTAGTTCCTATTTTGCCCTTTGGGGCCATGTGTTTCGTGGTTCTAAGAGGTTTTATTTATACAATTGCTGTGTATTTTTATGCCTTTTGTCTCTCATTTAATAGCATTTTGCCATGCGTTTTGCGGCAAAACGTACTGCATTTAGCACCAAAACGCATTGCATTTAGCACCAAAATGCACTGTATTTAGCGGCAAAATACACTGCGTTTAGCACCAAAACGCACTGCATTTTGTAGCAAATAGCCCGAAAATGGGTACAAATGCCAGTTCTTTGAAATAAATATTCATTTTGGCAACATTCACATGCAACCCCTTTTTGCACCGAAATAAACCTTCGCGAGAATCGATTATTTGCGACAAGGTGGGCGATTGGTGGACAGAAAGGGTACTCAGAATGTTAAAGTTCTTACCAAAAACTAGACAAACGACATACCGTACACACGTTCAATCTACATTTATAGTCTGTTGTTTTCCCAAATAGATATTTACATCAAATTGAAAAGTGTGTATGCAAAAATATATCATGACATCATGAATAATAAAAATAAATTCGGTTTTACGCCAAAGTTAGTGCCCAACTCATTTTTATGCTTGCTTGTTTATGACCTTGGGCACTCTCTATCTCTCCCCAATAGTTAACTTACCCCCAACAAGGGGCTAATTTATCAATTTTCTTTTGCCGTTTCTTTGTTTTGTACTATCTTTGTACATCAAAAGTAAATCACGATGGAATACATAGCAACAGAACTACAAGGCGTTTTCGTTATCGAACCAAAAGTCTTTAATGATGAGCGCGGTTATTTCTTCGAGGCCTGGAAAAAAGAAGAATTTGAAAAACATGTGGGTAAAGTAGACTTCGTTCAAGACAACGAGTCGAAATCCTCTTTTGGCGTGCTACGTGGCCTTCACTACCAGAAAGGCGAGGCTTCGCAAGCCAAATTGGTGCGTGTTATCAAAGGAAAGGTTCTTGATGTAGCCGTAGATTTACGCAAGAGTTCGCCCACTTTTGGCAAATATGTGGCCGTAGAACTGAGCGAAGAGAACAAAAGACAACTGTTTATACCTCGCGGTTTTGCGCATGGTTTCCTTGTACTAAGCCCCGAAGCGGTGTTTACATACAAGGTAGATAACGTGTATTGCCCGCAAAGCGAAACCAGTATTAGATGGAACGACGAAACGTTGGGCATTGAATGGCCCATTGAATACGACAAGATTGTTACCAGTTCGAAAGACCTTAACGGCAAAAGCTTGGACGAGGCAGAGGTCTTTGGGTAACAAAGGCAAACAAACTTACTAAAAGAGGAGGAAAGTTAACCTATGAATATAGCTATTGTAGGAACGGGATACGTAGGACTTGTTTCGGGTGCATGCTTTGCAGACACAGGAGCAAGCGTTACTTGTGTAGACGTAGACACCGAGAAGATAGAACGGATAAAGCGCGGCGAGATACCTATCTACGAGCCAGGTCTAGACGAATTGGTGCTTAAAAACGTCAAGGCAGGCCGCCTGCGTTTCACTACCTCTTTGGAAAGCGTCCTTAATGAGCAACAAATCGTTTTCTCGGCTGTTGGAACACCGCCCGACGAAGACGGCAGTGCCGACCTTAAATACGTGCTGCAAGTGGCGCGAACCATCGGCCAACACCTCAACAAATACATGGTGGTGGTAACCAAGAGCACCGTTCCGGTAGGTACGGCAAAGCTAGTTCGCCAAGCGATACAGGCCGAATTAGACAAGCGTCATGCGGATGTAACGTTCGATGTGGCCAGCAATCCGGAGTTCCTTAAAGAGGGAAACGCCATCAAAGACTTCATGAGTCCCGACCGCGTAGTGGTTGGCGTGGAGAGCGAAAAGGCAAAAGACATGCTCACACGCCTGTACAAGCCTTTCCTCATCAACAATTTCAGGGTTATCTTCATGGATATTCCCAGTGCCGAAATGACCAAATATGCCGCCAACTCCATGTTGGCCACCCGAATATCGTTTATGAACGACATTGCAAACCTATGCGAACGGGTGGGGGCTGATGTGAATATGGTACGTGCTGGTATAGGAAGTGACACGCGTATAGGCCGCAAATTCCTCTATGCAGGCTGTGGTTATGGCGGCAGTTGTTTTCCCAAAGACGTCAAGGCACTTATCAAGACGGCCGACGACTTGGGCTATTCGATGGAGGTTCTCAAAGCCGTTGAACGCGTAAACAATGCCCAAAAGCACGTCGTTTTCAACAAGCTGGCCGCCGCTTTTGCCAAAGAAGGCCTTCAAGACAAAACCATTGCCCTATGGGGACTGTCGTTCAAGCCCGAAACCGACGACATGCGCGAGTCTACCGCGTTAGTAACCATCGGGCTGCTTAGACAAGCTGGTTGCAAGATTAAGGTGTACGACCCCGTGGCTATGCCCGAATGCCAAAGACGAATTGGTGCAACGGTGAACTATGCGAGCGACTTATACGATGCCGTTAACAATGCCGACGCACTGTTGTTGCTCACCGAATGGAACGAATTTAGGTTGCCCAACTGGGAGATTGTGGGCAAAGTGATGAACAGAAAGCTGCTTATCGACGGCAGAAACATATTTGAGAAGAAAGAATTAGAAAGTTACGGCTTTGAATATCACAGCATAGGCCGTTAGTATTACACATTGTATTTATAAGATGACTTTACGAAAAAAACACATCCTTGCCTTGTTATGTGCCACGATGGCTGTCGTGGCATGCGGCCCCAAAACGCCCAAGAATGAGGGAAAAGCCGAAGAAGATAAGGAGGCTAAACAGATGTTGCAAGGCATTTGGATAAATGCCGACGACGAAAGTGTGGCCTTTAAGGTGAAGGGAGACACCATTTTCTATCCCGACTCAACTAGCTCTCCTGCTTATTTCCAAATATTCAGGGATACGCTAGTTATTCATGGAGCCGACGACACGGTGAAATACCCCATCGTGAAACAGGCTCCCCATCTCTTCATGTTCATGAATTCGAACGGCGAAACGGTGAAACTCACGCTTAGCGAAGACGCGCTCGACAAGTTTCAATTCGATAACAACAAGGCGCAAGCCCTTAACCAGAACCAACTGATAAAGAAAGATACGGTGGTTTCGTACGAAGATATGCGCTATCGATGCTATGTTCAGGTAAACCCCACAACCTTCAAGGTTATCAAGTCTACTTATAACGACGAGGGAGTTGAAGTGGATAACGTTTATCACGACAACATCGTGAACCTCACGGTGTACTCGGGTGCGAACCGACTTTACTCTCACGACTTCAAGAAAAGCGACTTCAAGAAGTTCGTTCCCCAAGACTTCTTAGAGCAAGCCATCCTTAGCGACCTTACGCTTTATCTCGTAGATAAGGACGGTGTGCACTTCAATGCCTTGCTGGCCATGCCCGATTCGCCCAGCTACTATGTGGTAGAGGTTAGCGTTTCGCCCGCGGGCAAGCTTAAAATGCAGCTAGGCAACTAGTAATATATAGCCCTATTCTAATGTCCAACCTTTACACAACAGCGCAAAATGGAAGAGATTAAACGAATTGAGGAACTGCGAGAACAGCTCCACCACCACAATTACTTGTACTATGTGCAGAACTCGCCTACGTTGTCCGACCAAGAGTTCGACCGCTTAATGCGCGAGTTACAAGACTTGGAGGCCAAGCATCCCGATGTGTACGACCCCAATTCGCCCACTCAACGCGTGGGTAGCGACCTTAGTACTGGTTTTACACAAGTGCGCCACAAGTACGCAATGTTGTCGTTGGCCAACACTTATAACGAACAAGAGGTGGCTAGTTGGTATGCTACGGTTAGCAAAGACCTCGGCGGACAGCCCTTCGAGGTGTGTTGCGAACTTAAATATGATGGACTTAGCATTTCGTTAACCTACGAACAGGGACGCCTTGTTAGAGCCGTTACGCGTGGTGATGGCGAACAGGGCGACGACGTAACGGCTAACGTTCGCACCATTCGCGCCATTCCGCTTGTACTGCCTGGTACCGGTTACCCCAACGAATTTGAGATACGAGGCGAAATATTGATGCCTTGGAAAGTGTTTGAACAGCTGAACGCAGAAAGGGAAAAGGCAGAAGAACCCTTATTTGCCAACCCGCGAAACGCAGCTAGTGGCACATTGAAAAGCCTCGACCCGAAACTTGTTGCCAAACGTAAGCTAGACGCTTACCTATATTATCTGCTCGGCAACAACTTGCCTTTTGATGGTCATTACGAAAACCTGAAAGCGGCAGAGGCATGGGGATTTAAGGTAAGCGAAGGCATGCACAAGGCCAATTCGCTAGAACAAATATACGAATTTATTAACCATTGGGACACGGCACGCCACGATTTACCCGTAGCCACTGATGGTATAGTGCTGAAAGTAAACAGCTTGCGCCAGCAACAACAGCTTGGTTTTACCTCTAAAAGCCCGCGTTGGGCCATCGCTTACAAGTTTAAGGCCGAACGTGTTTGTACCCGCCTTAACGAAGTTACTTTCCAAGTGGGGCGCACTGGTGCTGTAACGCCTGTTGCCAACATGGAACCCGTGTTGCTTGCAGGCACCACCGTGAAGCGTGCAACCCTCAATAACGAAGACTTTATTCGCAGTCTCGACCTCCATATCGGCGATAACGTCTTTGTAGAGAAAGGCGGCGAAATCATTCCAAAGATTGTTGGCGTGGACGTTAGTCACCGTTCGCCCAACCTTCAGCCAGTGACCTTCATCAGTAACTGTCCCGAATGCGGCTCTCCATTGGTTAGATACGCTGGCGAGGCGGCCTATTATTGTCCCAACGACACGGGTTGTCCACCGCAGATTAAAGGCCGTATCGAACACTTCATCGCCCGAAAAGCCATGAATATTGACTCCATCGGCCCCGAAACCGTGGACGATTACTTCCGTAGAGGAATTGTTCGCAACGTGGCCGACCTCTATGAGATACGCACAGAGCAAATAAATGGCGACGGAACACGACAGAAATCGGCCCAAAAGATAGTAAAAGGCATTCAAGATTCTGTGTCTACGCCTTTCGAGCGTGTGCTTTTCGCACTCGGAATACGTTTCGTTGGCGAAACAACGGCCAAACTATTGGCCAAGCACTTCAATTCGATAGATGCACTGATGGTTGCGACACCCGAGCAACTTGTTGAAGTTGAAGGCGTTGGTACGGTGATAGCAGAAAGCGTTGTGCGCTTTTTCCACGATGAAGTGAACCTCAACATCATCGAGCGACTTCGCCAATATGGGCTGCAAATGTCGCTAAGTGTCGACCACCAACAGCCCGCTACCGATAAGTTGGCTGGCAAGAACATCGTTATTAGCGGTGTTTTCGAGCAGCATAGCCGCGACGAATATAAGGAGATGATTGAACGTAACGGCGGAAAGAACGTCAGTTCGATAAGCAGCAAAACGTCTTTCATCCTCGCAGGAGCCAATATGGGGCCATCAAAGATGCAGAAAGCGCAGCAGTTGGGCATCGACATGATAGACGAAAACGCCTTTCTTAAAATGTTGGAATAATGATAACCGTTTCTGTTTTGCCCGAAATAGCTGCGGTCTGTCCCAATTTTGTGGGTGCATGCCTTGTGGCTAAGGCGGATAATACGCCCTTCGATGCACACCTCTGGGAGAAGATTGAGGCCACACAAGCACAACTTCGGCAGGCTCTCACCACCGAATCGCTGAAACAACAGCCCAGCATTGCCGCCACAAGACAGGTGTATAAGGCCTTGGGAAAAGACCCTTCGCGATACCGCCCAGCATCCGAGTCGCTCATCAGACGACTGTTACAGGGCAAAAATCTCTATCAGGCCAACACTCTGGTAGACCTTATAAACCTGGCTAGCATTGTACATGGATACAGCATAGGCGGTTTCGACGCCTCCAAAATCGCAGGTTCAACACTGAAATTAGGCGTAGGCAAAGCGGGCGAACCATACGAAGGCATCGGGCGAGGCATGCTCAATATTGAGGGTTTGCCCGTATATCGCGACGAGCTGGGCGGCATTGGCACCCCCACGAGCGACAACGAGCGCACCAAACTGACCTTAGACACCTACGAATTGTTGGTGCTCATCAATGGTTACGACGGCAATGAGGCTCGTGTTCGTGAAAACGCCACCTTCATTTCGGGCTTGTTGCGCGCTCATTGCCAAAGCGATGGCGGACAATTCTTTATATTCAAACCAGACACTTCAAACAAAACATGGGAATAGTTATCGGTATAGACGTGGGCATAAGCACCACAAAGATTGTAGGGATAAACAAGGATGGCATCGTTATTTCGCCCTTGCGCATCAAGGCCACCGACCCCGTAACCTCACTTTATGGCGCATTTGGCAAGTATCTGCACGACAATAAGATTTCGTTGGAAGAAGTAGAACACGTAATGCTCACGGGTGTTGGCGCGGCTTACATCAACGAACCCATCTACGGATTGCCCACAAACAAGGCCGATGAGTTCTTAGCCGACGGACTTGGTGCACGCTATGAAACGGGGATCGACCGCATGATTGTGGTAAGTATGGGCACTGGAACATCGCTCGTGCAATGCGATGGCGACCGCATTGAACACATCGGCGGTATTGGCATCGGTGGTGGAACGTTGCAAGGTCTATCGCGTATGTTGCTCAAAACAGACGATATCAAGCAGGTTTCGGCACTTGCCATGCATGGCGACATTACCAATATCAACCTACTTATCGGCGATATTAGTGCCCAACCTTTACCCGGCTTGCCTATGGATGCTACCGCAAGTCTCTTTGGTAACGCCAAGAGCAATGCCTCGCGCGAAGACATCGCCCTCGGACTTATCTGTATGGTGCTGCAATCCATAGGCAGTGGCACCATCCTTTCTTCGCTAAACACTGGCATAAAAGAGTATGTACTCATCGGCAACCTAACCCTTTTGCCACAATGTAAAGACGTGTTCCCTGCGATGGAAAGGCTTTATCATGTACATTTCCGCATACCTAAGCAAAGTGAGTTCTGCACGGCCATTGGCGCAGCCCTTTATTATTATCAAGGAATACTCGAAAAGAAACAGAAGGGGCAACACCTCCCCGGCAAATAATGAATATAAATAAAACCATAAAAACCAATTCGGCCAAGGCCTGGTTGTTGGCTGCACGCCCCAAAACACTCACAGGGGCGGCCGTCCCCGTATTGCTTGGGGCCATGTCGGCCTATCTAAAAGTTGGCAACGAGATAAGGTTGTTACCCATTGTGTTTTGCTTTCTCTTTGCTTTCGTGATGCAGATAGATGCCAACTTTGTTAACGATTACTTTGATTTTCGCAAAGGAAACGACAACGAAAAGCGCCTTGGCCCAAAACGAGCTTGTGCACAAGGCTGGATAACGCCTGCAAAAATGAAGTGTGCCCTGTATCTAACAACCCTTTTGGCTTGCCTCATCGGTCTGCCGCTTATCTTCTTTGGCGGATGGATAACCATCTTGGTAGGATTGATATGCGTTGTCTTTTGTTTTCTATATACCACCCATCTTTCGTATAAAGGCATGGGCGACTTACTTGTGTTGGTGTTTTTCGGCCTTGTTCCTGTTTATGGCACTTATCTTTTAGCCCTTCCACACCCAACATTAAGCTTTTCTGCCGAACCTTTCGCCTTGGCTCTTGCATGCGGATTTGTGATAGACACCTTATTAATAGTAAACAATTTTCGCGACATCGAAAACGACATTGAGGCCGGCAAACGCACACTTGCCGTTAGGTTAGGCTTGGAACGTACCTTGTGGCTCTATCTTTTCATCGGCCTTTTTGCCGTTTTGTTGTCGGGTATTGCTTTCATCCTTGCGAGGCATTACTTCGCTTTCGCCTTTTCGCTATGTTACATCCCCTTGCACATAAGGACATTTAATGCGATGAAAACTATCCGCAAAGGCAAGGCATTAAACAAAGTATTAGGCAAAACAGCCGCAAATATAACCGTTTATGGCGCGGCCACGGCCATAGGAATGTGGTTTGACATGATGCTATGCTAAAAGAGAATCGTGCCTTTGCGCTTGGTTTTCATGCTAAATTCGTTTAGCAGGTAACTCCTTTATTATGTAGATAGTATGTATTATGATTAAACATATAGAACAGTGTTCAAAGTGTAAAGCGTATGTTAATGGCGAAGCGCAGAGGCTGCTATCAAGGAAAATTATTAATAGGGGAACGTCTAGTGGTATCAATAAATTGTTAGGCTGGGCAATTGTTTCCCCAATAGTAGGGTCAATCGTACCTGTTGTTGGTACGTTCTTCGGTTATATTATAAGTCTCTTTCTTTTATTGAAGGCTAAGAGCTATTCCGATAAAATTTCAAATAAAATATACAAGTCGCTGTTTGAGTATACCACATATCAATTTGTATGTCCTACATGTGGTAATACATGGACAAATGTTTTGAAAACTGCTTTGAGTGAGATACCTGATGCTGTATTGGAGGTTGAAAAAGAACGAAAAGCGCGTGGTTGTAAATTGGCTGCAGGAATAAATGGTAGTATAGCCTTGTTGTCAGGTTTCACTGCGATTTACACTTTTTTGTATTGTTGTGTTGAAGATGCTACCATCCATACAGGCATTAAGGATAGTTATTTCTTCGGTTCGTTTGAAAGGATAGAAACAAACTGGTTATGGTGGTTTTCTGGATTGTTTTTCATGGTGAGTGTAGTCATTACCTTTCTGAAATATAACGCCTGGAAGAGAAAGCGTAAAGAGTATGAAGCCATTCAAGAAATGAACTTAAAACAATTTATGACGAAGTACTTTACTTAGCTGTAAAAAATGTTCCTGATTAACTTTCTGCCAAATTTGATTTCCACTTATTGATACGCTACAGCAGAGGAAGTGTCTTTATATGCAGTTGCTAACTTGCAAACGTTGGTACAGATATTTTCCTGCTTAAACAAAACCATGAAGTAATAAACCTCTGGTACCTTAGCCACTGCATTGCTTTTGATGCACAACAGACGTTTAGTGCCAACTTAAAAAGGCCTAGAATGGTTTTATGTTCAATCCGTCTTCACTTTTAATGTTTCTACAAATTGAGTGGAGGTTGTTAATTTTGTGATGCCAGCACGACATAAACACTCCACTCACCTACGAAGTGCAAGATTAACAGTGTTGCAGGTTTATAAACTCACGAAAACCCACCAACTCCAAAAGACATCAACCCATCAACCCATCAACTCACAAATTCAAGACCCCATCAACTTATAAACTCAACAGCCCCTCAACTCGTCAACTCAACAGCCCCTTAACTTATACATTTATCAATTTATAAACACGTCAACACATCAACTCAAAAGTTAAATCATTTATTTTATTTTACAATCTCGCTCCAACTTCCACGCCATTCTAGCGGCAATACAGGCCGAAAAGTAGGTAAATGGGCACTATTTCTAGCCTTTCATGCCTAACATTTTGTCAATTTTCAAGCAAACAACCTGCGTTTTGCACCATTTTGCCTTTCTAGATTAGTTGCCGGCTCATATTTTTCAACTCCAGTTATGCCATTTTAAACCCTAAAACCCTACTTTTTAATGGTTATTTTGCCCTTTCTAGCCATGTGTTTCATGGCTCCAAGAGTTTTTATTTATACAATTGCTGTGAATATTTATGCTTTTCATCTCACATTTAGCGGCAAATCGCACCGCATTTAGCAGCATTTTGCCTTGCGTTTAGCAGCAAAACGCACTCCATTTAGCGGCAAAACGCACTCCATTTAGCAGCAAAACGCAGTCCATTTAGCACCAAAATGCACAGTGTTTAGCAGAAAACAGCCCCAAATAGGGTGGAAAAGGCGGCTGTTTGAAATAAATATTCATTTTGCAGCATTAACCTGCTACCCCCTTTTTGCACCCAAACAAAACCTTCGCGAGAATCGAATTTTTGCGGCAATGTGGGCGTTTGGTGAGCGGAAAGGGCAGTAATAATGTTAAAATACTTGCTGAAAACAAGACAAAAACAATTATGCCGCATGCACGCACGCATAGGCAATGAAACGGAAAACACATGCGCTTACCACTACCAGCGCGAGCGGTTGCAGGGCTTACTGCTCACGGCTAATGATGAAGGCAGCTTGTAAACGCATAAGTGAGATGGCATTGACAGCCTGTTTTCAACTTGTAGGGAAAATACATTGAATGACTTTTACCTAGTCGCCTCTTTGAGAAACAACCATGATTTGGCACAGACGAATAGGGATGTTTTTCAGATTTCGCTGCATCTTTGTCTAGCAGTTAGTACACGAGCGTGTTGTTTATCATGCTTTTACAGCACAAATATAATCAACTCCAATCAAATTATAGAAACATTTAAAGCCCAGACCCCTTCATTTCGTCAATGGGTAAACAAAAGGAATTAGCATAAAAGTAAAACGGGAAAGCTCTTTATTGAACTTTCCCGTTTTGTTGAGGTACCTGGCAGAGTCGAACTGCCCTACACGGTTTTGCAGACCGTTACCTAACCGATCGGCCAAGGTACCCTTTTGTTAAATGCGATGCAAAGGTATAGATAATTATTCGGAACACCAAATGTTTTCTACATTTTGTGGTCGCAAGTAGGCTTTTTCTCGTCTGGCAAGCCGTTTTCGGGCTGCTGTTGGCCCATAGAACAGCCCTTACAGCCCCCACAAGGGTTGTCTGCATTGCTAATGGCTTCGTATATTTTATAAGCCGCATAGCCAATGGCGATGGCTATAATGGCGGCGATGATGATATATTGTGCGGTCATATCTGCATGATTTATTTCTTCAAAGTTAAGCTTTTATTCTTAATTCTCCAATGTATACCTTATTGTTTTTATCTATCGTTAGTTATAGATGGGTCTATATCGTTGTGCCATTCGATAGCCATTTGAGATCTATCTGCGCTATGTTTTCTTACCCGAAAAGCAAGAAAACCAATTGTTTTCACTAACTTTGCAATGAATATGGCAGTTGTTAAGGCAGGAATCGCACAACCAGTAAATGCCATATATAGATGTATGGGATACGTCCTTTTACTATTTGCAGGGGGTAACGCCCCACGAACTTTTACCACCCTATATATATAAGGTACAAAATTACGGAATTTATGGACATCAAGAAGTCGGCTTTCACCCTTTCAGCCCCCTCGATAGGGCTTTGTCCCACAGACAATAAGATAGAGTATGCCTTTATTGGCCGTTCAAACGTGGGCAAGTCGAGCCTCATAAACATGCTTTGCAACCACAAGGGCTTGGCCAAAACGTCGGCCACGCCAGGCAAAACGCTACTTATCAACCATTTTATCATCAACGATTCGTGGTATCTGGTGGACCTTCCTGGCTATGGATTTGCCAAGAGATCTAAAACCGTGCAGCAGAAACTGCAACAAATGATTTCTAGCTACATACTTCAACGCGAACAATTGGTAAACCTCTTTGTGCTAATCGACATCAGGCACGAACAGCAAAAGATTGATCGCGAGTTCATTGATTGGCTTGGCGAGAGTGGTGTTCCCTTTACCATCGTGTTTACCAAGGCCGATAAGCTGGGTTTGGTAAAGGCCAAACAGAATGCCGAGAAGTGGATGAAACAGCTGGAAGACTCGTGGGAAGAACTGCCACCTTACTTTATAACCAGCTCGGAAAAGCGCATCGGACGCGAAGAACTGCTTAACTACATCGACGAAATAAACAAGAAAATAGAGGCCCAATAAAACTTATGGCAAACCCGAAACCAGTGCTAGACGTGCAGAACCTCACCAAGAGATTTGGTGCAAAGGTGCTGTTTGAAAACATTTCGTTCGCTATTGCCGAGGGACAACGCGTAGGACTGATTGCCCAAAACGGGACGGGGAAGTCTACGCTGTTGTCTATACTGATGGGCGAAGAGGGTAAAGACGGTGGCGAGGTTATCTATCGCAACGGCTTACGCGTGGCTTGCTTGGTGCAATCGCCCACGTTCGACCCAAAGGAAACCGTGCTCGATGCCTGTTTTAACCATCATGGCGACGAAGAGAAGGTACTTAAAGCCAAGCAGATACTTACGCAACTGAAAATTGCCGACTTGAACCAGCCGATGGGAGAGCTTAGTGGCGGACAGCAAAAGCGTGTGGCATTGGCCAACACGCTTATCACCGAGCCCGACTTCCTGATACTAGACGAACCCACCAACCACCTTGATTTGGAGATGATTGAATGGCTGGAGGGATTTCTTTCGCGAGGTAACAAAACCTTGCTTATGGTTACACACGACCGATATTTTCTGGACCGCGTGTGCAACTTGATTGTAGAACTGGACAATAACACCATCTACACCTATCAGGGAAACTATGCCTATTACTTGGAAAAGCGGCAAGCACGACTAGACAATGCGCGTGCCGAGGTGCAACATGCCAACAACTTGTATCGGCGCGAATTGGATTGGATGCGCCGACAGCCACAGGCGCGCGGCCATAAGGCAAAGTATCGCGAAGACGCGTTTTACGAATTGGAGGCCAAGGCCAAGCAACGCATTGAAGAAAGGCAAGTGCGCCTTAAAAGCAGCAATGTCTACATTGGTTCTAAAATATTCGAATGCCAGTATGTTTCCAAAGCGTGGTCGCCCGAAAAAGTTATCCTTCACGACTTTTACTATAACTTCGCACGTTTCGAGAAGATGGGTATCGTGGGCAACAATGGTACGGGAAAATCTACGTTCATCAAGATGTTGCTTGGCGAGGTGCAACCCGATGGCGGACGTTTCGACATCGGCGAAACCGTTCGCTTTGGCTATTTCTCGCAAGAAGGCTTGAAGTTTGACGAACAAAAAAAGGTGATAGACGTTGTTACCGATATTGCCGAATATATTGATTTGGGCAGTGGCCGACACCTTTCGGCATCTCAATTCTTGCAGCATTTTATGTTTTCGCCCGAAGAACAGTATAACTATGTATATAAGTTGAGTGGTGGCGAGAAACGAAAATTGTACCTTTGTACGGTGTTGATGCGCAATCCCAACTTCCTTGTACTAGACGAACCCACCAACGACTTGGACATTAAGACACTGCAAGTGCTTGAAGAATATTTGCAAGACTTCCCCGGTTGCGTTATCATTGTGAGCCACGACCGCTATTTTATGGATAAGGTGGTAGACCATCTCTTGGTGTTTAAGGGTGGGGGAGAGGTACAAGACTTCCCTGGCAACTATACCCAGTATCGCCAATGGAGCCAATTGTCATCCCAAGCAGAAAGTAAGGCCGCGCCTGTTGAGAAGAAAGAGAAACCAGCCTATCGCAACGAAACTAAGCGCAAGCTAACTTATAAGGAGAAAACGGAGTTCGAACAGTTGGACAAAGACATTGCCGCGCTTGAATCCGAGCAAGCCGAAATAGAGGCACAACTTTCTAGCGGCACGTTGTCGGTGGCCGAAATAACGGAGAAAAGCAAACGCTTGCCCATGCTGAAAGATGAATTGGACGAGAAGAGCATGCGCTGGTTAGAACTAAGCGAGATTTAAACAGCCCATCCTGCACAACCAAATAAAACAAAACGGATAATAAAAATGAATACATTGACATTTCGTTCGCCCTACTCAAAGTTCATACTTGTAACCACCATTATAGGTATGGTGCTTATGCATGGTGCCTTTATGGCTTGTATGGGCGGAATGGTTCGTAGCGATTTCGGTTCGGGCCGTTTCTTCACCTATCTGCTTATCTTCGCCGCTTGCGTTTTTGTGGTGCTCTATGCCTTTTGTATACAGATACGCAAAGTAACGATAGATGACGCTGCACTTGTTATTCATCGACAGATAGGTAAGGTGCGAATACCGCTGAACACCATCACCAAAGTAGAGACTAAAGACGAAATAGGACTGGACTTGCGCCTTTGGGGCATCTCTTTCTTTTTTGGCCATTATGGTTTGTTTTATAATCGCAGCTTGGGTAGGTATCGGGCATACGTAAAAAACGGCGACCAATTGGTGGTGGTGCATACGCCTAACCGCGTACATGTGTTCAGTTGCGAAAGACGTAATGAGCTTATCAACATGTTACACGAAAGGATATAGGTTTGACATAAGGCTAAAATGATGTTTGCGCTGCTGTTTCCATCAAGATTGAAAAACACAGATCGAACGAGTTGCGGCAGAGGATTTTACGATATTAGAAACACAAATTGCACATAAGTTTTGGGAATGTGCAAACAACGTTGTATCTTTGCACAAGATTAAGAAATATGTGCAATGAAACAAATACCAAGCTTTAATGCTTATATCGAGAAGAGCATCAAGGACCATTGGGACCTTAATGCCCTTACCGACTATAAAGGGAAAACGCTACAATACCACGATGTGGCACGCAAAATAGAGAAGTTACACATACTGTTCGAAAGTGGCGGCATCGTGAAAGGCGACAAGATTGCACTTTGCGGACGAAATAGTGCGCATTGGGCAGTGGCTTATCTGGCCATTATCACTTACGGCGCTGTGGTGGTTCCTGTGCAAAGCGAGTTTACGCCCGAACAGATTTACAACATTGTTAACCACTCGGAGTCGAAGTTGCTCTTTGTGGGCGATGTGGTTTCGCCATACCTAACGATGGAACCGATGCCTAATGTCGAGGCCATTTTTTACCTTCCCGATTTCTCGTTGCGCCAGTGCAAGTCGGAAAAGCTGTCGTTTGCGCGCGAACATCTTAATGAATTGTTTGGTAAGAAATATCCCAAGTTCTTCCGCAAGGAGCATGTGGCTTACCATTGTGACCACGCTGAAGAGCTGGCTATCATCAATTACACCAGTGGAACAACGGGTTTTTCTAAGGGTGTGATGTTGCCATATAGGGCGTTGTGGGGCAATCTCGACTTCATGATGCACGAGTTGGCACCGCATGTGCCAGCAGGTAGCAACATATTGAGCATCTTGCCTATGGCGCACATGTATGGGCAGATGTTCGAGTTTTTATTGGCTCTCTGCGTTGGAGCGCACAACCACTTCCTTACACGCCAACCTTCGCCCTCGCTCATCGTTGAAGCTATGGCCGAAGTAAAGCCCGCTATCGTTTCGGCAGTGCCGCTGATGGTAGACAAGATTATACGTAAGAAGATATTTCCGCAGGTGCAAAACAACCGTATTAAGCTGTTGACTAGCATGCCGGTGATAGGTAAGAAGGTGAAAAGCAGCCTTTGCCAGATGGTTCGCGACCTCTTCGGAGGAAACGTTTACGAAGTGATTGTGGGCGGAGCTAGTCTTAATAAGGAGATAGAAGACTTTCTTACAGATATTGGTTTCCCCATCACGGTGGTGTATGGCACCACCGAAACCGCCCCCGTATTAACCTTTACCGACCAAAGTCAGTTTGCCGCAGGTTCGTGCGGTATGCCTGTTCGACACGTTGAGGTAAAGATTGCGAGCAACGACCCGCTAAATGTTCCAGGCGAAATAGTGGCGCGTGGCATCAATGTGATGCAGGGTTACTATAAAAACGAGGAGGCAACGAGGCAAGTATTGGACAAAGACGGATGGTATCACACGGGCGACTTGGCTACGATGAGCCCCGATGGACACATCTATATACGCGGGCGCATTAAGAATATGCTGCTGGGTTCGAATGGACAGAACGTGTTTCCGGAGGAAATTGAGGATAAACTCAACTCGATGACCTTGGTTAACGAGAGTCTTGTGGTACAAAAGGGCGATAAACTAGTGGGTTTGGTGTACCCCGAAATGGAAGAAGTTGCATCGCTTGACCTCTCGCCCGAAGAGTTGGAGGCCATTATGGAACAAAACCGACACGAGTTGAACACCATCTTGCCCACTTACTGCAAGCTGTCGGCCATTAAGTTGCACGACACAGAGTTTGAGAAAACCCCCAAGCGTAGCATAAAACGCTACCTTTACCAAAACGTGTGATGCGGACTCCTTTTTATATTTATAATAAAGAACGATAAACAGAGAATAGCGGTTAAAGGTTAGCACCAAAACCAAGTATAACGATTAAAAGCAAACAAGATATGGAAAAGATACCTAGCTTTAATGCCTGCGTTCAGAAGAGCATCATAGACCATTGGGACCTTGATGCACTGACCGACTTCAAAGGGCAAACGCTACAATACCATGATGTGGCACGTAAAATAGAGAAATTGCACATTCTCTTCGAAAACAGCGGGGTAGTAAAGGGCGACAAGATTGCCCTTGCAGGGCGCAACAGCGCTAACTGGGCGGTGGCCTTCTTGGCAACGCTCACCTATGGAGCGGTGGCCGTACCCGTGCTACACGAGTTTACCGCCGACCAAATGCACAACATCGTGAACCACTCGGAGGCTAAGTTGCTCTTTGTGGGCGATGTGGTGGCCACTACGATAGACGCCACCAAGATGCCTGCACTTGAAGGTATCATCTACATTCCCGACTATTCGCTGGTGCTTTCGCGTACGGATAAGCTTACTTATGCTCGCGAACACCTTAATGAGATGTTCGGAAAGAAGTACCCCAAGTACTTTCGTAAAGAGCATGTGAACTATTATATAGAGGAAAACCCCAACGAACTGGCACTTATCAACTACACAAGCGGCACCACAGGCTTTTCTAAAGGTGTGATGATTCCCTACCGCGCACTGTGGAGCAACTTAGACTTCGCCATTGGCGTGCTGGGTTCGCACGTGTCGCCTGGTGCGCATATCATCAGCATTTTGCCTATGGCCCACATGTACGGAATGGCGTTCGAGTTTATTTTCGAGTTCTGTTGTGGCTGTCACATTTATTATCTCAATCGCATACCTAGTCCTGCCATCATCGCCCAGGCGTTCGCAGAGATTAAGCCCAAAGTAATTATCGCCGTGCCGTTGGTTATCGAAAAGATTATCAGGAAACGTGTTTTCCCGAAAATTCAGAACAACAAGATGCGCTTGTTGCTCAATATGCCTGTGATAAACAAGAAGATAAACCAAAAGATTAAAGAGCAAGTGGCGGCGGCTTTTGGTGGCGAATTCTATGAAATCATCATCGGTGGAGCTGCGTTCAACCGCGAAGTTGAGGCTTTCCTCACACGCATCGACCTGCCCTTTACCGTTGGTTATGGCGCAACCGAATGTGCACCCATCATCACTTATGCAGATTATAAGGACTTTGTTCCCACATCGTGCGGCAAAGCTGTGGTACACATGGAGGTGAAGATAGACAGTAGCGACCCACAAAACGTACCTGGCGAAATCTTAGCACGTGGTTTGAACGTGATGTTGGGCTACTACAAGAATGAAGAGGCAACACGCGAAACGCTTGATAAGGATGGCTGGTACCACACGGGCGACCTCGGATTGATGGATGCCGAAGGCAATGTGTTCATCAAAGGTCGTTCTAAAAATATGCTGCTTGGGTCGAATGGACAAAACATTTACCCAGAAGAGATTGAAGACAAGCTCAATTCGATGACGATGGTCACCGAAAGCGTGGTGGTACAAGACGGCGACAAGCTTGTTGGCCTTGTGTTCCCCGACTTTGATGAGGCCAAGAACTTGGGTTTAAACAACGACGACCTTGTGAACCTGATGGAACAAAACCGTCAACAACTAAACGCGATATTGCCTGCGTACAGCAAGTTGTCAAGTATTGAAATCCATGCAGAAGAGTTTGAGAAAACGCCTAAGAAGAGTATCAAACGCTTTAAGTATCAAAGATAAGCCAAAAGAACGCTGCACGAAACACGAACGCCCGATTGTTAAGAGCAATCGGGCGTTTGTTGTATGTGGTGGTATGTCAGCAACAAACTTTAATCATTATTGCTGTCCGGTAAAAATAAACTGAAAGTTCTGTATCTCTTTATCCATCGGTATTGCAGCCGTTTTACTCATCCAGGGGCTTGGTTTTCATTTTCAAACTGTAAGTATTATAAAATGCACTTCTTTTGATAAGAAAAGACCTATAATAACCGATAATTCTAAGAAATAATAAGGTTAAGTCTATTTTAACTAACACAGATATTCCCCAAAAAGTTTTACCGGACAGCAATAGTTTTTTTTATGAGCTGTTGCCCAATCACCCGTTCTTCTTGGCTCGGCGTCTACCTGATGTTATCCTGCGGTTACTTGCCTTTTTTTCTAGTATTCGTATGATTTGCATGTGTTTCTGCTGTTTTGCATAATAGAGCGCAGTTCGCCCCTCTTCGTCTTTTATTCCTTTCTTTGCTCCATATTTCAACAGCAACAGAACCATATCTTTATTCCCTTCCATGACGGCTTTGATTAGCGGACATTCGATATAGTCGCCACCTAAGTTGCCCAATCCATTGGCTTTTGCGCCATGTTTTAATAGTAGCGAGGCTATTGCTACGTTGTTCACATTGCAACTTGCCGCCAAAGGGCACAGTCCATTCTCGTTATAAGGTCTGTTTGGGTCTGCTCCCATAGTCAGTAGTTGTTTCACCAAGTCTTCATCTTCATTGTTAATAGCCATGTAAAGTGCATCATATATAAATACCTCATCGGAAAAAACCTCGTCTATATTCGCTTTCATGGCAATCAGTTTCTGTATGGCAGGCTTGTTTTTATATAGACACGCATAGCCTAACAGCGAATAAGAGTGGTCAGAATCCAAGGGAATAAAGGAATCTACATTGTTTATATACTTCATATTAGCCGCCAATTCAGCAGGGTTATCTGTCTGTATGGCCTTTATAGCAGAGCGGTAATAATCTTTCTGCACAGCGTTTTGGGCATGTCCCAGACTGGCCATGCAGAGCAAAAGGAGTGCAAAGAAGAGCGTCTTTTTCATTAGATACTGTATATTATTATGTTAATTGCACACCGCCATTTAATCATCAAACAGCCTAAGCCTATTTTTACGCGCCTCTTCAATGGGCAACAGCTTTTGTTGCTTGTCTTGATAGCCCGCTCTTAGACTTTCGTATTTGTCGTTGAGCTCACTAACATAGGCTGTTTCTTCACTCTTGTTCAGCAGTCTGGCTGCAGCCAACGAGTTTTGGCTGGCATCTTTCATCCAAACCACAGGTCCTCCATACACGGGTGCTATCTTCAAGGCAACGTGCAGCTGACTGGTAGTTGCGCCCCCAATCATGATGGGGATGTCCAGACCAGCCTTCTCCATCTCTTGCGCCACGTTAATCATTTCTTCTAGCGAAGGCGTGATAAGTCCGCTCAGTCCGATGATGTCCGCCTTTTCTTCAATGGCCTTCTTGATAATCTGTTCGGCAGGAACCATCACGCCAAGGTCTATCACCTCGTAGTTGTTGCAGGCCATCACCACCGCCACGATGTTCTTGCCGATGTCGTGCACATCGCCTTTCACCGTAGCCAGGATAACTTTACCGGCTTTCGTTGCTCCCACTTTCTTTTCTTTCTCGATGTAAGGTTGCAGAATGGCCACGGCCTGTTTCATCGTTCGTGCCGTCTTTACAACTTGTGGAAGAAACATCTTGCCTGCCCCAAAAAGTTCGCCAACCTCGTTCATGCCTGCCATCAAAGGGCCTTCAATGATGTCTACGGCATGCGGATAATGCTCCAAAGCCAAGTGCAGGTCTTCGTCCAGATGGTCGCCAATGCCTTTGCGAAGTGCGTATTTCAGACGTTCATCCAACTCTAAACTTCTCCATTCTTCTTCCGCTTGCTTTTGTGTACCGGCGTCGCCACTTGCCATACCTGCCTTTCGGCGTTCTTCCTCTTCCTTTTTCTTGTTGGCCAACTCAATCAAGGCCTCGGCCGCATTGGGCTTTCGGTTGAGGATAACGTCTTCGATAATCTCCAATTCATCGGTGGGAATGTCGCTGTAAGTAACCTTCGACGATGGGTTTACGATGCCAAAGTCCATGCCTTCGTTGATGGCGTGGTACAAAAACACGGCGTGCATGGCCTCGCGAATATAGTTGTTGCCCCTAAACGAGAACGAAAGGTTGCTTACGCCGCCGCTGATATGCGTGCCAGGCAGGTTCTTACGTATCCACGCTATCGAACGAATGAACTCGTATGCATAGTTGTCGTGTTCTTCAATGCCCGTTGCGATGGCCAAAATATTCGGGTCGAAGATGATGTCTAGCGGGTTCATGCCCACTTCTTGCGTAAGAATGCGGTATGCGCGCTGCGCTATTTCTATTCTCCGTTCAAAGGTTGTGGCTTGTCCTTGCTCGTCGAAACACATCACCACGCATGCTGCACCAAAGCGTTTCAAGGCTCGTGCGTGTTCAATAAACTGTTCTTCGCCCTCTTTCAGCGAAATAGAGTTAACGATACATTTGCCTTGCACGCATTTAAGGCCTGCCATGATGACATCCCATTTAGAAGAGTCGATCATGATGGGCACGCGTGCGATGTCGGGTTCAGCCGCAATCATGTTGAGAAACGTGGTCATTTCTTTTTCCGCATCAAGCAAACCGTCGTCCATGTTGATGTCTAGCACCAATGCGCCATCGGTTACCTGTTTGCGTGCAATGCTTATGGCCTCGTCGTATTGTCCTTCCTTGATAAGTCGAAGAAACTTTTTGCTTCCTGCCACGTTGCATCGTTCGCCCACATTAACGAAGTTAACTTCGGGCGTAACGTTTAGCATTTCTAGGCCAGAGAGCCAAAGCGTGGCGGGTTTGTTCACCACGGCGTGTGGCGTTTTCCCTTTGGCCAAAGCCGCATAGCTGGCAATAAACTTGTCGTCGGTGCCACAACAGCCGCCAATGATGTTCACCAAGCCTTCGTTTATAAATTGGGCTATCTGCGGCGACATGCTTTCTGCGGTCTCATCATATTGTCCCATCGTGTTGGGCAATCCTGCATTGGGGTAAGCCGAGATGTAGTAGGGCGCTTTGCTCGCCAATTCTTTGAGGAAAGGTTTCATTTGGTCGGCACCGAAAGAGCAGTTAAGCCCAACCGAGAAGATGGGGTACGAACTGATGCTGGCAAGAAAGCCCTCTATGGTTTGTCCGCTAAGGGTTCGTCCTGCCAAGTCGCTCACCGTCATACTGAGCATGATGGGCTGTTCAACGCCTTGCATTTGCATCTCGGTTATGGTGGCATCGATGGCAGCTTTGGCGTTAAGCGTGTCGAAAATGGTTTCTATCAAGATGGCATCTACACCGCCTTCTATCAGCGCGCCCACTTGTTCGCGATAGGCATCAAATAGTTGGTCGTAGGTAATGTCGCGTGCGGCGGCATCGCTAACGTCGGGACTCATCGAGCAAGTTTTGTTCGTTGGACCAACCGAACCACACACAAAGCGCGGCCATTGGGGTGTGCTAAATTCGTCGGCGGCCTTTCGTGCCAGTTTTGCACCTGCCAAAGCCATTGGCCGCGATAGGTGTTCGAGTTGATAATCGGCTTGCGATATGAGTTGCGAAGAAAAGGTATTCGTCTCAATGAGGTCGGCACCTGCGGCCAAATACCTGCGGTGAATGTCGAGAATGAGGTCGGGACGAGTGATATTCAGCACGTCGTTGTTGCCTTTTAGCTGACCTTCATGTTCTGCCAAATCGGCATTTCTGAAGTCTTTTTCCTCCAAGTTGTAGTCTTGAATCATGGTTCCCAACGCACCATCTAGTATCATGATGCGCTGTTTTATAATATCCTGAATTTTCATCTTGTCGACCTCTCCTTTCCCATTTACGCCCATTGGCGTGTTTAACTAACTCTGCATTGGTTTTGTAAAACGGCCTGTGGCAATGTTTCAACCAGTTTTCTTAATACCGCTTTATTGCCCTGTCCATTTGTCGGCGGTCTTCTTTCTCTTTAAGTGTTTGCCGCTTGTCGAACTCTTTCTTACCGCGCACCAGTGCGATGTCTACCTTTGCCCGTCCATGTGGGTCGATAAACACGAGTGTTGGCACGATGGTAAAGCCCATTTGCTTGCTAGCCTCTTGCAGTTTGCGTATCTCGCGTTTGGTGAGCAACAGCTTGCGGTCGCGTTTGGCCTCGTGGTTGGCATACGAACCGTAGAAATAGGGCGAAATGTTCATGCCCTTTACCCATAGTTCGCCATTGTTGATATAGCAAAAGCTGTCTACCAGCGAGGCCTTGCCCATGCGGATAGACTTTATTTCCGTTCCCGTAAGAACGATGCCGGCCATAAACGTTTCAACGAAGAAGTATTCGAACGAAGCCTTCTTGTTCCTTATCTGTACGGCACTTTTCTTTCTTATCGAATCTGTTTCTTTGCCCATTGTTTGTCCTTTCTTTCTAAATGTGGCTTGGTTGCTAGTTAGCCCGTGCAACAGCCGTTCTAGTTCACAATTTCTGCAAACTCTTCTATATGCTCATCTATATATTGTGCAATGGCAGTCGTCCACTCTTCTTCGTGTTCAACGAAGGTGTCGTCGAAGTCGTCGAATACGGGGAACTGCTCGAAAAGCGACATGAACTCCTCATCGGTGCAGTCTTTTTCTATCTCCTCATGATACTTCTTGTAGTAGGAGTGCACCTTGCTTACGAGTCGCCCCAATTCTGTAATTCCCCATTGCTTGACCATCTTGGCAAAGGGATTGAGGAAGATAAAGCCGCCATAGCCGTTGTGTATCAGTTGGATGAACCCTCCGTCCATTACCTCGTCGCGCAGAATGCGATAAGCCAAGAGTGTTATTTGGCTGGCGTTGAGCTGCGACATGGTGTCGGCGGTTAGCTTTCCGCCCACAGCATCATTGATGGCATCTACAAAGATGTCTACAAAGGCGTCCATTCCCTCTTCTGCCGCTTGTCTTAAAGCGGCATCGCTAACTGTTACTTTGTTGGGCATAGTTGAATGTTATATAATAAATGTGTACAAAGTTACAACAAAACCGCGTAACGCCTGCAAAATAGGGGTAATAAAGTGCGCAATGGGGTGTTCTGCCACCTTTCTAAATGCCAACCTCTGCTCTACAACTGCTCGCGCTGGCGGTCGTAAGCGTGTGTTTTTCCTATGCCAGTTGCCCACCCGCATGTTCACGCATAATCGTTTTTGTCTAGTTTTTAGCAAGGAATTTAACATTATGAGTGCCCTTTCTGCTCACCAACCGCCCACCTTGCCGCAAAAAATCGATTCTCGTGAAGGTTTGTTATGGTGCAAAAAGGGGGTTGTTTGTGCATGCGGGAAAATGAATTTTTATTTAAACTGCCTATCACTAACACCCGTTTTCAGGCCTTTTTCAGCAAAATGGAGTGCGTTTTGCCGCTAAACGGAGTGCATTTTGGTGCTAAATGCAATGCGTTTTGGTACAAAATGGAGTGCGTTTTGGTGCTAAATGCAAGGTAAAATGCTGCTAAATGCAGTGTAAAAGGGTGCTAAACGCGGGATGAAAAGTATAAAAATCCGCTGTAATGGTATAAATAAAACCTTCTTGAACCACGAAATATGTGGCTCATAGGGGCAAAATGTCTATCGAAAAGTGGGTTTTTAGGGGTAAAATGGGTGTATTTGAGCTTGAAAAAAATCGGACTTCCAACCAAACTAGAAAGGCTAAATGGTGCAAAACGCGGGTTTCGTTTTTGAAAACAGCCAGGGTGAGGGGTGTGAAAGGTTAAAAATGGTAGGCATTTGCCTACTTTTTAGCATATTTTTTCGCTAGAATGGAGTGTTATATAGAACTGTTTTGTAAAATAAATAACAAGAATTTAAGCTTTTGAGTTTTTGAGTTTGTAAGTTGATGAGTTTGTGAGTTTGTGAGTTGATGAGTTTGTAAGTTGAGAGCTTGTGAGTTTGTAAGTTTGTAAGTTGATGAGTTTGTAAGTTGAGAGCTTGTGAATTTGTGAGTTTGTAAGTTGATGAGTTTGTAAGTTGATGAGTTTGTAAGTTGTTTTGAATGTTACTATATTTTTTTCTATACGCCATGTATGAGAGGAGCAATTATCTTGTTTTACCACACCCCAAAGATAATAAACTCCTCTGAGTATATAGAAACATTAAAAGTGAAGACGGCTTCTGCATGTAGAAATTAACTTCTTATGAGCTACTTGACAAATATGAAGTTGAAGTATCTGTACAAGACGTTTATAGTCGCACCATAAATCGTTTAGTACTTAAACATTGATGGCAATCTGCGGGATACGAACATACGTACAAAGCCATTGCTTTTGCCCACTGCTTGCCTTCACGCTTACACCTCGCCACAAACACGCACCATTAGTCCTGAAAATAAACCCTGTTTACCCTGTTGCTGATGCCTGTTAGTACCTCGTAAGGAATGGTTTGCAGCGCATCAGACAGCACTGTTACGGGCAAGTTGTCGCCGAATATCTCCACCCTGTCGCCTTCGTTACAGTCTATCCCCGTCACATCAATCATGGCTACGTCCATGCAGATGTTGCCAACATATTCTGCTCGTTGGTTGTTCACCAAGCAATAGCCGTTGCGGTTGCCCAATCGCCTGTTCAATCCATCGGCATATCCAATGGGTATGGCCGCTATCACGCTATCGTGTTCAATGGCTCCGCGGCGCGAATAGCCCACAGTGTCGCCGGCCTTTACCTTGCGCAGTTGCAGAATGGTGGTGCGCAGGGTGCTCACATTGTTGATGATGGCGTTGGTTCGAGGGTTAATTCCATATAGGCCCAGCCCCAAGCGACACATGTCTAGCTGACGTTGCGGAAAATGTTCTATGCCTGCCGAGTTGTCGATATGGCGGAGAATGTGGTGCTCGAAGGCAGCCTGCAACATCCTACTGCCTTTATCAAATCGTTCGAACTGCTGCTGCGAGAAGTCGTCGAACTGGTCGGCATCAGACCCTACAAAATGCGAAAACACCGATTTGGGTATCAAGGCGTTTTGGTTGTGCAGGCGTTCTATCAGTCGCGGAACATCTTTTTCGGGGTCGAACCCTAGGCGGTGCATGCCTGTATCCAGCTTTATATGAACGGGAAATCCCGTTATTCCCTCTTTCTCGGCAGCCTTAATGAGAGCCTCCAACAGGCGGAAACTATACACTTCGGGTTCCAAATCGTAGTCGAACATGGTTTTGAAGGCCGTCATTTCGGGGTTCATTATCATGATGTTGCTGCTTATTCCGTTGCGTCTTAGCGTCGCTCCTTCGTCGGCAACAGCCACAGCAAGGTAATCTGCACGATGGTCTTGCAGGGTCTTTGCTATCTCTACGGCTCCTGCACCATAGCCGTCAGCCTTAATCATGCACACCAACTTGGTGTTGGGGTGCATCATAGCACGATAATAATTCAAGTTGTCTATCATGGCATTGAGGTTCACTTCGAGTGTGGTTTCGTGCACTTTCTTCACCATGAGTTCGGTTAATTGGTCGAAACCAAAACTTCGTGCGCCTTTAAGTAGTACCACCTCGTTGCGCAATTGCTTAAAAACATCGCTATGTATGAAATCTTCTACCGAGGCGAAGAAATGCCGTTCTGCCAACCTGATGCTTTCTTTGTTGGCGCAAATCTTCGGTCCGATGCCGATAAACTTCTGCACGCCGCGTTGTTCGGCCAAGCCCGACACCTCTTTATATAGTTCAGCATCGGGCAGTCCGCTTTGCAAAATGTCGCTCAACACTAACGTTCGTTGCTGCCCATTGTGGTCGGGGCGGCGGTTCATAAAGTCGAGAGCGATGTCCAACGAGTTAATATCCGAGTTGTACGAGTCGTTGATGAGCGTGCATCCGTTAAGTCCTTCTTTCACTTCCAGTCGCATAGCCACGGGTTCGAGCCGTCTCATGCGTTCGTCTATGGTGTGCGCATCAAGTCCAATATGCAGGCAGATGGTTGCACATACAACAGAATTGCACACCGAGGCATCATCAATGAAGGGCAACGAGTAACTTGCAGGCTGGCCTCCTTTATATATATAATGTATGGTGGTGTGCGTGGGTTGCTTGTCAATCTTAGTTACAAACAGGGCTGCATTGGGGCTTTTCGTAGACCATGCCAGGCGTTCGCCCTTGTTGTTGGTTTCGTTCAGCACACGTGCCACCAAGTCGTCGTCGGCATTATACACCATTACCTCGGCTCCTTCGAATAGTCTTAACTTCTCGCGGCACTTCTCTTCGGGCGTGGCGAAGTTCTCTTCGTGGGCCGAACCTATGTTTGTCAGCACCACAATGTTGGGTTTGATGATGTCGTGTAAAGCCTGCATTTCGCCCTTTTGACTGATGCCCGCCTCGAAAATGCCTAGTTGCGAGTGACGATTGAGCAACCAAACAGAGAGCGGAACCCCAATTTGCGAATTGTAACTGCGCGGACTTCGCGTAACAACCATTTGCGGCGAGAGCAGTTGGTACAGCCATTCTTTCACCATTGTCTTGCCGTTGCTGCCTGTTATGCCCACAACGGGGATGTTGAAAGCCTCTCGGTGGCGTTGGGCAAGGCGTTGTAAGGCCTGCCGGGTGGAACTGACACACAAGAAATTGGCATCGCCGAACAAGTCGGCGACACGGGCTGGCACGTCTTCCACCACAAAGCATCGTACACCGCGACGGTAAAGTTCGGATATATAGTTATGTCCGTCGTTTCGGTTAGACCTCAAAGCGAAGAACAATGTCTCTTCTGGAAAACAGAGCGAGCGACTATCGGTGAGCACAAAACTGATGTGCGCCTCGGCATTGCCTAGACGTTGCGCCCCGATAAGCGTTGCAACCCTTTCAATGGGATATGTCATTATCATTTGTACTTTTAAGTTGGTGCAAAGGTAGTGCAAGTTGATAAAACAGCAAAATAAATATAACGGCTATTTGGAGAATAACCTATGACAGGCCATTTTGACGCCTTTTGACGTGCCTTTGTGAATGGTTATCAAAGGTTTTTGCCAATAATTTGTTCTGAAAGTTTGAATACGTAAAAAGTGTTACATGTGTTACTTTCCCTTTGTACACGGCATATTCGGCTGAATGCCTAAACTACGCATCATACTTTTTCACTATAATTGTAGTTACTTTTTTACATAAAAGCATGTGTGTTATGTTTTTTTTATTTATCTTTGCCCACTGATAGAAAGAGAAATTGATAATCAGAATAGATTTAACAGAGAATGTTATCACCTTGAACGCCATGCTAACGTATGGTTTGTAGGGGTAAAATTAATCATTAAAAACGATAGAGAAAATGAAGAAACTTTTCTTAGTGGCCGCTTTTGCCATGGTAAGCGCATTTGCGTCTGCACAGTTTGCTGTTGGTGTTCACACCTTGTATGGTACCGACGTGTCTAATTTTGGTATTGGCGTAAGGGCTCGTTACGATCTCAACGAGCAGTTCCGTCTTGATGGTAACTTTAACTACTACTTCAAGAAGAATGGTTTGGAGTTCTGGGACATTAACGCCAACCTGCACTATCTCTTTAACATCACCGATGAGTTTACGGCTTACCCCCTTGGTGGTTTGGGCTTAGGAAGCATTAAAGCGACCACAGAACTAAGAGATCCTTTTACAGGACAAGTGGTTTATGCTTCTTCTACGTCAGACACTAAGCTTGGTTTTAACGTCGGCGGTGGTGTTGATTACCAAATTGCTGACGATCTATATCTTAACGGTGAAGTGAAGTACCAAATTATTAGTGGTTACAGCCAAGCTGTGTTGAGCGCAGGTATCGTTTACAAATTCTAAGTTTTAACCCTTAGACTTTAATAAAACAACAAAGCCCAGAAGGTGTTCGTTCACTTTCCGGGCTTTTTGTATGCAATGGTGTTCAGTAGTTTATTCGGCGGTTGCAGCTTGCTTTTGTTTCTTCATTTGCCTACGATGCTCGATGGAACCATAGACATAATAGAACACAAACACCGTCCATACCATCACAATCATGAAGATGAAAGTGGTGAGAACAATCGACCCAATGAGCAGCGCATTAAAATAGGCAGGCAGCCCTGATGGGTCGTTCATCGTTAGTTCGCCTAACAACGACGATGCCCTAGCACCCAAGAGAATAAAGGTGGGCAAGAAAATAATCGCGCCAAGGCATACCGAGGCCAGCACCGTAAAGAAGGTTGTGCCAATAAGAAGGCCACCACCTCTTACTCCCGACACGTAATAGGCTATCAGGTTGCGGCGTAAGCTACCATTAGGAGAGAGCAAGTAGCGCATCTCGGCATACTTAAAGGGCACCATTATCAATGCCATGAGCAACAGCCAGGCAACAGTTACCCCGCAAACAAGCGTGATGAAGTTGGCGGTAAAGGGCTTTCCTAGGTGGCTCATCACCACCATTCTAACCACTACAATGCCTATGGCCATTAATATAAGATAGACAATTAGCTCTACACCTACGATGGCTAACGAGCGACGAAGGTTTTGTTTCAGTCCGCTTTCGCTGACCAGGGTTACAACAGAGGCGAAGAAATAAGCCCATAAACCAAGGCTTACCACCCACGTACCAATACTTCGTACATAAGATAGGATGGTAGGAGAGGGGCTGCCTAGCGAAGTGGCAGATATTTCTTGCAATGCAAAAAAGCCAAACAATGCCGTCATGATGGCAAAGAGCAAGGCTGGCAGCCATGTACCCTTGATGGTTTTGGCGAAGTTAATGCCTAGCAAATTGTTGGCTGTCTTTATACAGCTAGATAGGCTCCTGTCTTTAATGAGTTCGGTTTCCATGTTTATATCTTTTTTAAAGGGTTTCTTATTTAGTTGACGAGTTCTCACGTTTACAAGTTGACGAGTTGACAAGTTGACGAGTTGGCGAGTTGACAAGCTCATGAGTTCACGAGTTCTGGTCGGCGAGTTGATGAGTTGATGAGTTGGCAAGTTGAGTAGTCTAGTTAACAAGTTGGTAGGCGAAGCCATCTTTTCACCTTTTCACCTTTTCACCCTTTCACTTTTTCACCTTTAAACCACCCTTTCACCTTTAAACCACCCTTTCACCTTTAACCCCCCTTTTCACCTTTCCCTATTGCACCTTGTCTTCTAAACTCTGCGCACACAATGGCGGTGGCATTAGCCACATTCAGACTTTCGGCGCGTTCTTCTCCTATGGCAAAACTAGGTATCAGAAGTCGGTGACTAACGCGTTCCCTCACACCTTGCGAAAGGCCTTTGCCCTCGTTTCCCATCACTATTATGCCGTGCGCACTAAGTTGTTGCGTGTAGATGTTGTCGCCATCGAGCAAGGTTCCGTACACAGGGAACGCGGAGGGCAGAGCATCGAGCAGGGGTTCGAGTGGCGTATAACTCACCTTCACACGAGCTATGCTGCCCATTGTGGCCTGCACCACTTTGGGATTATACACGTCGGCCGTGTCGGTACTGCACACCACGTGACGAATGCCAAACCAATCGGCCAGCCTGATGATGGTGCCCAAGTTGCCTGGGTCTTGTATTCCGTCGAGCATCAGGGTTAGTTCGTTCGTTTCAACCATGCCTGCTGTGATACTTTCGCTCTCGTATAGCTTAGGGAACACGGCCAAAACTTGCTGTGGAGCCTGCATAAAACTGAGTTTGTGCAACTCGTCGTTGCTGACGATTATCAGCTCCGTAGCCGCATGTATGGCATTAGGCACCTGCCATTGGGGGGTGGCCACGAGCAACTTTGCAGGTGTTTTGGCAAGCAGTTCGCCCACCACCTTCGGTCCTTCTGCAACAAAAACGCCTTCCGCATCGCGGTGTTTCTTCGTTTCTAAGGCGCGTATGTACTTTATTTTTGCTTTACTGATGGTCATCTTACTGCAAAGTTACGTTTTTTTTTGGTAATCATGTGCATAGCCTTCGGCTTATGATTAGTAAATTTGTATAAATGATGCGAAAGGCTTTGTTGCATGCCTTTATTTGGCGTTAAAATTGGTTTCTTTATCGGCTAAACTGATGTCTAAATGCTTTTGAAATGTTAATTTCGCGCTATTCATACCCATTTATCGCACTTCTTTTCATAGTTTTGCAACCAAAGTACGCTGAGATGCGTCTATAAGGTTGTATTAATCAAGTTATAAAAAAGACAGTAAAAATGAAACAAAGATTTTTGTTAATTGCTTCGGCAGTTCTCGTGTTTAGCGCGTTGTTTACCTCTACACATGCTTATGCCGGAAGTCACAAGAAGAAAGTTACCACCCAACAAAACTTAAAGTACTTTAAGCGCATAGTTATGACAACTCCTTACGATGTACATTTTGTGCAAGGAGATAAGAACACTGCGAAAATAGCAGGTCCACAAGCTGAGGTATCATCCGTTGTATTGCGCGTAAGTGGCGAGACATTGTACATTGAGAGGTCTTCTAAGAGAAGCAGTATATTTTTCTCTTCAAGCGATGATGTAGATATTTATATTAGCTCACCTGACCTAACACAACTCGAAATTAAAGGTTCGGGCGACTTCAAGGCTGCTCGCCGTGTAGATACAGACCATCTAACCGTGTCTGTAACCGGCTCTGGCGACATCGATTTTAAGGATATTATCTGCGATAAGTTGGTGGCATCAATCAATGGTTCGGGCGACGTAGAGTTTGGATTTGTAGAATGTGTAAATGCAGAAGCAAGCCTTAAAGGGTCTGGCGACATCGATTTTAAACGCCTTAAAGCCGATAAAGTGCAATTCTCTGTGAAGGGTTCGGGCGACATAGAGGCCAACCTGAACAATGCCGGTAACGTTAATTGTGAGGTGTTTGGCTCTGGAACAATTAAGCTGGCGGGTGTAGCCAAGAACCTAAACAAGAATGTACGTGGTTCGGGCTATGTTGAAACGCACCGCCTAGACCTAAGGTAGTTCATAGCTTTCCCATTAGAGGGAGCTATAAATGCCCTAAAATAAAGTAGACTTAGGACTTACAACAGGTTTATAATAGCTACAAAGCTCTTATTGCATCACCGCTATATGGTAAAGTGCAATAGGAGCTTTATTTGTACCCAGACCATTATAAGCCGCTTGGTTTACCTGAAAATATAGCAGCCCTGCATGTGCTTTCTGTGGTATAGTCCGCAATGTGCCTTCAATAAGTTTGCCAAAGTTGGTCAAGTAGCCCTCAAAAAACGGCAAAGGCGAATATCTCAACTATACTTATTTGCTTTACTTGCTTTCTCCTTACCATAGGAAATGAATATAGCACGCTATGTTCCGAATACGGAAATAGCGTGCTATATGAATGATGTGTACTTGCTAATAAATGCAACTATAAAGCCGATAAGACAGGGATGATGAGCATCATGCCCCATTTCTTGTATTGCAACTTAGCTGCATGTGGCGCGTTATAACGTCTTTATCGCTTAGTTTTGCCAGCCCTTTTCATCTTGTCTACGCAGGCATCTACCACGGCAACAGCCGTTACATTAACGATATCCCTAACCGATGCCTCGAAATCGGTGAAGTGGATGGGACGGTTTAGCCCCATTTGAATTGGGCCGATAATCTCGGTTTTGGGGTTGAGGGCCTGCAAAAACTTATAGCTGGCGTTGGCACTGCTAAGGTTGGGGAATATAAGGGTATTTACATCCTTGTCTTTCAACTTAGAGAAGGGGTACTTCTCGTCCCTCATTTCCCTATTCAGGGCAAAGTTCACTTGCATCTCGCCGTCAACAATCAGGTTGGGATAATTGGTATGCAGCTCTTCAACAGCCTCGTGAACTTTCAGCGGACTGCCAATCTCGTCCGTTCCAAAGTTGGAGTAACTAATCATCGCCATTACGGGTTTCTCGTTGAAAAACTCAACGGCGTTGGCACTTAGTCGAGCAATATCAACAAGGAAATTGTTGTCGGGGTGGCGGTTGATAAGCGTATCGGCAATGAAATATGTACCCTTTTGCGAGTTAACAACGTGCATGGTGCCGAACGTGTGGAAACCTTCGCGAACGCCAACTACCTCTGTGGCCACCTTAATGGTGTTAGAATATTTGGTGTATAGCCCCGTGATAAATGCGTCGGCATCGCCTCGTTCAACCATCATCATGCCAAAATAGTTGCGTTCGTACATCTTGTCGTAGGCCTCTTGGAATGTATAGCCCTTGCGAGCCAGCTTTTCTGCTAAGTGTTTGGCGTAGGTAGCACGCCTGCCTTGTTCCTTATCGGCACGCATGTCGATAATTTTAATTCCGCTAAGGTCTAGTTTTAGGCGTTGTGCTTGGCGGTTAATGCGGTCGGGGTTGCCCAATAGGATAGGGAAACAGATGCCTTCGGCCTTGGCTTGCACGGCAGCTTTCATCATACTTGGGTGTCCGCCCTCGGCATATACCACGCGTTGGGGCTGCAAACGAGCCGTATCGTGCAGTTTTCTTGTAAATACCGTCTCTTGGCCAAGCAGCTGCATCAAGCCGTTTTTGTACGCATCCCAATTGGTTATGCTTTTCCTTGCCACACCACTTTCCATCGCTGCCTTAGCCACAGCAGCCGAAACCTCAGTGATAAGGCGTGGGTCTACGGGCTTGGGGATGAAATAGAGCGGTCCGAAAGTAAGGTCGTTAACACGATAGATGTCGTTAACCACATCGGGAACAGGCTGTTTGGCCAAGTCGGCAATGGCATGCACAGCAGCCATTTTCATTTCTTCGTTGATGGCTGTGGCGTGTACATCGAGTGCACCGCGGAAGATATAGGGGAAACCAATAACGTTGTTTATTTGGTTGGGATAGTCGGAACGTCCCGTGGAGATAAGCACATCAGGGCGCGATGCCATTGCATCCTCGTACGATATTTCGGGCACAGGATTGGCCAAGGCAAACACAATGGGCCTATCTGCCATCGAACGTACCATATCTTGGGTGAGAATGTTACCCTTAGACAAACCGACAAAGACGTCTGCACCCTTAATCGCCTCTTCCAGTGTACGTATGTCGCGACGTTCGGTGGCGAAAAGTGCCTTTTGGTCGTTAAGGTTCTCGCGGTCGGTGGTGATAACTCCCTTCGAGTCGAGCATCACCACGTTCTCTCTTTGCGCACCAAGGGCAAGGTAAAGCTTGGTACAACTAATGGCCGCAGCCCCTGCACCGTTAACCACAATGCGCACTTTCTTAATGTCTTTACCAGCCACTTCGAGGGCATTTTTCAGTCCTGCGGCCGAAATGATGGCCGTTCCGTGCTGGTCGTCGTGCATCACGGGGATGTCTAACGTTCGTTTAAGTCGTTCTTCGATGTAGAAACATTCGGGTGCCTTGATGTCTTCTAGGTTGATTCCGCCAAAGGTAGGGGCAATTCTCTCCACCGTTTCGCAGAACTTTTCGGGGTCTTTTTCGGCCAATTCGATGTCGAACACGTCAATTCCGCCATATATCTTAAACAGCAATCCCTTTCCTTCCATCACGGGCTTGCCACTCATCGCCCCGATGTCGCCTAGTCCTAGCACGGCCGTTCCGTTACTGATAACGGCCACCAGGTTTCCCTTGTCGGTGTATTTATACACATCGTCGGGGTTGCTTTGTATTTCAAGACAAGGATAGGCCACGCCGGGCGAGTAAGCCAGACTAAGGTCTGTTTGGGAGTGATATGGCTTGGTGGGTCGCACTTCAATCTTTCCAGGACGTCCACTCTGATGATAGCTTAAAGCTGCTTCTTTGGTTACTTTCACCATTTTGCATGAATGTTTAATGTGGTAAAGACGTAGGGGAGGGGCATTAAACCTTTTTCCCGTGTCTTGTTACCATCGTATATTAATATAATGAGCGTTGTATTTAAAGATAAACGTTATACGCTGAAAACAGCGCAAAGGTAGTAAAAAAGGCTTAAAACCAAAATTTGTTATTCATATTTTTTGTACCTTTGCGTATAAATAAGGGTATATTATGGAGCAACAAGATTTACTTTCTAGCTATCGGAAGGATTTAAAGGAGCGTATTTTGGTTACTTCCATGCGCGCTTTTAAAGAGCGCGGCATACGCAGTGTGCGTATGGACGACATCGCAACGACGCTTGGCATATCCAAACGAACGATATATGAAATCTACTCGAATAAGGAGGAGTTGCTGCTCGACGGCATTATGCGCGAAGACAAGGCAAGGAAACGCGACTCGCAACTGTATGCGCAGGATAAGAACCATACGGTAATGGACATCATTTTTCATGTCTACAACCGAGAAATGGCCGATATGGCAAGCACGAATCCTTTGTTTTTCAGCGAATTAAGCAAGTATTCGCGAGTAATGAAATATCTTACCAACAAAACAGAAAAGAACCATAAAGAGGCGTTGGACTTTGTGAAGCGGGGGATAGAGGAAGGATATTTCGTGTCGTATTTAGACTATAACGTGGTGCTGAACTTCATTTCGTTTTCATCGAAGCTCACTATGGGTGAACAAATGTTTCAAAAATACGATGTCAACCATTTGTTCACCAATATGGCCGTGCTGTTCCTCCGTGGCTTTTGCACTCCAAAGGGCATAGAATTTATCGACACCAAGTTAATCAGAGATGGATACAGTTACAAGTAAATTTATGGTTTGCAAGCGCATATCGACATAAATGACCGTTATTCTCACCTTTAATTTTCACCCTTAATAAGTCTTTCCATCTCAAGCTGTAATTCTTCTTGAACCACATTATACCGCTCTTGGGTATGCACCACGGCTAAAAACAACTCGTGTATGTCAGTTGCCTTGTCCATGTGTTGTGCGATGGTGTACTTGCCATTGACCAACAAGTCTACGTTATCCAACACCATCCGAATAACCGTTGCTTGCTTAAACTGCTGTGACGAAGGCTTTGTTTGCAGTCCGCAGCTGTAAGCGCGCAGAATGGTGCGTATCAGAAGCCTGATGTTTTGTTCCTCGTTGGTCTTGGTATAGCCGGTAGTTAGGGTATCATCGGCTAAGGTTAAGTGCTGGGGATGCAGCGTAGTGCCCTTCAAAAGTGCCTCGAAATTAACCTTATAATCGTCGACCATCGCCTCGTAAGTGCCTTCTTCGCCACATACCACCTTAAAGAATGCGGTAACATCTGTATCGCCTTGTTGCCTTAGTGCATCGAGTTTGCATTGCAATTGCTCCAAGCTTTCGTGGTGGACAACGCCTAGGATGGGCAGCATCACCACAGCGTAATGCTCCGAAATTTTTTCGTAAACGTTCAGAAGTGTCTTTATCAGTGTCTGCTGTTCGCCCGGTTTCAAGTCGTTGGCATCCGCAACGCCGTTCATAAAGCCATCAAAAAAAGCGTGAATCAACGTCTTTTGCGTGTTTATTAAGTTTTGCTTATCTCTCATTGTTTCTTTTCCTTATCGTTTACAGCGGGTTCGCGTACATCGTTTTCTTGTTGCTTTTGCAGATTTTGGCATTGCTCTACGGCCTTAATGTTTCGCATTAGCCCTGCATATTTGGCCCGTTTAACCGCACTTCCCTTGAAAAGGCGTCTGTAATCGTCTTCCGTTAGGTTGTGCCATTGTTCTCGCGTCATGTTCAGAAGTTCGGCTTTGGGAGCCAACTCCTCGATATTGGTGGCTATGGGGTGAGCGTTCCAGGGACAAATGGTTTGACACTTGTCGCATCCGTAGATGGTATCGCCCATAGCCTGGGCCACTTCGGGATTTAAATCGCCCCGATATTCGATGGTTTGATACGACAGACAACGCTTGGCATCAAACAAGAATGTCTTCTTGCTGGCAATGTCTTGCCATGTTCCAAGGGCCTTTGTGGGGCAGACATCTATACACTTGTGGCAGTTTCCACAACGGTTGGGCATCTCTTCATCATAGCTTAGCTCGATGTCGAGAAACAATTCGCCCAGCACAAACATGCTGCCAGCCTTGGGAATAATAAGCTGATGGTTTCTACCTGTCCACCCCAAGCCTGCCTTTACTGCCCAATAGCGTTCCAAAATAGGCGCGCTGTCGCAGAATACTCTATACCTTGGGGCACTATCGGCAACAGAAGTGGAGTGCGAAACACATTCTTCAATGTATGGCTCGAACCCGAAATGCGCTGCCAACTGCCGCAACTTACCCTTCACCACTTCGTGATAGTCTTGCCCATAGGCGTAGCTGGCCAGCTGATATTGTCCTTCTGGCATGCGTTGGGCAGGCGCATAGCTCATGGCTACACACACAATAGACTTTAAACCGTGCATGAGTAATTGCGGATTGAGGCGTTTGTCGGTATAATTGTTCATGTATGCCATTTCAGCAAAGCACTCATTGTCGAGCCACCGCCTCACTTCGACAGCCGTATCAGGCTCTACGGGCGCGGCCTTTGCTATGCCACAAGCAAAAAAGCCAAGGCGTTTGGCCTCGGCTTTGATGTCATTCGAAAGTTTTAAACTCATACCCTTGTTCCTTTAACCATTCTAATGCCTGAGGTAAAGCAAAGTGAAGCTTATCGATACTTTTAAGTGAATCGTGAAAAGTGATGATAGAGCCATTGCGCGCATAACGCTTAACGTTGTTGAGAACGTCTTCAGCCGTCATCCACTTCGAGTAATCGCGTGTAACGAGGTCCCACATCACCACCTTATATGTACGACTTAGCCATGCGTATTGGCTAGGGCGCATCCATCCGTGGGGCGGTCTAAAAAGGTTGGAATGTATCAGTTCGTCGGCCCGCTTTGCGTTATTGGTGTACGTTTTGATGGTGTGCTTAGCCCCACCCATGTGGTTATAGGTATGATTTCCCACCCGATGCCCAGCATCTACAATGCGTTGGTACAGTTCGGGATAGCGTTCAACGTTCTCGCCAACCATAAAGAAGGTGGCACGAGCCCCAAACTTAGCCAGCGTTTCGAGAATGAAAGGGGTGGATTCGGGTATTGGGCCATCGTCGAAAGTGAGGTAAACGGAACGGTCGTTCTTATCCATACGCCACAGGGCATGCGGATAAAGCCAACGTAACCATATTGCGGGTTGTTCGATTATCATCGTTCAAACGTAGTGTCAGACGTGCAGCAGGTGCAAGAACCAGCGTTCCCCATAGCCAAGGGCATTTGCGCGTGACTAAGACCAAACCTCGTTCTTACACCTGCTTTGCACATCGTCATGTATATTCCTTATTCATCTCCCATGGGCATAGCCCCACCTTTTTCCTGATATTGCTTAAACAGCATGTTCAGTTTCTTCTCTTGTTGGGCAGCCGTTTGCTTGTCAACCATTCCCATTACGGATGCAGCTTGCCTGAGAACGTAAATCTGGTACATGCAGTCGTTCATCGAATTGGCAAAGCGCGAGCCGTCGAGCGTCAAGTACCAGTTAAGGTATTGCTGGGCGTTTGTCCACACGGCATTTGCCACTTCCTTAGCTTTCGCAGTCTGTCCAAGCAATGCGTAAGCACGAGCAATGTCCAATCCGCCATTCATATAGTTATAGGGGATGTTGTAAGCAGGCAGTTCCTTATCAGCCTTTTGCAGCACCTTGCTTGCCTTTTGCTTGTCGCCTTCGGAGATAAGGTGCAGTGCCAGCTGAGCTATAATTCGGCGATGGGTGTAGCACATGCGCATAACCGTTTCGTCGATATAGATACCCTTGCGCGACAATCCGCCGTACTTGTAGCGGTTCATCACGTTGTTGTACGTCTTTTGCGTGTCGAAGTTCTTCGCACCTGGCGCATTTGTTGTGAATGGCGTAATGCGGTTGGCTAGTCCTTCTTGCACAAAGTTGTCGCCAAGGTTCATGTAATTCTCCTGTCCGACGGTCGAGGCTACGTATATCGGACGTACCCAGTTGCTCTGTGCAATCATCTCCAACATCATCAAGTCGCCCTTATACAAGGCATTTTTGCCTTTCAGAGAAATCACCATGCGGCTGGGTATGCTGTCGCTAGCCATCATCATGCCGCTCTTTCTCACTGCCGCCTTGTCGATAGTGACGTAAACCGTGTCGGTGGGTATGAAGTGAGCGTCCTTATCCTTAGAGCGAACCCAGTTTTTAAGGATGTTCTTCAACTCAAACGGATCGTCGCCATACTTAGCTTTGGCCTCGTTGGGATAGTTTTTGTAGAAGTCGAGCAGCTGTTGTTTGGCTTGTGGCACCACTTCAACATACTCGTTGGTTCCCGAACAGAATTCAAGTCGCGGCCATGTGATGGGCACTGAGGGCGAATTGTAAGCAGGACGTTTCATCTGGTCGATGTACCAGTCGGTTTGCAGGTAGCTAAGGTTGCAAACACGAGCATCGGTACGCACGCCTTCCACCTCTTGGTTGTACCACAAGGGGAATGTATCGTTGTCGCCATTGGTGAATATAATGGGGTTGCCTTCGTCTTGAAGGGTCATCAAATAGTTTTGTCCGAAGTCGCGACACGTATCCCTATGGCTACGGTCGTGGTCGTCCCAGTTCTGCGAAGCCATTTGTATAGGGATGAGAAGGCATAGCGCAGCAACAACGGCCGAAACGATTGTACCTTCTACCTTTATACGCTTTTTAAGCAGGTCGATAATGGCTGCAACGCCCAAACCACACCAAATGGCGAAGGCATAGAACGAGGCTGCGTAGGCATAGTCGCGTTCGCGTGGTTGCGATGGCGTCTGATTAAGGTAGATAACGATGGCCAACCCCGTCATGAAGAAGAGGAAGAACACCACCCAGAATTGCCTAATGCCACGTTGTCCGCGGAAGGCTTGCCAGAAAAGTCCGATAAGACCCAGCAACAAGGGCAAGCAATAGTAAACGTTGTGGCCTTTGTTGTCCTTCAAATCATCGGGCAATTTGCTTTGATCTCCTAGTCGGGCGTTATCTAAGAAACTGATACCCGATATCCAGTTGCCGTGTTCCAACTCGCCGTTTCCTTGCATATCGTTCTGTCTTCCTGCAAAGTTCCACATGAAGTAGCGCCAATACATGAAGTTACATTGGTACGAAAGGAAGAACCTAATGTTGTCCATCTGGCTCGGCATCTTTATCATCATGGTTTCTCCACACCTGTCGTAAGGTACTTCCGAGCCGTCTATGCCTCCTAACCAGTCGTTATACGATTGCGCATGAAGTGGACTCCACATGCGTGGGAACAACATGTTCTGCGCATAAACGTACTTGTTCTTTCTGCTAACAACGAAATAAGAGTCTTTCTCGTCTTTGCTAGCCTTCTCCTTACGCTGATAGATGGGCGCGCCCTCTTTCATTCGGGGCTTGCACATGTCGCCCTCTCTGTCTAGTTGCACCTGCGAAGTAAAGGCCTGTCCATAGAGTAGGGGGTTGTCGCCATATTGGTCGCGACTGAGATAACTGCCCAAAGTGAAGATGTCTTCGGGCGAGTTTTGGTCCATTGGTGGGTTAGCCAGCGAGCGAATAACGATAACTGCGTAGCTTGAATAGCCAATCATGAGCATCAGCAAGCAAAGCAACACCGTGTTCTTGACACGCGAAGTGATGAGCGGAACCAACTTCTTGGCCTCGTTCTTGCGCTTGTAGCTCAACACATAATATAATATACCGAGAACAATTGCACCAATGATGAAGGCCGACCAGCCGTAGCCGTAGAACGGAACACCCAACAAACCGAATGCAACGATGAAGGAAATGTTTTCTCTTTTCTCGCTTTTCTGCGAGTAGCTCTCGTAGATGGCCCAAATAATGGCACCTACCAAAAGCACAATATACACCACTTCACCCGTGTTGAACGGCATACCAAGTGTGTTAACAAAGAACAACTCGAACCATCCGCCAACGGTAATGATGCCCGGAATAACGCCGTAAAGCACGGCTGCAACGAGAACGAAGGCCACAAGAAGGGCAAGGAGCGAGCCTTTAACCTCGATGTTGGGGAACTTGCGGTAAACAAACACCAGCACAATGGCAGGTATGCAAAGCAAGTTAAGCAAGTGAACGCCGATGCTAAGACCTGTCATGTACATGATAAGCACAAGCCATCTGTCGCTATGAGGTTCGTCGGCATGGTCTTCCCATTTCAGAATAAGCCAAAACACGATGGCAGTGAAAGCCGAAGAATAGGCATAAACCTCGCCTTCTACGGCACTAAACCAAAACGTGTCGCTGAAAGTGTAAATCAACGCGCCAACCAATCCCGAACCTTCTATGGCGATAAGCTTGCTCAACGTCATGCTACCCCAATCCTTAACGATAAGCTTTCGCGTAAGGTGGGTGATGGTCCAAAACAAGAATAGGATGGTTGTGGCACTCAACAAAGCGCTCATGGTGTTCACCATCTTAGCCACTTGCGTTACATCGCTGGCAAATTGTGAGAACAAATTGGCTGTGAGCATGAAGAAAGGTGCCCCAGGTGGGTGTCCGATTTCCAATTTGTAGCCTGTGGTTATAAACTCAGGACAGTCCCAAAAGCTTGCAGTGGGTTCGATTGTAGAACAATATACAAAGGCAGTAA
Source organism: uncultured Prevotella sp. (assembly GCA_938028745.1). Lineage (GTDB taxonomy): Bacteria > Bacteroidota > Bacteroidia > Bacteroidales > Bacteroidaceae > Prevotella. The sequence continues at coordinate 65,722 of CALIZL010000020.1, forward strand.
TAAAAAAGGCGAGCCACCCTAGCACGTTGTCCACTAACTTGTACTGTTTCATGAAATGGTATAATAAAAGTTTTTATTTCGAAATATGGGTGCAAAGATAGCGCAAATCGCGATAAGTACAAAATAATTGGCCTATGTTTCACATCATTATAGGCAAAAAAGAATTGGTTTTGAACTTTTGTTTGTGTACCCACTTTGTGATTAACGTATCAGTACAAAGCCATTTGTAGTGATGCTACAAGCATCTTGTAGCGGCAGTACAAGCGGCTTGTAGTGGCAGTACAAGCGGCTTGTAGTGTCAGTACAAGGGGCGTTGTAGCCTCGGTACAAGCGACTGTACTGATGCTAGTTTGTGGTATATGCCGACTCGCCCATAAGACAATATGAGTCCAAAACGAATATCTAAGCTTTCGGCATGCGGATAGCTCAAATAAAAAGCCAAACGTTTTTAGTGATTGAATGGCACACCTTACCCACGTATAATCTAAGTAAAACAAAATGGAGGAGCAGCGCGGCACCAGTCTTTTCTAAGTTCTATCTGAGTGCGATGTGCAATAAATAACCGCATTTTCATTCGCAAATATTGTACATAACTCCATTTCGATGCCTGTTTCTACTCGTGATGATAAGGCTCTCCTTTAAGAATTGTGCAGGCGCGATAGAGCTGTTCGGTGAAGATTAGGCGCACCATTTGGTGAGAAAACGTCATTTTTGAAAGACTTATCTTCTCGTTCGCGCGACCATAAACCGCATCGCTAAAACCATAAGGGCCGCCAACGGCAAACACCAAGCGGCGCGCAACGTGCTGTTTACGTTCCAACCATTGGGCAAACTCGATGCTACGCAACTCCTTACCATGCTCGTCGAGCAACACCAAATGGTCGTCTGGCTGCAACTTCTTCAATATCAGTTCGCCTTCAGCCTCTTTTTGTTGATTGGCCGAGATGTTTTTGGTGTTTTTAAGTTCGGGAATAACGTTGATGTTAAATGGCATATAGTGGCCTATGCGCTTAGCATAGTCGGCAATACCAGCCACAAACACACTGTTAACCGTTTTTCCAACGAGCAAAAGTTCCACTTTCATGGCTACGCGGCTTTCTTCTCTTGCTCTGGATTGTAGGCGTGTTTGCGTTTAGGGTTCATGGGAAACCAACCGCGCTCTACACGCTTTTTCTGCTCAAACAGTTCGCCAATAGACCAAAGAAAGGATGCGCCAATTACGCCAAGTATCGAAGAAACGATAACATTAGCTACCATGAGGGCTACTAAGATGGCGGCAATGCCTAAGATAAGAAACACCCACCATTGGCGAGTTCCCCAGTAATATTCTACCTTAATAACGATGGGATGGAATATGCCAATGATAAAAAATGTGCTTACAGCTATGACAATGCCAGTGAAATAAAGTTCCATGATGTTCTATACGGATGTTGTTTTTAAATTATTGTTTCGCTAAATTTATTTGCAAATGTACCTAAAATATGCGTACATCCCAAAGAAATGTGGCCGATACTTTGTTTTTTCCTTATTTTAAAGGATGAAAATATGCGCCCGAAAGTATTTTTTTATTATCTTTGCCATGCTGATAACGACATCGTTGTCGGCCTTGATTGTGAACATAAATTTAATATACTAATAAATAGATTATGGAGAATAACGCTCAACTGATAGCTCAATGCGAGGCAAAGGCCAAGCAATGGCTAACTTCCGAGTTTGACGAACAAACGCGGAACGAAGTGAAAAGACTGATGGAAAATGCAGATAAGACTGGCCTTATCGACGCCTTCTACAAAGATCTGGAGTTTGGAACGGGTGGTTTGCGCGGTATCATGGGCGCGGGCAGCAACCGAATGAACATCTACACCGTGGGCATGGCTACACAGGGATTGGCCAATTACTTGAAAAAGAACTTTGCCAACCTGCCGCAGATAAAGGTTGCCGTTTGCCACGACTGCCGAAACAACAGCCGTTTGTTTGCCGAGACGGTTGCAAACATATTCTCTGCCAATGGCATCAAAGTGTATTTGTTCGACGATATGCGCCCAACGCCAGAGTGTTCGTTTGCCATCAGGCACTTCGGATGCCAAAGTGGTGTGAACATTACGGCTAGCCACAACCCCAGAGAGTATAACGGCTACAAGGCTTATTGGGAAGATGGCGCACAAGTACTGGCTCCGCACGATAAGGGAATTATCGATGAGGTGAACAAGGTGAAGGTGGCCGACGTGAAATTTAAGGGTAATCCCGAACTGATTGAGATTATTGGCGAGGAGGTTGACAAGATTTACCTCGACATGGTGAAAACCATTAGCATCGACCCGGCAGTTATCGAACGCCAGAAAGACCTCAAAATCGTTTACACACCACTACACGGTACGGGTATGATGCTCATTCCACGCTCGCTCAAACTATGGGGGTTCGAAAACGTACATTGCGTGAAAGAACAGATGGTAAGAAGTGGCGACTTCCCCACAGTGGTTAGTCCTAACCCCGAAAACGGCGAGGCTTTAACCCTTGCACTACGCGATGCCAAGGAGATTGACGCCGATATCGTTATGGCATCCGACCCCGATGCCGACCGCGTGGGCATGGCTTGCAAGAACGATAAGGGCGAATGGGTGCTTATCAACGGCAACCAAACTTGCCTGCTTTTCCTCTATTACATCATCACCAACCGCATCAAGACGGGTAAGATGAAACCAAACGACTTCATTGTGAAGACTATCGTTACCACGGAAGTTATCAAGAAGATTGCCGATAAGAACCATATCGAGATGCGCGACTGCTATACGGGCTTTAAATGGATTGCCAACGAGATACGTAAGTCGGAAGGAAAGCAGCAATACATCGGTGGCGGCGAAGAAAGTTATGGCTTTATGGCGCAAGACTTCGTTCGCGATAAGGATGCCGTTTCGGCCTGCTCGCTGTTGGCTGAGATTTGCGCTTATGCCAAAGATCAAGGCAAAACGCTTTACGAATTGCTGATGGACATCTACTTGGAGTATGGTTTCTCCAAGGAGTTTACCATCAACGTAGTGAAACCCGGAAAGAGTGGAGCCGACGAAATAAAGGCAATGATGGAGAACTTCCGCAGCAATCCTCCCAAAGAGATTGCAGGTTCGAAGGTTGTCGTTGCCAAAGATTACAAAACGTTGGAGCAAACCGACGGCAACGGAGTGGTAACAAAACTCGACATGCCCGAAACAAGCAACGTACTGCAATGGTTCTGCGAAGACGGCACAAAGGTGTCTGTTCGCCCTTCTGGTACTGAACCAAAGATTAAGTTCTACCTTGAAGTGAAAGGCGAAATGAAATGTGCGGGCTGCTTTGAACGTTGCAACAAGGAGGCCGACGTTAAGATCGAAGAGATTAAGAAATCGTTAGGCTTATAACATTTTGTTTTTCAAAAGCATAACACATTTTGTTTAAGAATGTGTTAAGGCTATGAAGAACTGAATTAAAGTAGATTTAGACTTTCAAAATTGCATAGGAAATCCCCAATTGGCATAACACTGATAGGGGATTTCCATTCGTTTATCATCCGTCTTTTGATTATCTCCCAATCCTTTGCTTTCAATCTCACCCATCCCCACAACGTTAGACACATGAAACCACTTTCGCTTAAAGCCGTCATTGCTTTGTTGCTGCTTGCTCAAGCAGCATCTGCATTAGCCTACGTAGTTAAAGGAGCAGTTGTAGATGCAACTGGCAAACCTTTGTTCAAGGCACTCGTTCTTGGTATAAACAAAGACGGCACAAAGGTAATAGAAATAGAGACAAACCAGGCAGGGCAGTTCGTATCTGCCGAAGTAAACGACTCTACATTATCTATCGAAATAACAAAAGATACGTTCGTTCCTTTGCAAATCAACATATCGGGAACATCCAGTCAGTTTGTGGATTTGGGTACGATAACGCTCTTCGAACGCCAAGTAACGCTGGGTGATGTCGTTGTAACGGCAGAGTCGGTTATGCAGAAAGCTGGCCGTTACATAATCATTCCTTCAAAAAAGGAGTTGGGGCAGTCGGCAAACGGACTGTCCTTGCTCAACGCTTTACAGTATAAAATGCCAGGTCTAGCTGTTAACGAGATATTGCAAACGGTGCAGGTAGACAATTCCACGCCTGTGTTTAAGGTCAACGGAAAGCCATGCGAGCTAAGTAAAATACTCTCATTGAACCCTAAAAACGTATCGCGCATAGAATATTATGACACACCCGACCTACGTTATGATGGGAAAAGCGTGATTAACATTATTCTTAATCCCAGTATAAACGGCGGCTCAGTGATGGCTAATGTACTGACTGGTGTAACAACGGGATTTCTCAATGGCAATGTTGGCATTGATTACCACCACGGAAAATCGGAATGGGAACTGAACTATGCTGCCAATTGGCGCGACTATAACAAAAAAGAGATAAGCTCGAAAGGTGATTTTATCGGCAGGGATGAGCCTGTGTTGAGAGAAAGGAACGGAACGCCTAGCGACTTCAACTATTTGAGTAACGAGTTATCATTGGCTTATACCTATTCGCACAACCCCAATACCATGATGTCGACAAAGGTTGGGATTGGCTTTGAAGACCAAAAAATCAGCGATAATTCGTGGAATACGCAAAGTTACAAGGGCAATATATCTAGTTATGCAAACCACATACGCTGGAAACTTGGTTTTGTTTCGCCCAATTTCGACCTGTTCTTTCGCAAGCAATTAAACAAGACCCAACACATTGAAGCAAACGTTTATGGTAGACGTTCGTCAGGAACTTACGACAGGGATTATATGAATGTATACGCCAACCCCCTAAATAACGACACGTTGATAAGCTCAACCGAGAACAAGTCGTGGCGTGTTGGTGCAGACATCATGTATTCCAAGACCTTTAAAGCCCTAAGAACCAGTGTGGGAATACAAAACTATTATAATGCAACAGACAACATGCAGCTGGAAAATGGTGTATTAAAGCAAGCAACGATAAACCAAAATCGCATAACGTTGTATGCACAAATAGTGGGTAACGCAAAACAACTGAGTTATGGTTTAAATCTTAGTGGCATCTACAATTATGCTGATAACAATGCCTATAAAACCAATGCCGTACGGATGAAAGTGAATGTCAATGCCAATTATGCCTTCTCGCCTAATTGGTCACTAAACTATTTGTTTTTGCTTAATCCTTCGTTACCGGGAATTTCGCAACAATCTGATTTGATACAGGTGATTGATGACATATCCATTAGACAAGGAAACCCCAACTTAAAGCCGTCTACCTATCTTCGGAACAGGGTTTATCTGCGCTTTTCCAAAGCAAAATTCACGTCTACTTTGTGGGTGTCGCACAACAAAACGTTTAACCCCATCTATTATTCGTATAGCTATATCAGCGAAGTTTCGAACCCATACTATGACAAGTTTTTAAGCAAAGCGATTAACGGACAGTCTACTAATCAGCTAAACCTCGAATTGGAATTGTCTGCGAAAGAACTATTTGGCTTTGCAACGTTATGGGGTAACGTAGGTTGGGATAGCTATCAGGTACCGTTGCCTACCCAAACCCATTCGCGCAAACGTTTTTACGCCTCGTTAAGTGCTGCCATGTATTTTGGGAAATGGGTGCTGTCGGCAAAACATGAGATTGAGCCCAAGTTTGAATTACAAGGAAACACCTATTATTCTAATGAGAGATGGAACATGATAAAAGTGCAGTATCAATATAAAAACTGGCATTTCTCGATGATGGGCGCAAACCTATTTACCCAACATGGAGCTAAATATGAACGTATAATTGTGTCAGACGTTCATCCCGAACATCAAATACAGAGCATAAGAAACAACGCCAACATGCTTGTGTTGGGCGCAACATATCGACTCAACTTTGGAAAAGGGAAGAATAAGGCAAACCGCACGCTGAACAACGATGGTTTAGAGAAAGGCGTAGACGTGTTTTATTAAAATAGTTGGAAACGCTATCTTTTTGAGAGGCTTTAAGCTGCATCACCAAGAAAGGGCTACCGTGTTGGTTTGCTAACCTCGGTACAACGTGCATCGTAAATTAAACAAACATGAGGACAGAACATTTAGAACGCAAAGACAAAAAACAAAGTTTGATTGTGGCCAACAAGGACGACGAAGTGGAGGATACTTTTTGCTATAAGCTATTTGAACTAGGAGAGTTTGATGTGGCTAAGGTACAAGAACTTGTAAGCTATGTGTCGCTCAATGTGTTGGACGATAATGAAAAGGATGTTTTAAAATGGATTATTCAAGGGGTTAACAGCTGTTTTGCGTATCATAAGGATGCAAACGACTATTATTTGATAAAGAACTACTCGAAGAAAATAGAGGATAAATGGGGCATGGAATGGGAAGTTGCGCTGAATGCTGCACTGGTGTAGCTGGTTAAACGCACTTGTTGGGACATGCCATAAGCGTAAACACAGATAGGAAAGTATGGAAAATCAATTTAGCAGAACCGAAATGCTTGTTGGCAAAGATGCCGTAGAGCGACTTAAAGGTAGCAAAGTGGCTGTATTTGGCGTGGGTGGAGTAGGAGGTTATGCGGTAGAAGTGTTGGCTAGAAGTGGTGTTGGCAACATTGATGTTTTTGATGCAGACACGGTAAACATAACTAATCTGAACCGACAAGTGATTGCTTTGCACTCTACGCTAGAACAAGCGAAGGTTGATGCGATAGAGAAACGCATTTACGACATTAATCCTACATGTGTGGTTGGCAAGTTTAAGATGTTTTATTTGCCGGAAAATGCAGACGAGGTAAACTTGAAACAATATGATTATGTGGTGGATTGTATCGACACCATCACGGCAAAGATTGAACTGATAAGGCGTTGCAAGCTGTTTGGCATCCCCATCATATCGAGCATGGGGGCAGCAAACAAGATGGATGCAACGGCATTTAGGGTGGCCGACATATCGAAAACCACTATGGACCCCTTGGCCAAAGTGATGAGAAAAAAGTTAAGGGCACTGGGCATTGCCGGAGTGAAGGTGGTGTTTAGCGAAGAACAACCGCTGAAACCACTGGGGCAGAATAATTCGGAATGTGCAGATAATGCTACCACCAATGAGAATTTGGCCGATGATGAAGGCGCACACAAGCCCAAAGGAAAGAAACATGTGCCTGCCAGCAATGCCTTTGTGCCTGCCGCAGCTGGTATTGTTGTAGGCTGCGAAGTGGTTAAAGACATAATAGGGTGGGGGAATTCTGGTTAAACCCCAATCGCTCATCAGGCCGCTTGTCAAATGTTTTAGTTTGAACTCATCGCACCTTGTCCACCTTCCGCTTGCTTGTCGGCATCTTGTCTGTTTATTCTCTTGACGTAGTTAGAAGGATTAGAGTATTTTTTCTTTAAATAAAATGGGAAATACCATTGTAAAGAGCACAACGAAAAGATGTGATGAAATCTGAAATTATGCACCATTTGTCTGCGGCAAAACGTGGTTGTCTCTCAAAAAATGAGCTAGCAGGAGCCATTCAATGCATTCTCTACAAGCCGAAAACGGGCTGTCAACGGTAAGGTATAACTTCCGCGTTTGCATGGTGCTGCTTCCACAGACCATGCCCAGCATGTCCTGCAAACGTTCGCGCAGACGTACGTCAGCGTATGTGTTATCTCTGCCGTTGCCCATGCACTTGTATGCAGAGTATAATCGTTTTTTGTATAGTTTTAAGTCAAGAATTTAACATTATGAGTGCCCTTTTCGTTCAACAATTGGCCATCGTACCGCAAAAAAACGATTCTCGCGAAGGTTTGTTTTGATACAAAAAGGGGCTAGTTCTCGGATGTTGAAGAATGAATATTTATTACAACAAACTGTCAATTGCACCATATTTCGAGCCTTTTTTAGCGAAATGAGGTGCAATATGCTGCTAAATGCAGTGCATTTTGGTGCAAAATGCAATGCGTTTTGGTGCTAAATGCAAGGTAAAATGGTGCTAATTGCAGCCCAAAATGCCGCTAAATGCGCAAGGAAAAGCATAAATATCCAACGCGGCGGTATAAATAAAACCTTCTCGATCCATTAAAAACATGGCTCAAAGGGGCAAAATATCCATTAAAAAGTGAGGTTTTAGGGGCTAAAAGTGAGAAAATGGGCTTGAAAAATGATGAGCTAGCAACCAAACTAGAAAGGCAAAATGGTGCAAAATGCAGGTTGTAGTCTTTAAAATAGACAAAACAAAAAGAGTGAAAGGCTAGAATTAGTGGCTATTTACCTACTTTTTAGCCAATATTCTCGCTAGAACGGAGTGAAATTTAGAGCGATATTGTAAAATAAAAATAATAATTTAAGTTTTCTGGATTGATGAGTTAATGGGTTGGTAAGTTGATGAGATTGAGAGTTTATTAGTTGATGTTTTTTTGAGTTTGTAAGTTGATGAGTTGATGTACTCGGGAAGTTGTTAGGTCTTCGTGAGTTTATTTGGCACACCCAAAACAGCTCGTCTCTGAATTGATTGTTTGCGGTGGGGTGGGCTATTGGGGAGTGACAAAGCCACTTACGATGTTAAAATCCACACTGAGAAGTTGACATTTTAATTACATGGTGATTAATGGTTAAACAAAAAAATGCGCACACTTGGAACAAGTCCAAGGTGCGCATTCAATTTATTAGGAGGAATTAGCCCTAATGGGCATGAGAATTTATTTTCCTTTTTCAAGCTTAGCCTTCAAGTCTGCCAATACGTCAATGTCGCCAAGGGTAGTACCTGCCGCAACATTGTTGATTTGAACAGAAGACTCAGACTTCTTAGCAGCGTGTTGTTTTCTTGCGGGCTTCACATCGTCTTTTCCTTCTTCGAAGGTGCGGCTGTGCGACAGAATGATACGCTTGGTGTCTTTCACAAACTCGATAACCTTAAAGTCGAGTTCTTCGCCCAGTTGAGCCTGTGTGCCATCTTCCTTAACGAGGTGCTTGGGAGTTGCGAAACCTTCGCCACCTTCGTTGAGTGTGATAACAGCACCCTTGTCCATCATTTCGGAAATCTTTCCGCGATGAACGCTGCCTGGGGTGTAAAGCGTTTCGTAAGTGTCCCAAGGATTCTCTTCGAGTTGCTTGTGACCCAAGCTCAAACGTCTGTTCTCTTTGTCTATTTCGAGAACAACAACCTCGATTTCAGCACCAACTTGTGTGAATTCAGAGGGATGTTTAACCTTCTTAGTCCAAGAAAGGTCGCTGATGTGGATAAGTCCGTCTACACCTTCTTCAAGTTCAACGAAGATACCGAAGTTGGTGAAGTTTCTAACCTTAGAGGTGTGCTTGCTGCCAACGGGATATTTAACCTCGATGGTTTCCCATGGGTCGTCCTTCAACTGCTTGATGCCAAGCGACATCTTACGTTCGTCTCTGTCGAGTGTAAGGATAACAGCCTCTACCTCGTCGCCAACGTGCATGAAGTCTTGTGCACTTCTTAGGTGCTGGCTCCACGACATTTCTGAAACGTGAATCAAGCCTTCTACACCAGGTGCAATTTCAACGAATGCTCCGTAGTCGGCAATGACAACAACCTTACCCTTAACGTGGTCGCCCACATTGAGACTTTGGTCGAGCGCATCCCAAGGATGGGGAGTGAGTTGTTTGAGACCCAATGCGATGCGGCGTTTCTCATCGTCGAAGTCGAGAATAACCACGTTTATCTTCTGATCCAAGCTAACCACTTCGTGCGGATCGCTTACGCGGCCCCAAGAAAGGTCGGTAATGTGGATAAGTCCGTCAACGCCACCAAGGTCAACGAATACGCCGTAGGTGGTGATGTTCTTAACCGTACCTTCAAGGATCTGTCCTTTTTCAAGCTTGGAAATGATTTCTTTCTTCTGTGCTTCAAGTTCTTCTTCGATAAGAGCCTTGTGCGAAACAACCACGTTGCGGAACTCTTGGTTGATTTTAACCACCTTAAATTCCATGGTTTTGCCAACAAATACGTCGTAGTCTCTGATGGGATGTACGTCGATTTGACTTCCTGGGAGGAAGGCTTCGATGCCGAAGACGTCTACAATCATGCCACCTTTGGTGCGGCACTTAATGTAACCTTGAATAACTTCTTCGTTTTCAAGAGCGGCGTTAACACGTTCCCAGCTTTTGCTAAGGCGTGCTTTCTTGTGCGAAAGAATCAGTTGACCCTTTTTGTCTTCCTGATTTTCGATGTAAACTTCAACAGTGTCGCCAACTTTTAGGTCGGGATTGTATCTGAATTCGGAAGCGGGAATAACACCGTCGCTCTTGTAACCGATGTTAACAATAACTTCCTTCTTGTCGATGGAGATAACAGAACCATCAACAACTTGATGCTCAGAAACCTTGTTAAGGGTTTCATCGTAAGCCTTTTCAAGAGCATCCTTGCTTACTTCTACAGGGCTGCCGTTCTCAAACTCTTGCCAGTTGAAATCGCTCAGCGGCTGTACATTTTTTAAATTAGACATAAATAATAAATAAAGTAAATTAATAAAGTTAGACTTTATGTTGTTTGAAAAACGCTGCAAAGATACTAAAATACAAGCAATTAGCGTGCAATAAAGACATAATACATTTGCATTTTAGCACACTTTTAACACTTAGGGGAGTTATATCCGCTTGTTATTTATCATAATTGGCATTATAGTTTTATAAAGCATTGGTTAGCAGGCGGTTTTCTATTAACCCATGGCTATTATGCAAATTATGAGCGATGCAACAGACTTATCCTTAATTATAATGATTGATTGTGGCAGGCTTTACCTGTATCTACCTTTATAAGATTAGTTGCTATCCTGACCAGCTGTATTGTTCAAACATTTTTTGCAGATGCCGCGATAGTAAACTTGCGTTTCCAAGACTTGGTGTCCATCAATGTTCATTGCCTGTGGAAGTTCTGCAGACGTATCGTCGAAGATGTCGAAAACATGGCCACAACGGTTGCAATAAAAATGTTTGTGCGGACTAATGCAACCATCGTAGCACACATGGTGCTCGTTGATGGTTATCATTTGCGCCAAATTCTTTTCGGCAAACATTCTTAATGTGTTGTAAACAGTGGTTCGGCTCAGCGTCTTGATTTCGTTGCACAATCCTTGATACACCTCGTCTACCGTGGGATGCGTTGGATGTGTGAGCAAGAAATTCATGATGGCGAGCCGTTGTGTAGACGGCCTAATGCCGTTTTCGAGCAACTTATGATAAACGTCCATCTCCATATCGTGGTGGTTTAAGAGTTCTTTGATGTGATTTTGGCAATAAGTTCTTCGGCCGAAACTAGCTGTTGGTCGCCCGTGAGCATGTTTTTCAGCGTAACTTTGCCTTGACTTATCTCGCTTTCGCCGGCTAAAACCACAAAAGGAATGCCCTTGGCGTTGGCATAGGCCATTTGCTTTTTCATCTTGGCACAATCAGGATAAAGCTCAACTGATATGCCTGCGGCACGCACTTGGCTGGCTATTGGCAAGCAATAGTCGGATTCGGCCTCGCCAAAGTTGATGAATAGCGCCTGTGTAGCTTGTGTTGTGTTCTGCGGATAAAGGTCTAGCGTGTTCAACACGTCGTAAATACGGTCAGCCCCAAAGCTGATACCCACGCCACTAAGCCCAGGCATGCCGAATATCCCAGTAAGATTATCGTAACGACCACCACCGGTTATACTTCCAATGGCCACGTCTTTGGCCTTCACCTCGAAAATTGCACCCGTGTAATAGTTTAGTCCGCGTGCCAAAGTAAGGTCAAGTTGCAATTCGTTTTTCAGCCCAACAGCCGCTATCTTCTCCAAAATAAAACGCGTCTCCTCTACCCCTTTCACGCCAATTTCTGATGTGGCGATGGTTTGGGCAATGGTTTCGAGTTTCTCAACGTTGGTTCCCGACATGGTAAGTATGGGTTGCAGCTTGTCAACAGCGTCTTGACAAATTCCATTGGCCAACATTTCGGCATTCACCGCCTCAACACCAATCTTGTCGAGCTTATCTATTGCCACGGTGATATCGACGATTTTGTCGGGTTGCCCAATATACTCGGCAATACCGGCAAGTATCTTTCTGTTGTTCAGTTTTATCTGAACGTTGATGCCGAACTTGGTGAATACCGTGTCAATGATTTGCACCAGTTCCACTTCGTTAAGCAAAGAGTCTGACCCAACCACGTCGGCATCGCATTGATAAAACTCCCTATACCTACCCTTCTGTGGGCGGTCGGCTCTCCATACGGGTTGAATTTGATAGCGCTTGAACGGCATTTGCAGCTCGTCGCGGTGCATTACAACATAGCGAGCAAAGGGAACAGTGAGGTCGTAGCGCAATCCCTTCTCGCAAATCTTGGCTGCCAGTTTCAATACATTGTCGCTTACGAACTCCTCGGCAGGCACTTTGCCGATGAAATCGCCCGAATTAAGGATTTTGAACAATAGCTTATCCCCTTCTTCACCATACTTCCCCATGAGCGTTTGCAACGTTTCCATGGAGGGTGTTTCTATTTGTTGATAGCCGTAAAGGGCGTAAACACCCTTAATGGTGTCGAAAATATAGTTCCGTTTGGCCATTTCGGCCGGTGAAAAGTCCCTTGTTCCTTTGGGTATGGATGGTTTGTTCATTACTTTTTCCTAACGATGGTTTGACTTCTATCTGGTCCGATAGAGATGATTTTAATGGGTGTTTGCAGTTGTTTCTCCAAGAAATCAATGTAATCCTTGAATGCTTGGGGGAACTGTTCCTGGCTAGTAAACTGCGTCATGTCGGTTTGCCAGCCTTTCAGTTCTTCGTAAACGGGGGTTATTCCGTGTTCGATGTCGAATGGGAAATGGTCAATTCGTTGGCCGTCCTTTTCGTAAGCCACGCAGGCCTTAATGGTTTCGAATGTGTCTAGCACGTCGCTTTTCATCATGATGAGTTGAGTTACGCCATTTATCATAATCGAATAGCGCAGCGCAACGAGGTCAATCCAACCGCATCTACGTTCTCTACCTGTAACGGCACCATACTCGTGGCCCAGGTCGCGCAGCTTTTTCCCTGTTTCATCGAACAGTTCTGTGGGGAACGGACCTGCTCCAACGCGCGTGCAATAGGCTTTCATAATGCCGTAAACGTCGCCTATCTTGTTAGGACCGATGCCCAAACCGGCGCATGCACCTGCCGTAATGGTGTTCGAAGAGGTTACATATGGATAGCTACCAAAGTCTACATCGAGCATTGTTCCTTGTGCACCTTCGCATAGAATGGCTTTCCCTTCGTTTAAAAGGCTGTTAAGTTCGAACTCGCTGTCAACGATATTGAACTGGCGCATATATTCAATGCCCTCCATCCAAGTCTTTTCAACTTCGCTAATGTCGAAGTCGGTATAGTTCATACTGCGCAAAATGCTGAGGTGACGCTCTTTATGTTGGGCGTATTTTTCTTCAAATCCTTCGAAGATGTCACCCACGCGCAATCCCGAACGCGATATTTTATCGGTATAAGTTGGCCCAATTCCCTTGCCAGTAGTGCCCACTTTCTTGTCGCCTTTCAGTGCTTCGTAGGCAGCATCCAACACACGATGGGTTGGCATGATAAGGTGTGCGCGCTTAGATATATGCAGACACTTCTTCAAGTCGTGCCCACTTTTCTCCAAATCCTTTGCCTCGGCCATGAACAAATCGGGTGCAAGCACCACGCCATTGCCGATAATATTTGTTTTTCCGCCTTGGAATATGCCAGAAGGAATGCTCCGCAAGACGAACTTTTGACCATTAAACTCTAACGTATGACCTGCGTTGGGACCGCCTTGAAAGCGTGCAACGACATCATATTGTGGCGTTAGCACGTCCACAACCTTACCTTTGCCTTCATCGCCCCACTGTAATCCCAGAAGAACGTCTACTTTTCCTGTCTTCATATATATAATATGTGTATTGTTATTTCCTGCAAACTTCACTTCATTTTCTTTTGGCATGCATTGCACACACCATAAAGATAAAGCGCGAAACCATCGCTTTCGAAGCCTTTTAGCCGCACTTGCTCTAGCGTGGTTGTTATCTCTGGCAGGTTCACCTCAGTCACCGAACCGCACATTGTGCACACCTGATGGCAGTGATTGTCGTTCTTTGTGCGTGCCTCGTACTTGGTTCCGTCTATTAGTTTATGCCTAACCACAAGCCTTAACTTGATGAACAGCCGCAGTGTATTATATAATGTGGCCCTACTAACCTTGAAGTTTTGGTTCTTTATGTACTCGTTTAGCTGGTCGAGTGAGAAATGTCCCTTTATGCTAAACACTGCATCGAGAATGGCGTAACGCTCAGACGTCCGCCTATAATTGTTCGTTTCCAGATATTGGTCGAGTATTTTTCGGGCCTGCCTTTTGCTGTCTTGTTTCATTTTCATTTCTTTGTCAGCCCTACAAAGTTACGATAAATATCCGAAAAGCGCGCGTTTCATCGCAAAAATGTAGCTCTGCGATGGCTTACCTGCGCAAGTGGGTGGCTGGTGTTTCTACATCGTCAAGGTGCTTACAAGCGCGCCAACAGTTCGTCAACCCGTTGTTCGTAGCTATCACCCAGCATGGCCAGCTTTTGCAAACTAGCACTAGCAGCATGCCTTACGCCGAGGTTATCGCTTTGCAAAGCAACGCTAACCTGGTCGAGATATTCGTCTAAGCCACGCTCATTGGGTTCGCTACCTTTCATAAAAAGGCGCGCCAAAAGCTGATAGGCGCATATCTGCCTATCCATTCGGTCGCTCGCCATCCACTGGTAGGCCAATGCAGGCGCGAAATCAACGTGTTGCAGCAAGTTGAAGGCCAGCATCTCGGCCATTTCTTGTTGCAAAGGCTGCTCCGTCCACACGTCAGCTAGTTCGGGCGACATGCGTTCGGGCGGCATAATCAAGGTGGCCATAATCTTACATTCGCGTATGTTCTCTTTCCAAAGCTCAATGGCCAGTTCGTAGTTGGGCGCGTATGGTGCGGCCATTTTACGCAGTTCGTGGAACGGAACTCCCCAATTAATTTTATATCCTATGCCTTTCTGAGCCATAGAACGCGAGGTTGTGCCGTCCATAAAGAGCCGAAACGATTGTTTTATCGCCATCAGTTTGCTATGTGTATCTTCGTTCATTGCTAATTTCAAATTATTATGTTGAAGAGCCTGGGGAGAAGTCTTGTTATCCTGATTGAGCCGTTATCGAGTTCAAATAACAAGCTCCGCTCCCCTACCCTTTGTGTTTGTTAAATTGGTTTTCTTTCTTTTCGCCTTCTTAAACAAGGAAACCGAACTCGTTAGAATAACGTAACATTTGTGCATCGTAAGCTTCCGAGTAATCTACTTCTACGTCTACAACGTCCCCCTCACTATTCAGTATGGGCTTATATACGGGATTGATAAAGCCCTTATAAGGCGCAATATCTAGCTTGGCAAAACGTTCCAGCACTTCGGCATGTAGTTCACCGTCTACCTTAACAGCATAATTCTCAACTAGATTGCGAGCTGCGTTAAAGTCGCCCTCACTCTTAATGCGTTGCACTTCGGCCAAAAGTTCGCCGAACAAGCGGTGCAATTGTTCATAGTTGTTTATCCGAACGTATGTCTTCCCTTCGCGTTTTACCAACTCAACAGCACCTCTTCCGTGTTCAAGAGTCCAATGGGCAATGAGTGCCCTGTTGCGCATGTGTGCCTCTTCGATGTCCTTTCCGCGCTCTATTCTAGTCAATTGGGTCATCAGTCCGTTCATCATATACGTATAATATTGTGAGCGGAAAGCGTTTTTATTGGGCAACAAGCCCAACTCTTGCAGCTTATCGTCGGCCATATAATACAAGCCAAAGAGGTCGGCGCGAGCCTCTTCGATGGTGTTTCCGTAGGCTTTCAGTGCATCAGGACTAACGCCGGGCAGCAATTTACCACTGCCATGCCCCAAACATTCGTGCAAGTCGGTGTGCAAGTCGTCGCAAATATCGCCGTAACGAGACACAATTTCCAGTGTTTCTTCGTCAATAACGAACTCTTCTTTAAAGCCGTTACCCTTCGCCGCCTTGTTGTACGCGTCGGTAATGTTGCTAATTGTTACACTTTTCGACCCATGTTGCGCCCTAATCCAATCGGCGTTGGGCAGGTTAATGCCGATAGCCGTAGAGGGATATTCGTCTCCACCGAGCATTGCCGCACACACAACGTTGGCTGTAACGCCACGCACTTCGGCCTTTTTAAATCGCGAGTCGACGGGCGAATGGTCTTCAAACCATTGCGCATTGTCGCTGATAAGACGTGTTCGGCGCGTTGCCTCCAAGTCTTTATATTCTACAATGCCCTCCCACGAGGCTTTGATGCCCAGCGGATCGCCATAAACCTCGATAAATCCGTTGATAAAATCCACGTTACCTGCTTGCTCTTTGAGCCATTCTATCGAATACTCGTCAAACAAATGCAGGTCGCCTGTGCGATAATATCTTATTAATAAGTCGATAACGCGCTGCTGTTGTTGGTTTTCAGCAACGCCTTTCGCCTTATCCAACCAATATATAATGTGACGAATGGCCTCGCCATACGCACCATTTTCTTTCCAAACCTTTTCTTCTAGCCCTTTATCGCCCCTTACGAGTTTTGAGTTCAAACCCCACGAAGGCGAGTTGTCGCCTGCGGCGGCCTTTTTTTCGTTGTAGAATTCCTCCACTTCCTGTTGACTTACACCCTCATAATAGTTGCAAGCCGAAGTCTTTACCAAGTCCACCCCATCGGCTTTGTTCACTCTTTTGGGTAATGTCTCTGGGTTGAACATCACTGGACATAGTTCATCGCACAATTCCTCGACAGAGTTATAACCTGTCATCGGCAACTTATCTATTGGCATCTGCTTAACCGCAGCACGAAAGAAAGTCTCCGAGAAGTCGGGTTGTATTTTGTCGTTGGCATAATGGTGATAGATACCATTAGAAAACCATACACGCTTCAAGTACAAAGCCAACTTATCGTAGTTATCCTTGTCGGCACTTGCATCGAGTTCCGTATAGAGTGTTTCCAGTGTTTTCCTTATGCGGAGGTTATATTTTCCAAATTGGTCTGTGGTGATGTCTCTACCGCACAGTGTGGCTTGCGATAGATAATATATGTATTTCTTCTGTTGAAGCGAAAGTTTTTCAAATTGTGGTAGCCTGTAACGAAGCATCTGCAAGTCGGCAAATCGTTCGTCGGCATAGTTAAATGTGCCTGTTTCTTTCATGATTATTACTTTGTTTTGAGTGCAAAAAATTATCTCCACGCATTAATTTGCGTGGAGATAAAATTGTTTACCTGTCATTTTCGGGGGATATTCGATATTCCCTTGGTGTCATTCCAGTGAACCTCTTAAACGAAGTGTAGAACGACTGACGTGTAGAGAACCCCACTGCATCCGATACATCCTCAATGGTGAGGTGTGCCTTACGCTTGTCTTTCAACAGCTTCATGGCTTCTTGGATACGGAACTTGTTAACGAAGGACGTATAGTTGGTATTGAATTGCCTGTTAATAACAGTTGAGATATACCTCGTATTCGTTCCTAAATCCTTTGCAAGTTGCTTTGCAGAGTAAGTTTTGTCCTTGTACTTTTGATTTACAGAAATCTCCTGGCAAATGTTTTTTGCCAACGTACCCATCAATTGGGGATTGATGAAGATTTGCGAATCTCTCTTTTTACCTTTTGTTTCTACTAACTGTACCATACTATAAAAACTAAATGCCTACTGATGGTGCAAATATAATCATTATTTTATTAATACAACAAGAATGTTACTTTTTTTTGATGTTTTATTTTTAATATTGCTCTTATTGGCCACTTTTTGTGTATTATTTGCTATATCAAGATGGCTTTTTTACTGTTTAGTGATGTTTGACCTTGTTTACAGATGGGGTTCATCTATGTTGACACACCCCACTCTATTTCCTTTCAAAAACCACGAGCATATTATTACCTGGCGAATGTTTAGTAAAAAATACGCTTTAAGAAAAGTCTTGTCATTATCTTTCTTAACTGTGCCTACCGATTTGCACCGTTTACAGATCGGCTGTTTCGCATTTTTGCCTTTCGCCTTTCGTCACAATTGAGCGAGGCTCACGCCCCACTCCACGTCAAGCGTTCATTGATAGCAAGAACTCGTCGTTGTCTTTGGTAACGTTTAAGCGGTCGTGAATAGAATTCATGGCCTCTATCGGGTTCATATCTGATATGTACTTGCGCAACACCCACATCCTGTCGAGGGTTGTCCTGTCTTGTAACAGGTCGTCGCGGCGCGTACTTGATGCAACAAGATTTACGGCCGGGAATATTCGCTTGTTGCTTAGCGAGCGGTCTAGTTGCAATTCCATGTTACCCGTACCCTTAAACTCTTCGAATATCACTTCGTCCATCTTGCTACCCGTGTCGATAAGTGCCGTGGCGATGATGGTAAGCGAACCGCCGTTTTCCACATTTCTAGCTGCACCGAAAAAGCGTTTGGGCTTTTGAAGGGCGTTGGCATCCACACCACCCGTAAGCACCTTGCCACTTGCAGGACTGACGGTGTTGTATGCTCTGGCCAGACGTGTGATAGAGTCGAGGAAGATAACTACATCATGTCCCGACTCAACCAAGCGCTTCGCTTTTTCAAGTACGATGCCAGCAATCTTCACGTGGCGTTCTGCCGGTTCGTCAAATGTAGAGGCGATAACCTCTGCGTTCACCGTTCTAGCCATGTCCGTAACTTCTTCAGGGCGCTCGTCGATGAGCAGCATCATCAGGTATGCTTCGGGATGATTGGCTGCAATGGCGTTGGCGATGTTCTTCATCAAGATGGTTTTACCTGTCTTGGGTTGCGCCACAATAAGTGCACGCTGTCCTTTTCCTATGGGCGAGAACAAGTCTACGATGCGCGTTGAAAGGTTTGTTGTGGCAGGATTACCACAAAGATTGAACTTTTCGTCGGGGAATAGCGGCGTAAGATGCTCGAAAGGAACGCGATCGCGTATTTCATCTGGCACCCTACCATTAATCATGTCGATGCTTGTCAGCGGGAAATACTTCTCGCCTTCGCGTGGAGGACGCACCCTACTCTGTACTACATCGCCCGTTTTTAAACCGTATTTCTTCACTTGCTGTGTGGAAACGTACACATCGTCGGGCGAAGAAAGATAATTGTAATCGCTCGAACGCAAGAAACCGTAGCCGTCGGGCATAATTTCGAGTACACCATCGGCCGTTATCAAGTCAGAAAAGTCGTAAGCAGGTTGTGCCGGTTGCACTGGTTCTGGCTGCTGATAGCCGGCATTAGGCATCCCATTGGTGGGATTATCGAAGATGTCGTAGTTAGGCAACGCGCCTTGGTCTTCGATAGGTAAGTCAACAACGGTGATGAAATCAGTTCCATCGCCAGGGTCGCCTTCCCAATACCCTTCCCTTATCGGGTCTGGCCTATCGTTCGAACCCTCGTTGCGAGCATTTATCTTGGCCTGCAATTGTGCCAACAGCCCGCTGTCGGGAGCATCTTGGTTTTCTTCCATGCCGTTGGCCTCTGGCAAGAAACCAGCCTCCGGCACAGACATTTCATTTGTTGGCTCTGCCTCTGCTTGTTCGTCCACAACCTCTTGCGGTTCGGCTTGTATATTATCGTCAGGTTCGGCTGCCACCTGTTCAGGCGCGCTTTCCTCCTTGTTTTCCTCTTTCTGTTGTTCTTCGGCCTCCTTTGCCAAACGCTCTGCTTCGGCCAAGGCAGCAGCTTCGGCTTCTTTTTCTTTCTTTGATTTCCGTCCCCTTTTCTTGGGTTTAGCGGGTTCTTCGGCTTCCGTTTCGGCCGTAGTATCTTCCACTTCCTTAAACAAAGATGGTTGTTCGCTAGGTGTTACCTTGTTGTTTTTCACATCAAAGTTCTCTCCGTCTTTCCCTTTTACCGAATATACTCTATCTGTGTCTTTCTTAACAATTCTCGTTCTTTTCTTTTTTTGGCCCAAGGGGTTCTTCGTCCCCTCGTCAATGGCCTGCTTGTCTAGTATCGAATACACCAATTCTTCAATGTTGTCACCATCGTATTCGGCACCAAGTGTTTTTGCAATGTCTTCCAATTCAGACATTTCTTTTGATAATAGTTCTTCTTTGCTATACATATTTGTATATCTTAATGCAATAAGTTGTTGATTGTAATAAAAGCGTTTCAAGAAAAGAAACGCTTCGAAATTCAGTGCAAAATTACTTGAAATAAATCATTCCACAAGCATTTTTTACGAAAAAGTTTCGTTGTTAATATATTTTAAGTCGAAAAAGAACTCTTAAATTGATATTTCAAGATGGTAGATGGCCTTTTGTCTCAATTGCAATAATCTATTGATGGCGATTAAGCCTAATTAATTTAGTTAACATCTTGACAATTTGTTTAAGGCGACATTCAAGTTTCAGCCTACCTTGTTCCACCACAGCAACAACCTTCTTTACTTGTAAAGAGCCTATCATCTATCTATATATATAACAAGGTGTAATGTTTCATGTCATTATACAAACAACAACTGGCTGGCTGATTATAGCAGTAAGAAGGTTTTAACCTTAATCTGTTTCACTATAACTTGTACTGTTTCTATGTACTATTGAACACATTCCCCGTCTTGTTTTTGTAGGCGCAGCGGGCTATATTAAGTGAATAAGACAGGCAAGATGCCGACTACATACCTATGATGGACAGGTAGCCATACAAACCGCTTATAATATTTGTAAGCAGTATAATGCCCCTTATTGGCACTCAACTTGCACGCTTAGGGTGTCTAAAATTGAGGGATGTACTTAATCCCGTAAACATATTTTACAAAACACCTATTATCTAACACTCCCTTCTAGACAAAACAAAGAACATCAAGCAGGCAATTTGCACGATTTTTCGGTCTTACGAGCATCTTTCTTTGTCCTATTTTAAGAACATCACTTGCATTTTGCACCATTTAGCCTTTCTAGTTTGGTTGCCAACTCATTATTATTTACGCCCAATTACCCACTTTTAGCCACGAAAACTCTGCTTTTTAGTGGGTATTTTGCCCTTTTGAGCTATGTTTTTAATGGCTTGAAAAGGTTTAGTTTATACCATTGTAGTGGATATTTATGCGTATCGGCTCACATTTAGCACCATTTTGCACTGCATTTAGCACCACTTTGCACTGCATTTAGCACCATTTTGCCTTGCGTTTAGCACCAAAACACACTGCGTTTAGCGGCAAAATGCACTGCGTTTAGCACCAAAATGCACTGCGTTTAGCACCAAAATGCACTGCATTTTGCTGTAAATAGGCTCAAAACTGGTGCAAACAACGGCTTTACTAAATAAAAATTCATTTTGCCGCATTCACATGCTAACACCATTTTGCATCAAAACCAACTCTCGCGAGAATCGATTTTTTGCAGCCGACTGGCCGCTTGGTTGATAAAAAGCCACTCCCAATGTTAAAATTTACGCTGAAAAATGGACAAAAATTGGCGCACGGACAAGGTTTGGGCTGGTGTACTGTACCAACATTTACCCCCTTAACGATTGCCGTTCGTTACCCGTACAAGATGGGTAAAAGCAATTGTCCTCTCGACTTGACCTATATCACAGCCTATTCATTTCAGAAGAAATAGAAGAATGTTTCTTTTCCGTTCGGTACTGATTGAAATACCAAAAGACATTTAACCGAACAGAGCGAGAATCCATCCAAGCACGGCCATTTAATAAAACACCTTGGAACTTACCTCTAATGCAAGGTGTAGATGTATCTAATATGTCTGTCAGTTTGAGGTTTGCTCGTAGTTTTCTTTCAAAGAAGTGCTTTACAACAGAACAATTGAGAGTTGACGATGAATTGTACTCTATATATCCGCTACTGC
Organism: uncultured Prevotella sp.; assembly: GCA_938028745.1. Taxonomy (GTDB): domain Bacteria; phylum Bacteroidota; class Bacteroidia; order Bacteroidales; family Bacteroidaceae; genus Prevotella. Next base: position 87,524 of record CALIZL010000020.1, read on the forward strand.
CTGCTGCATTGTACGAATAATCTAAACTTACCTCCCACTGATGAGGGAAAGTAAAGCTGTTGTTCAAAGAAAGAACAATAAAAGGCTTACTTACTGAGTACGAAGAATGTTCTTTGCTAGTAGGAAGGGTGATGAAGTTCTGAATGAAACCCAACATATACCTTGGTTCGTAAAGGCCAAAACGTGGGGCAGCATTAAACAACGCCTTAAAACCTTGCATGTAACTTAGGTTTTGAGATGTTACTTTAACTCGATGCTCGCCATGAAATGAATCCAATTCGAACGTTTCTAAGATGGGACGATGGGTATAGGTGTAACCAACCGACAAGTACAGCCAACGATACGAACAGTCGTAGCTGATGTTATGCACAACCGAACGTTCTAAACCAGGGTTGGATTGCTTGATGTTGTATCGATTGAGGTACACATCCCCACTTGCCAGCTGACTGAACGTGGGGTATATTATTGACGAATTGTAGCTAAGTTGGTGCGTCCAGCTTTCTCGTGAATAGGAAAGAGACAAAGAAGGAAGGAGCGTTTGGTAACAAAAGCTTTGGGTTTCTGTTTCTTTTGCATGGTCTTGATAACGTTTGTCCGTTCTCTCAAAACGTAATCCAAAACCCATATTCCATCGTTGGTTTGGCGTTGTATGGTCAACCCCTATGTATCCAGCCTCTTTAATTTCCTGTATTCTGTTGTCAGTAGGTTGGGCATCAGCAATGTTTAGTCTTGTCCAACCTCGTATAACAGATTTGCTCCAATCGCCGCCCACTTCTATTTTTGTTCTCTTTGCTTGGTAAACAGCACGCGGAGAGAAACCCCACAATGAGCTGTTTCCTCTTGAATAAATCTCAGTAAATCGCACTTTCTCTTGCAGGTGCTGTTCAGATGAGGAACGTTGTTGGTACCAGTCGGAGGCAAGGTCTATTGTCCAATGTTTACTTAAAGCTCCCTTATAATATAGATTGATGTTATCCTCTGTGTTATGCCTTGTTCTGTTGCTCTCGAAACCTTCATAGAGAAAGTCATTACCTTTCCATACAGACAAATCGCCAACCATATGCACATCAGAACATGACGGTTGTCTGGTGTATCTTAAATTGAGTTGATGCCCATCCGCTAAGTCATATTCAAGATTAGCAAAATACATTCGGTCTCTGTCCTTGTTCTTCTTTTTCGTATCTTGCGATTTTACCTTCCATGCTGTTGCCGAATGCAACAATTCAAAGGTGTTTTCTTGGTGCGGTTGCGACTGGTAGGTTGTATAGTCGGCACCAAGAGTTATGCTGAACCTTTTGTACCTATATCTCACTTCTCCGTCTATGCCTTGCGAAAGTTTATGATTAATTCTGGTGTAAGAACGTAAAAAGGCGGAAACACCTTCGAACAAAGTGCTTGTATGGATAAACACCACGCTCCCCACTTCTCCTGAATAACGAGAACCAGGGTGCCTGTCTATCTCAACAGACTTGATTGACTTAACGTCAATGCGCGCAATTTCTTCTGCCGTTGCAGGGCGGCTGTTGAGGAAATACTTTATCTCACCTTGGTTTATCGACTTCAACTGTTCGCCTTGCATGTAGAACCCTGGTAGCTTTCCTAGTAAATCGTTTATATGGCTTTCGGAACTGAGCGAAGTGCCTGCAACATTGCACACCAAGTTGTTCCCTTTGACGGAAAAGGCTTTCTTGCTGCCTTTGACAACAACCTCTGCTAGGCTAACTGAGGAGGCTGGCAATACAATGGAGCTTATCTTGGTGGGAGTTGAAAATGTGGTTTGGTAGCCCACAAGACTGACTTTAAACAAAATATCGTCAGTAGGTGCATCGAGCGAGAGCGTAAACTCTCCCTTACTATTGGTAACAGTCCCCTTTATGAGTGCCGAGTCGGGTAAACTTAAAGCAACAACATTGGCAAACTCCAAGGGTTTTCCTTCGAAGTCGAACACGCCACCTTGATAAGTCTGTGCTTGTGCGTTTCCTATCCAAGGTATAAGAATAAAGAGAAAGCGTATAATACGCTTAGTGAAGAGCGAGTGAAACACTTTCGAACCCTTCTGATTAAAGTCGATACGCATACTTCTGTCTTTTGAATTAATGCCCTTTACAAAGGCCATTCTAACCAAGTTTTCTTACCTTAATGCGTCGTTAAGAATATCCCCCCAATACATATTGAAAGGGTTGAATTATCATTATATGCCCTAACATCCAACGAGAAAGGCTTTTTGTTTCTTGTTGTGCTAAGAAATCAAAGTAAGCTTTCTTCGTGAAATCAGCAATTCCCTCGCATGTATTTCGTAAAAACACATGCAGAAACGGTATTGATTGTTGTCTATAAACGGAGCGGTATTAGCACCTTCGTGTTACAAACACTAAGATTATCGTCCGCTTACACACAAAAGTTCTAGGCAAAGATACGAAAAAATCAAAATTCGTTCTCGTTTATCGACAAAAAAATGCAGTTACAAACGTACTGTAACCCACTCTCTTGCCAATGCAGAAACGTTCGACACTAAGGTTCAGCGTTTTTTAGTGAACATTCCCAAACGATGCCCCACCCCCTTATTGTTAAGGGCACGCAACACGTATACCCCATTGGCTATGCCGCGCACATCAAGCTTATCGTTAACCGAAGAAAGCGTTGCAACGTGTTGACCTTGCAAGGTTTCAACAGCCCAAACACGTCCCCACAAAGCATCGGCCGACTTGGGCCGCAACACCTTTCCATCACTGTAAGGCAGCATTTTAAGTTCGCTTCTGCTGCCGCCTGCCGCCTTTCGTGTTTGCAAAGGTTGGCTTTCGTTGCCATATCTGTCCATCGTTGTTATGGCAAAATACATTTGTGCGTTTCGCGGACTAACCTCAATGCTGTTCTTTGCATAGCGCATGGCTATGAGATTGCGACCATCGGTAACGTCAACAGGATAAGACGAGCTGGCATACACATTATATAATATATATGGCGAGTTGTTGGTGCTACGGCCACCACGCCAACTAACAATAACTTTTCCGTTTTCTTCGCTCGTGTTTAAGTCCGTTGGAGGCGATGGTAGCTTTCTGTTTTCCCATGTCAGAGCAGGCGGCAGGGCTAAAGTTGGCGTAAAAACTTGTTGAGCATAGGTGTATATGCCCTTCAAGTTATCGGTAAAGAACTTACTTCTGAAATAGGCATGCCCCATGCCATACTGCCTAGACACTTGCATTTCGCGCGTTATGATGTCGAGCGACCAGTTCTTTTCGCTGGGCGACATAAAGTAAATACCCAGGCCAGGCACCACCATTCGCCCATAACTCTGTTCTGCCCAGTCGATAGCAAAAGGGAAAAAATTATTGCCTTGGAAGTACATCATGGGGAAAAGGGCATCCATTAGCCCATCGCGCAACCAGCCTTGCGCATCTTGGCAAACCTTGGTGTATGCGTTCCAGCCATTACTTGCAAAACGGCTAAGGTCGTTAAACTTGCCAATAGGCGAACAGCTATACTTTACCCAAGGCTTATTGGCCTTTACTTTCTCGCCAATGGCACGCACAATGGCCGTAATGTTTCGCCTTGCAGCATCGTGCGAAATGTTTATTTTCCACGTTTCGGGATAACGAATATAGTCTAGATGTAAGCCGTCAATATCGTAGCGGTCGGATATTTCTTTGCAGATGTTGGCCAAATAAGTGGCTGTTGTTGGGTTTTCAGGGTCCATATAGCCCTCTTCGCCAATCCGTTTTATCAGGTGCGGATATTTGTTTCTCAGCGTTTTGCAACCCAGTGCGTTCCACTTTCCCACGGGAATAGTCACCACCCAAGCGTGCAACTCCATCCCTCGTTTATGGCATTCGTCTATGGCAAAGGCCAAAGGGTCGTAGCCTGGCGACCTTCCTGGTACACCAGAGAGGCATCCATCCCATGGTTCGAGCAGCGAAGGATAGACTACCGTTCCGCGAATGCGTGTCTGAAACAAAACGGTATTGATGCCTGCGCGTTGAAGTTTGTCCAAAATATCACGCAATTCTTGCTTTTGTCTGCTTGCCGCCAAGTCGTTTTGAGCATACGAACGCGGCCAATCCAAACCGCCAATGGTGGTGAGCCACACCGCTCTAACCTCGCGTTTAGGCAGTTTCCACCCGTTAAGTGCATTGGGTTTTGAAAACGAAAACTTCTGTGCGGGGAGCGTTGTCGCGACAAAAAACGCGAGAAACAACAGCAAAAATCGACGTAAAAGTAAGGATTGCTTTATCATCAGAATATCTCTCTTCTATTTGTTTGTGCCTTGTATTGTTGTTTAGGCCTTCCACATGCAAGCGCAAGGAGGCCTAAAAATATAATGAATGCAAAGATAAGTATATTTCTCGCATTTGTCGAATAATTTATTTACTTTTGCAGTTAATGTGACTTAAAGCCTGTTTAAGGCGTTTTTTTGTGGCATAGTGCCAACCGTTAGCAGGACAACAGTTGCAGAAAGAGAATTATCAAAATTGAATTAAAGATTAATCCCGTAGAAATGAAAAAGAAATTAGGTTTGCTTTTCGTGTCGTTGATGCTTACGCTCACGGCAAGCGCACAATTTGAAGAGGAAAAAGTGTATGTGGCAGGTTCGCTTTCGGGGCTGGACATCAACTACAACGGCAACAATAAGTTTAGTTTCGGCGTGCAAGCTAAGGCCGGTTATTTCTTTGAAGACGACTGGATGGTGTTAGGACAGTTCGCTTACAACCACTATGGTAATGAAACCGTGCCCGATTATATTTCTGTTGGGGCTGGACTAAGATATTATATTGAACAAAACGGCCTGTTTGTTGGAGCCAACGCAAGCCTTGTACACACTTACCACAACTATAACGACATCATGCCAGGGTTTGAGTTGGGCTACGCATTCTTCGTTAGTCGCACTGTTACTATCGAACCTTCGCTGTACTACAACCAATCGTTTAAAAGCCATTCCAAGTACTCAACGGTTGGCCTCAGAATTGGTGTAGGTATTTATATTTAACCTTCTGTTAGTCAGAAAGGAATAAGAACCTTTACAGATATAAACAAGTGTAGGCTGGCTTAGGGACAAATACTCCACTGTGTTATAAACATTCCTTGTGGATATTAAGGTGTTGTCCTCTGCTATGTCCAAGCTTGTTTCATTCCTCAAAGTGGCTCGCATGTGGATGTTTTTTGTCCATCGCATGCGAGCCACATCAATAACTTTTTCGTTGTGCCATTTAGTTAAATATTGAATATTGGCGGCGCATCCATCTATTTTTTTGTAAATTTGTATGTTGAAAATGTGGGCAAACAAGCGGAAAACATAGAAGTTGTACAACCTTGTTAAGTCTGCCAACACCACATTCACTCAATAAAGATAACGGCAAATGGTGCAAACCATCAGCAATATGGGCCGCCAACAACGCAAACAGCAATTATATTCATCCACAACGAGGTAAGTAATAAAGTTTATTATAATGAAAAGGAAACTATTTTTAGCACTACTCTTCGTTCCCGTTTTCACGTTCGCACAAAACGATTGGGAACGTCCACAAAGTAAGGAACAAAACAAATCTACACAAACAAAAATCAAAAAAGAAAGCGCAACCACCACCGAACAAGCCAAATACCTAGAAGGCGCGGTGCCAACCGTAGACGGCAAGGTGGTGTTTGATTACGAACTAGACCTCCCTGGCAAAAGTGCACAAGAGATTTACGACGCGACCTATGCGGCGATTGAAGACTTAACCAAGGGCGAAAATCAATTCCCCGAAAGTTCGATTGCACTGGTTAACAAGAAAGAACATATCATTGCGGCACGATTTAAAGAGTGGTTGGTGTTTCAAAGCACTTTTCTTTCGCTAGACAGAACAGTGTTTAACTACACGCTCATTGCCAAATGTTCAGACGGAAAGCTTAACCTAACCCTCTCGCGCATTAGCTATGCCTATGAGATGAACCGTGGTGAAGGCAGCGGAGTGGAGGCTACAGCCGAGAAATGGATTACAGACCAATATGGATTAAACAAGGCTAAGACCAAGCTTAGCAAGATGTCGGGCAAGTTTAGGCGCAAGACCATCGACCGCAAAGACGAGGTCTTTGAAACCATTAAACAGCGATTGAGGCAATAAGACACCGTGCCGACCACGCCAATTCCACATTTCAAGAGAAAAATAGCAACACAAATAGCATTTGTATGGAAACGCAATATCCACAAAGAAGACATAGAAGACCAGACAAGGAGCAAGACCAATTCTTGCCCATAAGGAACATACTGAACATTATCTTCATTATCGGCGCCATTATTGGCGTATCCGTATATTTCTTATCAGACACCACCGTAGGCACGTTTATCGTGCTGGGGTCGATGGTTTTCAAGATTGCCGAAACAATACTTCGCTTTATTCGTTAGATGAACAGGTTATTCATGCTGGCCGCAATGCTGTCGTTGGCACTGTCGTCGGCACTTGCACAAGACGATTTCACCCGCTTGGATGAGGATGGAAACTTCTCAACAGGCAAAAAGGAGAATAGGAAAGACTCGCTGGGTTCTAACAAGGAGATACCCGTGGGGCTGAAAGTGTGGACCGTAGACCCGCGCTTTGGCGACCGCATTGCGGCGCAACCCGACACCCTCTCGCACATGTTTATGAACAAAGCCTTTACTTATGGCATGCGAGGTGAGTACAATATGCTGGGCAACTTGTCGTCGCCCAGACTCAATCGCGTGTTCGTAAACAGGTCGGCTGATGGTCAGTTTATCTTTACTGAGCCTTATAGCTACTTCATTGTGCCTGCCGACAAGTTCCTTTTCACCAATACGCTGTCGCCCATAACCAATCTCAGCTATTTCAGTTGCGGCGATAAGACAGACGGCGAAGACCATTTCACGGCTTTATTTGGCGTGAATGCCGGCAAACGTGTGGGCGTTGGTTTCAAGTTCGACTACAACTATGGGCGCGGTTTCTACCAAAACCAAAGTACGGCCATGTTTAATTACACCATGTATGGGTCGTACATCGGCGACAGATACCAAGCGCATCTGTTGTTTTCTACCAACCATCAAAAGGCTAGCGAGAACGGGGGAATAACCAACGACAACTACATTACCCATCCAGAAACGTTCAGCGAGAACTTCACCACGAGCGAAATCCCTACCGTCTTAACCAAGAACTGGAACAGGAACGATAATCTTAGCATTTTTTTCAGCCATCGTTACAACATCGGCTTTAACCGAAAAGTACCCATGACCAAAGAAGAAATTGCTGCCAAGAAGTTCGCGATGGAGGCTAAGAAAGACAAGAAACAACGCGAAAAGAAACAAAACAGCCGTACAAGTAAGGCCGGCGACAACGCAACCGACAACAAAGAGTACGGCGGTCGCCCCGACAATGCAAAAATTGCAGGCGTAGAGCCAGAAGATTCGGCACGCTCTACGCGCCGCATTACCGTTAGTAGCAAGGCACAAGCAGACAGCTTGATGGCACAAAACGAGCAGCCAAAGAAAGATACTTCGTGGCTGAAAAACGAGTATGTTCCCGTTACGAGTTTCATACATACGCTTAAATTCGAAAACTACAAGCGCATTTACGAGGCTCACCAAACGCCAACCAACTACTATGCCAACACTTATTTTAACGCTGGCAAGCTAACAGGCGACTCTATTTTCGACGAAACACGCCACCATAGGCTACAAAACACGTTGGCCCTTGCCTTGCTCGAAGGGTTTAACAAATGGGCTAAGGCAGGCATAAAGGCATTTATAAGCAGCGACATACGCCACTACGAATTGCCCAACACGCAAGGAAGGCTAGAAAGTTTTAATGAACAAACCATGAGTTTTGGCGGACAATTGTCCAAGACGCAAGGCAAAACCTTGCACTATGGCGTTACGGCAGAGACGTGGTTCTTGGGCAAAGATGCAGGCCAACTGAAAGTAGACGCCTCGGCAGACCTTAATTTCCCTTTGTTCGGAGATACAGTCAGCCTCGCTGCAAACGCTTTTTTCCATCGAATTAACCCAGGTTTCTACTTCCGTCACTTCCAATCGCGCCACTTCTGGTGGGAGAACAACAACTTATCTATGACCATACACTCGCGCCTGCAAGCCACATTAAGTTCTCAAAAGACGCGAACCAAACTGCGTTTTGCCGTAGACGAGTTGAAGAACCACACGTATTTTGCACAGAACTACACCATAAACAGCGACTTTACACGCACGGGCAACACTGTAAACGTTGAGCAAAGCAGTGCAGCGATAAACCTGCTAACGGCCGAATTGGCACAAGATGTCACCCTCGGACCCCTCAATTGGGAGAGTGTAGTAACGTGGCAGCGCACCAGTCATCCCGACGTTCTGCCCCTACCCTCTCTCAATATCTACACCAATCTGTACCTGCGGTTTAAGATAGCACGCGTGTTAAAGTGCGACTTCGGAGCCGACATGCGATACTTTACTGCCTATAACGCACCCGATTATAGTCCTGCGCTGGGGCAATTTACCGTTCAAGCCCAAGCCGACAAGGTGAAAATTGGCAACTATCCGCTTGTTAATGTGTACGCCAACTTCCATCTTAAACAAGCCCGTTTCTTCATTTTGATGAGCCACATCAATGCGGGCAGCGGTAACAAGAAATACTTCTTCGCCCCCCACTATCCACTTAACGACCGCATGTTGTACTTCGGACTAAGCTGGAACTTCTTTAACTAAGGCTTGTTAAATGATATGCCAGCCAACAAGGCAAGCTCGCCCAGAGAAGTGAATAGACAAAAAGGAACTGGCCGCAACCGCTCTTATCTTCGTAATAGATAGCGTGTTGCGGTCTTTTCGCTTTATTCCACCCATCAAACAACAGCCAACAAACGCCTTACCGCCACCCACTGCACTTACATTTAAAATTGCTATAAAGTGAAAGATACACCTAAAATCAATTGTTTTATTGAACATAAAGTTGTAACTTTGTTTCCATATTCAGGAAGGAATGACTCATCCCGAAAGCAAAACACATATTAACGAACATGTTTAACTAAAAACCACAATACATGAACGATAAGAAATTGATGAATTTGGCTGCGGACAACATACGCATTCTGGCAGCGTCAATGGTAGAAAAAGCTAAGTCTGGACACCCTGGCGGAGCGATGGGTGGTGCCGACTTCATTAATGTTCTCTTCTCAGAGTTCCTTGTTTACGACCCAGAAAACCCCTCATGGGAAGGTCGCGACCGCTTTTTCCTCGACCCAGGGCACATGTCGCCCATGCTATACTCGGCCTTGGCGCTGCAAGGAAAGTTTACGATTGAGGAGCTTCAGCAATTCCGTCAATGGGGTTCGCCCACTCCTGGACACCCCGAAAGGGATGTGCAACGTGGTATAGAGAACACTTCGGGACCGCTAGGACAAGGGCATGCCTACGGTGCAGGTGCTGCTGTTGCCCAAAAATTCCTCGAAACGAAACTCTCGCACACCATGATGCAGCACACCATATATATATATATATCCGATGGTGGCATCCAAGAAGAGATTTCGCAAGGCGTTGGCCGATTGGCTGGTGCACTGGGACTAGACAATATCGTGATGTTTTACGATTCGAACGACATTCAATTGTCTACCGAATGCGGTGTGGTGACTTGCGAAAACACTGCCGCCAAATACGAATCGTGGGGTTGGAGGGTGATAACCATCGACGGAAACGATGCCGACGAGATACGTCAAGCACTGAACGAGGCCAAAGCCGAGAAAGAAAAACCCACACTTATCATTGGAAATACCGTGATGGGCAAAGGTGCATTGCGAGCAGATGGGTCTAGTTTCGAACACCACATCGGCACACATGGCGCACCACTCGGCGCAGAGGCCTACCAAAAAACCATCGTTAACCTAGGCGGAAACCCCAACGAGCCTTTCGTTGTGTACCCCGAAGTGAAAGAACTCTATGCAAAACGCAATGAAGAACTAAGAGAGATTGTAGCCAAAAGACGCCAAGAAGAAAATGAATGGGCCAAAAACAACCCACAACTAGCCGCACAAATGAAGGAGTGGTTCAGCGGAAACGCGCCGAAAGTGGATTGGAGCACGCTGACTCAAAAGACCGATGGCGCAACGCGTGTGGCCTCGGCTGCATGCTTGGGACTGTTGGCAGAGCAAGTTCCGAACATGGTTTGCTCGTCGGCCGACCTCTCTAACAGCGACCGCACAGACGGTTTCCTCAATAAAACGCGCGAAATGAAACGTGGCAACCTTTCGGGAGCCTTCCTCCAAGCTGGCGTAAGCGAACTTACCATGGCCTGCATGTGCATTGGCATGTATCTACATGGGGGCGTGATACCTGCTTGTGGAACTTTCTTCGTATTCTCCGACTATATGAAACCTGCCATACGTATGGCTGCCCTCATGCGTGTTCCCATCAAGTTTATTTGGACACACGATGCTTTCCGAGTCGGCGAAGACGGTCCTACGCACGAACCAGTTGAGCAAGAGGCACAAATCAGGTTGATGGAAAAGCTGAAAAACCATTGCGGGGAAGACTCTGTTCGCGTTTTCCGCCCTGCCGACGTAAACGAAACAACCGTATGTTGGCAAATGGCAATGGAGAATATGAACACGCCAACGGCGCTTATTCTTTCGCGTCAGAACGTGAAGAACATACATCCCGAAACCAATTACGAACTTGCTCGCCGTGGCGCGTACGTTGTTGCAGGCAGCGACAGCCAATTCGACGTTATACTCTTGGCCTCTGGCTCGGAGGTAGCAACATTGGAGGCTGGTGCCGAGCTACTAAGAAAAGACGGCGTGAAAGTACGTATCGTGAGTGTTCCTTCCGAAGGATTGTTCCGTCTGCAAAGCGCAGAATACCAAGAAGAAGTATTACCCACTGGTTCTAAGATATTCGGCTTAACAGCAGGGCTACCCGTAACGCTGCAAAGTCTTGTTGGTGCTAACGGAAAGGTTTATGGGCTAAACAGTTTCGGCTATTCCGCTCCGTTTAAGGTGCTAGACGAAAAGCTAGGTTTCACAGCAGAGAATGTATATCATCAAGTTAAATCATTAATAAGAGAGTAGTATGGAAATAAAAACTATTGGTATCGCTTGCGACCACGCAGGCTTCCCGCTCAAGCAATACGTTCTCCAATACTTGGAAGAGCATGGTTATCCGTACAAAGACTATGGCACATACAGTGACCAAAGCAGTGACTATCCCGACTTTGCCCACGCCTTGGCCGAAGGTATCGAAAGCGGTGAGGTTTATCCCGGCATTGGCATCTGCGGAAGCGGCGAGGGCATGGCCATGACCCTCAACAAACACCAAGGCGTAAGAGCTGGATTGGCTTGGATGCCAGAGATTGCGCAACTTATCCGCCAACACAACGACGCCAATGTGCTAGTTATGCCAGGTAGGTTTGTAGACAACAAAACTGCAAAGAAAATTCTCGATGGTTTCTTCTCTGCCACTTTTGAGGGCGGACGACACCTCAATCGAGTGAAGAAAATTGCCATTAAAGAATAAATAGCAGTGGTTCAGTCTGTTTCCTCTTGGCAACAATTAAACTGAAACAACGCTAAGACAGAACAAGGTGGAAGTTGCATAAACTCTTCCACCTACTTCATTTTATAAAAGGCTCACGGACTATCCGCGAGCCTTTTATTTTGATTATCAAACAGTGAAGTTTGTTTTAGATAAGTTTTAACTCCATAAAGCCGTCTTGACTTTTAATACTTCCATAAATAGAGCGGAGTTTGTTATCTATGTAATGCCAACACAAGATAAACACTCCTCATCATGTACGATGTGCAGGAGAAATCAACTCACGGGCTTATAAACTCACGAAAAACCAACAACTCGCAAGTACGTCAACTAACAAACTCACCAACTCATAAACTTATCAACTCAAAAACTCATAAACTTATCAACTCAAATAACCATAAACTTATCAACCCAAAAACTCATAAACTTATCAACTCATAAACTTACAAACTTATCAACTCATAAACTTATCAACCCAAAAACTCATAAACTTATCAACTCAAAAACTCATAAACTTATCAACTCAAATAACCATAAACTTATCAACTCATAAATTTACAAACTTATCAACTCATAAACTTATCAACTCAAAAACTCATAAACTTGTCAACTCAAAAACTTACAAACTCTTCAAATCATCAAATCATAAAAGTTAAAACGTTTCTTTTAATTTACAAAATCAGTTTAATATTCACTCGGTTCTAGTGAAGATATTGGTTAAAAAGTTGGCGAACATCTACAATTTATAACCTTTCGTGCCTTGAAGTCTGTCCATTTTTAAGCCCAAAACCTGCATTTTGCACCATATTGCCTTTCTAGATTGGTTGCCAACACGTATTTTTTCAACTCCAATTACCCACTTTTAACCCCCAAAAACCTACTTTTTAATGGTTATTTTGCCCTTTTTAGCCATTCGTTTCATGGTCCTAAAAGGTTTTGTTTATACAATTGATGTGGATGTTTATGCTTTTTATCTCGCATTTTGCGGCAAATCGCACCACATTTAGCAGCATTTTACCTTGCATTTAGCACCAAAACGGACTGCATTTAGCGGCAAAACGCACTCCGTTTAGCACCAAAACGCACCGCATTTAGCAGCAAATAGCCTCCGAAATGGTGCAAATGGCTGTCTTTCTAAATAAAAATACATTTTCCAGCTTGCACAGACTAGCCCCTTATTGCACCAAAACAAACCTTCGCGAGAATCGATTTTTTGCGGCAAGGTGAGCGATTGGTGAACAGAAAGGGCAGTTATAATGTTAAATTTTTAACTAAAAACTGGACAAAAACAATTATGCCGCGTACATGGGCATGGGCAACAGCACAGAAAGTACGTACGCTTACTACCGCCAGCGCGAAGGATTGCAGGGCATGCAGCCAACAGCCAACGGAAACAGCATCATGGAAGTGCAGAAGTAATCTGCCGTAGAGAAAGATAAAAAAGAGGGTGTGCCTAATATGACACACCCTTTTTAACAAGAGCTTTTCAGCTTGTGGGGACTGCATCGAATACCTTCCACCTGATCACTTTTTGAAACATAACCACGTTTTGACATGGACTAATAGAGCTGAACTTCGGTGTAATGAACATTTGGTAGGCTGAAACCTCTGGTATGTCTTTTTTATATTACCTTTGCAGCATTTGAAAACTTATGAATAAATAATGTCCATAACGCCAGCATTTCAGATATTTCGTATCTTTGTCCAGCACTTCGCACATGAGAGGAAGTTGTTTATCTTGGTTTTACATCGCAAAGAAAAAACAATAAACTCCGCTTAATTTATAGAAAGATTAAAAGTCAAGACGACTCTTGAATTTAGTTCCCTGTATATAAAAGACGATTGCAAAAACATCTTGTACGTTACATGGGAAGAATTGGTTGCAAAAGCAGAGGAGCTGTCCATCAACGCAAAAGACTTCAAAGAGCGGATACCGCGAAATATAAAAACTAGGGCTATTTCCCAACTCATTAGTTTGATAACCGGTTAACTTCCTACCTCGTCAAAACTCAATAACTTTATGGTTGAATGAAAGTCAACTTGCCTAAATCACCCCGAATCGTGCGCGAACCTGTTGACGTTAAGAACCAATCACAATGTGATGCGATAGACAGATAAAGGCATAATGAACCGAACATAAAGCACGAAAAACATTATTTCGTGCTAAATTCATGCTAAAATCGTTTGTAGGTGCAATGCGTTCACACAGTTTTTATTAAATTTGTATCTGCAAAAGACGAAAAAGACATGGTCCTACCACAAGAATTTACCGCTTATACAAGGGCACTCATGGGCAACGAGCTGTACGAGAAGTTGCTTGTCGCACTAGAACAAGAGCCTCCCGTGAGCCTCAGACTGAACCCGTTTAAGACGAAAAGCGGCGATGTGGAGGTGTGTAACGCGGACGAAAGTGTGGCATGGACAGACTATGGTTATTACCTTTCGGAACGTCCAAACTTTACGTTCGACCCGCTTTTTCACGCTGGCGCATATTATGTACAAGAGGCATCGTCGATGTTTGTGGCATGGATTGTAAAGCAATTGGTGCATTCGCCCATCACGATGCTCGACCTTTGTGCGGCTCCCGGCGGCAAGTCTACGGCATTAAGGAGTGTTCTTCCACAAGAAAGTCTGCTGTTTTGCAATGAACCCATAACGCAAAGGGCGAGCATCTTGGCAGAAAACGTGCAGAAGTTTGGCCATCCCGACATGGTGGTGAGCAGCAATTTCGCCGCCGACTACCGCAAAAGCGGCTTGCAATTTGATGCCATCCTAGCCGACGTGCCTTGCTCTGGCGAGGGTATGTTCAGAAAAGATGCAGGGGCAATTGCCGAGTGGAGCGAAACAAACGTGGAACACTGTTGGCGATTACAGCGCGAGATAATTGCCGACATTTGGCCTTGCCTAAAACCTGGCGGACTGCTCATATACTCTACCTGCACCTTCAACGACAAGGAAAACGAACGCAATGTGGAGTGGATTGCACAAGAATTTGATGCCGACTTCGACCTGCCGCCCATCCCAGCTACATGGAACATCACGGGGAGCATTGGTTCGGACATCCCTGCATGCAGGTTTATTCCAGGCATATCTAAGGGCGAAGGTCTTTTCTTATGCGTGCTAAGGAAGAGGTGGGCGCATGATACAGTACACGAAGAGCGCAAAAAACGTTCCTCAAAAAGCAGGACAACAAAGGTAAGCTTGCCCGAAATGCCACAGTGGCTAAACGCGGATTTGGCGTTCGACACACGCCAAATAAACGGCAACATCCATGCTATACCCAGTCAATGGACAAGCCTGTTCGACAAGGCTAGCACGGCATTGCGCATTGTTCATGCAGGAGTTGCGCTGGCTACACCAAAAGGAAAAGACCTCGTTCCACACGCAGCACTCGCCCACTCCATTGCACTCAACAGCGACGCATTTTGCAAATGCGAGTTAGATTACGCCTCGGCCATCGCCTTCTTGCGCCGCGAAGCCATCACCTTACATGCAGATACACCCCGTGGATACGTGTTAGTTACCCATCAAGGCATGCCGCTGGGCTTTGTAAAAAACATCGGCAATCGCGCCAATAACCTCTACCCGCAAGAGTGGCGCATAAAAAGCACGCACATTCCACAACCACAACAGATTATAAAGTTAAAATGAAACAATATCTAGACTTGCTACAACGCATCGTGAACGAAGGTACACGCAAGGAAGACCGCACAGGAACAGGAACGCTAAGCGTTTTTGGACACCAGATGCGCTTTAACCTCGAAGAGGGTTTTCCGTTGCTAACCACGAAGAAACTACACCTCAAATCCATCATTCACGAGTTGTTGTGGTTTCTTAAAGGAGACACTAACGTAAAGTATCTGCAAGAGAATGGCGTGAGGATTTGGAACGAATGGGCCGACGAGAACGGCGAACTGGGGCCTGTTTATGGGCATCAGTGGCGTTCGTGGCCCAACTATAACGGCGGACATGTCGACCAAATACAAGACATTGTGAATGCCTTGAAGAACAATCCAGACTCTCGGCGAATGATTGTCAGTGCGTGGAATGTGGCCGAAGTAGACCAAATGGCACTCCCACCCTGCCATTGTCTGTTCCAATTTTATGTGGCCAATAGCAAGCTTAGCCTGCAATTGTACCAACGTTCGGCCGACACTTTCCTCGGCGTACCCTTTAATATTGCCTCGTATGCCCTGCTAACGATGATGATGGCACAGGTTAGCGGACTGAAACCAGGCGACTTTATCCACACCACAGGCGACACCCATCTTTACCTAAACCACTTGGAACAGGCCAAAGAGCAGCTGAAACGCACTCCGCGTACATTGCCTAGGATGGTGATTAACCCCAACGTAACGAGCATTTTCGACTTTAAATACGACGACTTTACCCTCGAAGGCTACAACCCCTTGCCACACATCAAGGCCGAAGTGTCGGTATAGCCCTCTCTAACATATAAGGATATGCAGATAAATATCATCGCTGCCGTGGCCCGAAATAGAGCCATAGGCCATCAAAACAAACTTATATATTGGTTGCCCAACGACCTAAAACGCTTTAAGGCACTTACCACTGGCCACACCATCATCATGGGGCGAAACACCTTTCTGTCGCTTCCCAAGGGCGCATTGCCCAATAGGCGCAATGTGGTGTTGAGTAGCACCCAGTCTGTTTTTGCGGGTTGCGAGCACTTCTCTTCGCTATCCGATGCGTTACAAAGTTGTGCACCCGACGAAGACGTATATATAATAGGTGGCGCAATGCTTTACAACGAGGCCATTGCCTTTGCCGATAAGCTGCTTTTAACTGAGATAGACGACACACCCGACGTGGCAGACGCCTTTTTTCCCAACTATGACGGATGGAAAGAAACGGCACGCGAATGCCACGAAAAGGACGAAAAGCATGCCTTTAACTATTGTTTCGCCGACTACGAACGCCCAACTGCGCCCTCTCGCGGTTAATTCCAAACACCTAAAATTACACTTATACACAAACGTATGATTATAAAGTTATGTGGCATGCAACATGCCGACGACATCAGAGCTGCCGAGCAATTGGGCGTTGACCTTCTTGGTTTCGACTTCATTCCCAAAAGTCCGCGATATGTAAGGATGATTTCATCGCGGGCTGGCATTATTCCTGATTTCAGCGAAGAGCGACTTCGCGCCCTGAAACAGCCCAATTCGCCTCAACAACAGCCCGTAAAAGTCGGCCGTGTGGGCGTTTTTGCCGACGATATGCCGCAAAACATCGTTACGCGCGTTTATAACTACGAACTCGATTATGTGCAACTTAACGGCGAAGAGCCTGCCGTTACACTCGAAAACCTGCGTCGTAGCATCGACCCAGACATTCGAAAAGGTATTAAAATCATCAAAAGGATTGTCGTAGACACACAAGCCGACCTTGCCAAGGCCACGGAATACGAGGGAAAAGCCGACTTGTTGCTGTTTCATATCACAGCAAAAGAAGCCGAATTGCAGGCCACTGGCGACGACAATTCGCCACTAAACCAGCTGCTTTCGGTCTACCACGGCTCTACATCTTTCTTAATAAGCAAGCCCAACGCCCCTTTCGACACCTTATCAATAAAGAGTATTGCTCACCCTCTGTTCGCAGGGATAAACCTTGATACGCAATTCGAATTGGAACCAGGCAAGAAAGACATGGAACAATTGCAGAAGTATGTTGAAGCGGTTAAAGCCATTAAGTAAATGTGCGCACAACAAACGCCGCACCCCATCAGTACAACCATGAATGTTGCAATTATCGACAACTACGACTCGTTCACGTTTAATCTAGTGCACCTCATTGCAAGCCTAGGAGCAAACGTAACGGTGTTGAAGAACGACGATTTTGATCTTGCCGACCTCGAACACTACGATAAGATTGTGCTTAGCCCTGGGCCAGGACTTCCTTCGGAGGCAGGAAAAACGATGGATGTAATAAGAACTTATGCCGAAACCAAGCCGATTTTGGGCGTATGTCTAGGCCATCAGGCCATAGCGCAAGCCTATGGATGCAAGTTAACCAACCTTTCGGAGGTTTGCCACGGACAATCAACCCAAGGTTTAAACCTTGGTAACGACCCAATCTTTGAGGGATTACCCGCAGAAGTGCCGATGGGCAGATACCATAGCTGGGTGGTAGAGCGCGAAAGCGTGAGCAGTCCGCTGGAGATAACCGCCATAAGTACCACAGGAGAGGTGATGGGCATCCGCCATAAGCAACTTAGACTGCATGGCATACAATTTCATCCTGAGAGCATTTTAACGCCTAATGGCAAAACAATAGTGAATAATTGGTTGCATAAAGGTTAGAGGATAAAAGTTGAATAAGCGGTTTTCTATAAATAATAACGTGTTGTTGAACAACGTATTACGCAAATAAGGTAAAGTTATCGTTCGCCAAACAGCAATGCAAGTACAACCATTATTTTATAAGAAAATGCATATTTAGTACTTAAAATGTATGTGTTTTATAAAATAAAATCATACCTTTGTATGAGAAAAAAGGACATTACGAATACCACGAGCCCCATTATCATGACAACCAAACACTAAAACAGCCTTTAAAAATGGAGCAAATGGTATTGAACCTTAAGCTTGCCTGAACTTATGACGAGAAAACAACGACACTACAAATGGCACCTTGTTGGAAATGTAATTCTAACCTTGGTAATGTTTACCGCCATCTCGGTAATCCTTAAACCTGCATTCATGTTTTACAACCACAATGCTTTTAAGGACTGTGCCTTTACCGACTACCTTGCTGTTATTTGGCATGGTTTGCCAATGGATATATCCGTGGCAGGCTACCTAACCATCGTTCCTGCCCTGCTTGCACTTATCTCCATTTGGCTGCACCCAGCACTTATCCGCATTCTGCACAGAATATATCTGGCCTTAGCATCGCTTTTGCTCAGTATCGTCTATTGCACGGATGCCGTTCTTTACAGCTTTTGGCAGTTCAGAATAGACTCTACACCGTTTTTCTACTTTCTCAGTTCGCCCAAAGATGCACTCGCATCGGTGTCCGTTTGGTGGGTATTGTTGGGCGTTGTGGTAATGTTGCTGCTCACGGCAGTATTGTTTATCGTTCTATGTAAGACGATAGGCACATTCCCAGAGAGCAAGGGCATTGCCAAAGATAGGCTTATCGCCTCGGCTGTAATGGTTGTTGTGCTTGCTCTGCTGTTCGTTCCCATACGCGGAAGTCTAGGTACATCCACAATGAACCTTGGGCGCGTGTATTACAGCGAGAACCAAAAGCTAAATCACGCCGCCATCAATCCCTGTTTCAGCTTACTCAGTTCATTGATGAACGACGAAAACACCACAGACCAATACCGCTTTATGGCGGCAGACGAAGCCAACAAACTGTTTTCGCAAATCACTGACAAGACAAAGCAAGGGGGAACGGATGCCGTTTTTAAGTTACTCAACACCAACAGGCCCAATATAGTGATGGTGGTGTTAGAAAGCTTTTCGGCACACATCATGAAAAGCATGGGAGGTACGGCTAACGTGGCCGTGAACATGGACAAATGGGCTAACGAAGGCGTGCTGTTCACCAACTTCTACGCCAATAGTTTCAGAACCGACCGCGGATTGGCAGCCATCTTAGCAGGTTATCCTGCCCAACCCACCATGAGCATTATGAAGTATCCCAACAAAACGGGCAACATGCCCATGTTTCCACAAAAGTTAAAGAAGGCGGGATACCAGCTGAAATACTATTATGGCGGCGATGCCGACTTCACCAACATGCGTTCGTTTGTAACAACAGCGGGCTTTGAAGACCTCGTTTCGGACGCAGACTTTCCCATTAAGTTGCGGCTAAGCAAATGGGGAGTGCCCGACCAATACGTATTCGACCGCGCATTGGCCGACATCAAGAGCCAAGCACCCAACACAACACATCTCAGTGTGATACAAACAAGCAGCAGCCACGAACCGTATGACGTGCCCTTTAAGAAACTGAACAACAAGAAACTGAACGCATTTGCCTATACAGACAACTGCCTAGGCAAGTTCGTAGCCGCCTTAAAGAAGTTGCCGTCGTGGAAAAACACACTCGTTGTGCTTGTTCCCGACCATCAAGGGTGCTACCCCGAAGACCTGGACAACTATTCGCCACAACGTTATCACATCCCATTGCTTTTGCTTGGTGGCGCACTTAAAGCCAAAGGCCCCATCGCCACGCTAGGCTCGCAAGCCGACATTGCAGCAACCTTGCTGTCGCAACTGGGCTTTTCGTACAGCGAATTTACGTTCAGCAAAGACATGCTCAACCCCAACGTACCCCATTTTGCCTTCGCAACCGTACCCAACGCGTTCATGATGAAGACAACGGACAACACCGTGTTCTACAATTGCGAAACAAATAAAACCATTTTGGACAACGGAAAGACGCCAGGAAAGAACCTGCCCTACGGCAAAGCCTACTTGCAGAAACTTTACGACGACATTTCCAACCGCTAACAACATAGATGATAAAGACGCTCAACGACTTAGATGCAGCCTTGCTGCTATGGATTAACAGTTTCCACTCGCCTTTCTTCGACCAGTTTATGAACCTCGTCTCAGGAAAATGGGTGTGGGTTCCCATGTACGTGGGCATCTTTATTGTGCTAGCCATGCGCCTTGGCTTTAAGCCCAAGCTTGTTGCAATACTGGCAACCATCGGTATTGCGCTTTTCTTTTCCGACTTTGTTTGCTCCGAAGTCATCCGCCCAATCTTTAATCGCCCCCGCCCAACCCAATTGGGAAGTGGCATTAGTCACCTCGTTCACATTGTAGACAACTATCGTGGTGGCGATTATGGATTTCCCTCTTGCCACGCATCCAACTCGTTTATGCTCGCCACTACGGCCACCCTACTCTTCCGCAACAAGATTTTATCTGCGTTCTTCTTCCTTTGGGCGCTTGCCATGTGTTATAGCAGAGCCTACTTAGGCGTTCATTATCCTGGCGACCTACTTGCAGGAGCCGTATGGGGCACCATCGTTGCCTTTGCGCTTTATGCCCTTGTAAACCGCTACTACACGCTTACCGAGGTTAAAACGGCCAAACACACCCAGCTTATCTCCATCGTGGGGGCATTAACCTTCGTGCTTTTAGCCATCGTTTCGGCCGTACAAATCTGTGTGGCATAACACGCAGACAACCGTCAACGACCGCATATTAGCCCCTTATCACATGGGCAAAACAACCAATAACGCATGCTTTCCCCCACAAAGCTCAACCAATAAAGGCAAAACAAGTGAGCCTTTGTTTGTGTTATCAATCTTTTTAAGTACATTTGCAGATACAATAACATAACAGGTAAACAATGAAACCAACACTTTTACTACTCGCCGCTGGCATGGGAAGCCGCTATGGCGGGTTGAAACAGCTCGACGGACTTGGCCCTAATGGTGAAACCATCATGGACTATTCCATCTACGATGCCATCAAGGCAGGGTTCGGAAAGATTGTCTTTGTTATTCGCAAAGACTTTGAGAAAGACTTCAAAGAGAAGATATTGTCTAAGTACGAGGGACATATCCCTGCCGAATTGGTGTTCCAAAGCTTAGACGCACTGCCCGAAGGGTTCGCCGTTCCCGAAGGAAGAGAGAAACCTTGGGGAACAAACCACGCCGTAATGATGGCCAAAGACGTTATCAAAGAGCCGTTCTGCGTTATCAACTGCGACGACTTTTACAACCGCGACTCGTTCATGGTGATTGGCAATTTCCTTAGCGAACTACCCGACAATGCGAAGAACGCTTACGCTATGGTGGGTTTCCGCGTTGGAAACACGCTTAGCGAGAACGGAACAGTGGCTCGCGGCGTTTGCTCGACAGACGAAAACGAACTGCTTACCACTGTGGTTGAGCGTACCGAGATTATGCGCGTAGACGGTAAGGTGTGCTATAAGGACGAGCAAGGACAATGGGTAGCCATTGCAGACAATACGCCCGTATCAATGAATATGTGGGGATTTACTCCCGACTACTTCGATTATAGCGAGGCTTATTTTAAGGAATTCTTGTCTGATGAGAAGAACCGAACCAACCTGAAAGCCGAGTTCTTCATTCCATTGATGGTCAACAAGCTTGTTAACGACAAGACGGCCACCGTGAAAGTGCTTGACACCACCAGCAAATGGTTTGGCGTTACCTATTCGGCCGACCGCGAAGGAACGGTTGAACGCATACAATCGCTCATTAACGAAGGCGTATATCCTGCCAAACTGTTCTAAGGCAGGTTCAAAAAGATAAAAGACAAGTGGTAGTCTATTGCGTGCTCAGCTATGCGCATAATAGGCTACCACTACTTTTTTGCATGGGGCTTAGCGAGTACGAAAACATTTATAGCCACAATATTCCGTGTATAGCAGGATTGCAATCTCAAAAAAGAACTGCCTCACGAACTTAAAAAATCACAACACACCAACTTAAAAAATCATCAAGCAACAAACTCACAATCCTAAGTACTCACCAACTTAAAAGACATGAACTAACAAACTTACAACTCTAACAACACATCAACTTAAAAACTTACGAACTAACAAACTTACGAACTAACGAACTTAAAACCTCATGAACTGAGATACTCAAAAACTTAAAATCTTACATAATACTTTACAAAACACACTCTCCTACACATTCCATTCTAGCGAAAACAGAGCCCTCTAACCAGACAATTAGATGCTAAATTCCGCCAAATCCGTTTCCTTATTAGTCAATTATTGAGCATGTCGGTTGCATTTAGCATCATTTTGCCTTTCTAGTTTGGTTGCCAGCTCGTAATTTTTCAAGCCCAAATACTCGCTTTTGACCCCTAAAAACCTACTTTTTAACACCTATTTTGCCCATTTTAGTCATATTTTTAATGGCTCGAAAGAGTTTTGTTTATACCATTTCAATGGATATTTATGCTTTTCGGCTCGCATTTAGCAGTATTTTACCTTGCATTTGGCACCAAAACGCATTGCATTTAGCACCAAAACGCGCTGCATTTAGCACCAAAACGCACTGCGTTTAGCTGCATATTGCACGCCATTTAGCAGCAAAACGCACTACATTTTGCAGCAAATAGCCCAAAATCTGGTGCAGATGGCGGTTCTTTGAAATAAATATTCATTTTGCCTTATGCACAAGCTACCCCCATTTTGCATCAAAACAAACCTTCGCGAGAATCGATTATTTGCGGCAAGGTAGGCGATTGGTGAACAGAAAGGCCACTCACAATGTTAAAATTTGCACTAAAATTTATACAAATTCGGGGGACGTCTGCATCATTTTGATGCTAGCCAAAGACATAAAGGGCATAAGAAATAAGGCCTAACGCTGATGTGCAAAAGGCATAAAGGCGGCTAGTAGAATGATGGCTTAATCCTTATCCGCATACAACGATGCTGCCCTAACACGCGAAAGGGTTTCGGGAGTCATCTGCAAATAGCTGGCCACATACACCAACGGCGCACGCAAAACAACTTGTGGCGACTGTTTACAAAGTTTCAGATAGCGGTCTTGTGCCGTTTCAAAACGCAACATGTCGGCATGCACTTGCGAGATAATGAGACTCTCCTCCAAAATCTTTCTGTACAATATCTGAATGTTAACGTTGTGCAACGCCACCTCTTCCAACCTATGCTTAGGCATGGCATAGACGAGCGTAGGTTCGAGTGCTTCCAGTTGTAAGTAAGTGGGTTTCTCCTTAAAAAGGCTTTCGATACACATCACGATGCTGTGTTCCACCCCGATATGCTCGGTAAGTTCCTTGCCATTCTTAAAGTAGAATTGGCGAGTAAGGCCACGTTCCACATAATAAATATGTTCGCAAACGTCGCCTTCTTTGAGAATGATTTCCCCCTTAGCAAACTTCATTGGCACCAAGACGCTCTCTAAAATGTCGAGTTCGTCGTGAGTCATGGTGCTATACTTTCGCGCCAATTCGCGAGCGATGTCGCGTGTTGTATTATTGAGTTCTTTCATGTCTCCACTCCTTTCTTCTCTCTGGCAGCGGTTTAGTCGAGTTTCAGCACGGCCAAGAAAGCCTTTTGCGGAACTTCCACGTTTCCAATCTGCTTCATACGTTTCTTTCCTTTCTTCTGTTTCTCAAGTAACTTACGCTTTCTACTAACGTCGCCACCATAACATTTGGCCGTTACATCTTTTCTAAGGCACTTCACCGTTTCGCGTGCAACAATCTTTGCACCGATGGCAGCTTGTATGGCGATGTCGAATTGCTGTCTGGGTATAAGTTCTTTCAGCTTTTCGCACATTCGACGACCAAAGGTCGTGGCATTGTCGAAGTGGGTAAGCGTAGACAAGGCGTCAACGGCCTCGCCATTCAACAAGATGTCGAGTTTAACCAATCGCGAGGGCCTAAAACAATCGACATGGTAGTCGAACGAGGCGTAACCCTTGGAAATAGACTTCAACTTATCGTAGAAGTCGATAACGATTTCGCCCAAGGGCAGCATGAAATGCAGTTCAACGCGATTTCCGCTAACGTATTCTTGGTTGATAAGTTCGCCTCGCTTGTCCATGCAAAGTTTCATTATCGGCCCTATATAGTTAACGTTGGTAATGATAGACGCCCTGATGTAGGGTTCTTCTATATGGTCTATCATCGTTGGATCGGGCAATCCCGAAGGGTTGTGCACCTCACGTTCGTTGCCCATCTTGTCGTACACCATGTACGAAACGTTGGGTACCGTGGTGATGACATCCATGTTAAACTCGCGGTCTAGTCGCTCTTGTATAATCTCCATGTGCAGCAATCCCAAGAAACCGCACCTGAAACCAAAGCCCAAAGCCACCGACGATTCAGGTGAGAACGTCAGCGAGGCATCGTTCAGTTGCAGTTTTTCGAGCGATGCGCGCAGGTTTTCGTATTCCGAAGGCTCGATAGGATAGACACCTGCAAACACCATTGGCTTTACTTCTTGAAAGCCTTCTATGGCCGATTGACATGGTTTGTCGCGATGGGTAATAGTATCCCCCACCTTCACTTCCTTGGCATCTTTTATTCCACTGATGATATAGCCCACCTCGCCTGTACGCAACTCTTGCTTGGGCACCATGTCCATTTTAAGCACGCCCACCTCATCGGCCGCATACTCCATGCCTGTATTGAAAAACTTCACGTTGTCGCCTTTGCGTATAACGCCATTCAACACCTTGAAGTAGGCTATAATTCCACGGAAGGAATTAAACACCGAGTCGAAGATAAGCGCTTGCAGTGGAGCATTATCATCGCCCGTGGGATGTGGCACCCTTTGCACAACGGTTTTAAGGATGTCTTCAACGCCCTCGCCCGTCTTACCCGATGCGCGTATGATGTCGGCCTTATCACAACCCAGCAGTTCAACAATCTCGTCTTCCACTTCTTCTGGCATCGCGCTAGGCATATCCACTTTATTGATGATGGGAATAATCTCCAAATTGTGTTCGATGGCCATATAAAGGTTCGAGATGGTTTGCGCTTGTACGCCTTGTGTTGCGTCTACAACGAGCAATGCCCCTTCGCAGGCGGCTATACTGCGTGAAACCTCATAAGAAAAGTCCACGTGTCCCGGGGTGTCAATGAGGTTAAGCACATAGTTTTGCCCCTCGTGCAGGTATTCCATCTGTATGGCGTGGCTCTTAATGGTTATGCCGCGCTCTTTCTCCAAGTCCATATCGTCGAGCATTTGCCCGCCTGTAACTTGAATGGTTTTGGTAAATTCCAGCATACGGTCGGCCAAAGTAGACTTTCCGTGGTCAATGTGTGCGATGATGCAGAAGTTTCTTATATGGTTCATTCTTGGAAAAGAAGATTTATTTTTAACGGCAAAGTTAAGTATTTTAATTGGGATTTTATTGCTTACACCTATAATTTTGGCAAATAATAGCTACCTTTGTACAAAAATAAAGAAACGATGAGAAAGATATTCTTCTTATTATTGGGTGCGGCGATGCTTACCGCATGCCACGAAAGCATGGAAAAACGAGCCGAAAGAGAGGCTAAGGAGTACACGGCAAAGTATTGTCCCACGCCAGCTGTCAACTATACACGCACCGATAGTGTGGTGTTTTACCCCGAAACAAAGACCTATCACTATTATTGTTCGTTTGTAGACAAGATGGACGATGCCGCCATCATCAACAAGAACAGGCAGTTAATAGACGACATGCTGCTTAAATCGATTATCGAGTCAACGAGTTTGAAACCTTATAAAGAGGCTGGTTTTAGCTTTGCCTACACCTGCCATTCGGACAAAGAGCCACAAAAGGTGCTGTTTGAAACGAAGTACACCAAAAAGAGGTATTAACAATTGGGCCAACAAGACAAGTGCTTGTTGGCCCAATTGCTTACGTGTTGTGCAAGGTGTGTGTGAGTTTTTGCAACAACACAAAGTATTTATGGGGTGTTTTTGCCGCATTTTGCCCATGTAACAAGGGCGAATACAGCTTGCTAATCATTGTTTAAGGCCGAAAGTAATATCTTTTCGGCGTTCTCTACGCGTTCTCTTGTCGGACTGTCAATGTGGTTCAGCGTATAGTTCAGACCCAGTTTCTGCCATTTGTAGGCTCCCATCGAATGATAAGGCAACACCTCTATGCGCTTTACGTTGTGCAAGGTCTTGATAAAGTCGCGCAGACCATATAGATAATCGTCGTTGTCGGTGATGCTAGGAACAAGCACGTGGCGTATCCACACGGGTGTTTGGATTTGCGAAAGGTAGCTGGCGCAATCCAACACGTTGGTGTTGTCCCACCCTGTTAGCTTTTTATGCTCTTGGTTATCTATGTGTTTGAGGTCGAGCAGCACCAGATCGGTGAGGCTCATCAGCTTAGTAAACTTAGAGAAAAAGGGTTCTTGGCGTGTAAAAGGCTGTGCGGCCGTGTCAAGACAAGTGTTTATGCCTAGTGCTTTTGCCTTTTCGAAGAGTTCGAGCATAAAGTCTATTTGCAGCAGAGCCTCTCCCCCGCTCACCGTTATGCCGCCTTCCTTACCCCAATAGGGGCGAAAGCGTAACGCCTGCTGCAAAAGTTCGTCGGCCGAACGCATGTCGGTAGATTTCATTGCCCACGTGTCGGGATTGTGACAATAACGGCAACGCATCTTGCATCCACTTAAAAAGATGATGAAACGAATGCCTGGCCCATCTACCGAACCAAACGATTCGATGGAATGGACGTAAGCTTTACGTGGCATGGCCTCGCTGCTTGCGTTCGTGTTGACAGGAAGAAACGTGTTATTGTTATCCATTATTTATTCTGCCGGGCATTATATAGCCCTCTTTATTGTTGTTCGCTAAGTGCTGATGTGATAAAATGGTGAACGGCGTTAGAAGAAAGTCCCTCCACGAAACAGCGCGGAGGGACTTATATATATGGCTGTAATGCCAAGTCTTTTTATGCCAGTTTGCTGTGAGCCTGACGTGCAATAACGTCGAGTTGCTGCTCTTTGGTCAAGTCGATGAACTTAACGGCATATCCACTTACACGGATGGTGAAGTTGGCATACTCTTCTTTCTCAGGATGTTCCATGCAATCGATGAGTTTCTCAACGCCAAACACGTTCACATTAAGATGGTGTGCGCCTTGGTCGAAGTAGCCGTCCATCACGCCAACAAGCGTATTTACGCGCTCCTCTTCATTGTGACCGAGTGTGCTGGGGGCGATAGTCTGCGTATTAGAGATACCATCGAGTGCATATTCGTACGGAAGTTTGGCCACCGAATTAAGCGATGCCAGCAATCCGTTCTTCTCTGCGCCATACGAAGGATTAGCACCTGGTGCCAAAGGAGCACCCTCGGGGCGGCCGTCGGGCATGTTGCTGGTGAACTTACCATAAACAACGTTCGAAGTAATGGTAAGGATACTAGTGGTGGGTTCTGAGTTGCGATAGGTTTGGTGCTTACGAATCATATTCATGAACGTCTTCAACAGCCACACGGCGATGTCGTCGGCACGGTCGTCGTCGTTACCATAGCGTGGGAAATCGCCCACCGTTTCGAACTTAACAGGGAAGCCTGTGTCATCGCGAACGATGTTAACCTTGGCGTATTTGATGGCGCAAATGGAGTCGACCACATGACTAAAGCCTGCAATACCTGTTGCGAATGTGCGGCGAACATCTGTATCTATCAATGCCAATTCTGCTGCCTCGTAGAAGTATTTATCGTGCATGTAGTGGATAAGGTTAAGTGTGTTGACATAAACGCCAACCAACCATTCCATCATATCCATAAATCGGGGCATGAATTCTTCGTAAGTTACCACGTCGCCAAGTATCGGACGGAGCGCAGGACCGCATTGTTCGCGGGTTTTAGAGTCGACACCGCCGCTGATAGCGTAGGTTAGACACTTGGCCAAGTTGGCACGAGCGCCAAAGAACTGCATCTCCTTACCCGTCTGTGTGGCCGAAACGCAACAACAGATGGAATAATCGTCGCCCCAAATAGGCCGCATAACGTCGTCGTTCTCGTATTGAATGGAGCTTGTTTTCACCGAAATTCTCGATGCATAACGCTTAAAGCCTTCGGGTAAGCGCGAACAATAGAGCACCGTGAGGTTGGGTTCGGGCGATGGTCCCATGTTTTCGAGGGTATGAAGGAAACGGAAATCGCTCTTCGTAACCATCGAACGGCCGTCTTGTCCCATACCAGCCACTTCGAGCGTTGCCCAAACGGGGTCGCCAGAGAAAAGCTGATTGTAAGCAGGAATACGGGCAAACTTCACCATACGGAACTTCATCACAAGGTGATCGATTAGTTCTTGCGCCTCGGCCTCGGTGAGTGTGCCTTCGTTAAAGTCTCTTTGGATATATATATCGAGGAAAGTGGAGATGCGTCCAACAGACATTGCCGCACCATTTTGCGTTTTAATGGCACCAAGATAGCCAAAGTAAAGCCATTGCACGGCCTCGCGAGCGTTGTTGGCAGGTTTAGAAATGTCGTAACCGTAAATCTCGGCCATTTCTTTCAATTCTTTCAATGCCTTAATTTGCATTGAAATCTCTTCGCGCAAACGTATGATATCCTCGGTCATAACGCCGCAACCACAGTTGCGTTTGTCTTTCTCCTTCTCGTCGATAAGGAAGTCTACACCATAAAGCGCAACACGACGATAGTCGCCAACGATACGCCCACGACCATAAGTGTCGGGTAAACCCGTAAGAATGTGATTGTGGCGAACGAGTTTCATCTCGTCTGTATAAGCATCAAAAACGCCGTCGTTGTGTGTTTTACAGTACTTCGTGAATATCTCGTGCAGTTTTTCAGATGGTTTATAGCCATAAGTGGTGCAAGCCTGCTCGGCCATGTGGATGCCGCCATAAGGCATAAAGGCACGCTTGAGGGGCTTGTCGGTTTGTATGCCTACAACCTTTTCGAGGCTTTTAGTGTTCTCGCCGATGTAGCCTGGGCCGTAAGCCGTCATCCCAGACACCACTTCGGTCTCCATATCCAAGACGCCTCCCTTGGCGCGTTCTTCTTTTTGAAGGGCTTGGAGCATATCCCAAAGCTTATTGGTGGCGTCAGTTGGTTCGGCCAGAAAACTCTCGTCGCCATCGTAAGCGGTGTAGTTGTTCTGTATGAATTCACGCATGTTGACTTCATCAAGCCATTTCTTGCCTGTGAAGCCTCTCCATTCTTGTCTCATTTTTGTTCAATGTTTGTTTGACATAATGTGCCGTAACGCACAAAAACATAGCTGAATATCTGCTCAATAGCTGATTTCGGATGCAAAGTTACATCGAAAAACAGTACCAAACAATACTAATTTATGGGTATTTTGCATTAATTACAAACCAAAGAGTGCGTGCCTATCTCCCTATCAGCCAATAAGTAAAGAACAAAATAACACCAAAAAGAACATTTACCCGAACGCTTTATGCGAAAACATCATAAACTGATGGACAAAAGTAAGCACATATAACGTAAGAGCAAAAAAAAGAGATAGGCAGCGAAATGAACGTAATTGACGATACGACAGGAAGGAACAAACGGTTAAAATAACAAAAAGGAGATAGGCTGGTAGCCAAACGAAACCAAACTAATAATTGGGTTTCGTTTGACAACCAACCTAATATGGTAAGCACAGCCCTAAGCCGCTGCCGACGGATGTGGCCTACACCAACTTGAAACGAACGCGGAAAGTGCGTGTAGGTTCGTCCCAATTGGTGCCCAACAGCACGAATTTGCCAATCTGCCCCGTAGAACGCACGTGCTTGCCTATGCAGGGACAAGCGTCGAAATCGCCTAT
The DNA here is from genome assembly GCA_938028745.1 of uncultured Prevotella sp. Classification (GTDB taxonomy): domain Bacteria; phylum Bacteroidota; class Bacteroidia; order Bacteroidales; family Bacteroidaceae; genus Prevotella. The sequence goes on from CALIZL010000020.1 coordinate 117,262, forward strand.
TCTAACAATACGCACCATGTTTGAATAGTCGTCGGGCACGCGCGACAGGTCGATACCTTCGGGTAAGTCGTACCTATCTACAAGCTCGTAGGTAACAGGAAGGTCCTCTTCTATCAGCTCGTTCATGCGCCGTTCTATCTCCTTTTCGTCTTGTCGCGAAGGTTTTCTATCAAGCGTGTAGCTTATCTTGCTCTTCTTCCGCTCTACGTGCGCATTGGTTGAACGTCCGCAATCGAACATTCTAATCATCACTTGGTTAAGTAGATGTTCGGCCGTATGCGCAGGTGGGAACTCGTCCTTATTGTGCGTGCACAGCAATAGTTCGTCGTCTTTCATCTTAGTGTTAAACTTAAAAATTCTTCCGTTATATGGAGCGAGTGTCATCGAGATGTTTCCATCGCGGCCGAGGTTCTCAACGGTAGTTTCGCCAGTGAGCAAATCTATCGCGCCAAAATGTCCTTCGGGCAGTTCCAGATAGTCGAACGCGTGCCCTGGGATATTTACTTGCACGCTATTGCTTTCGCCAGAGAAGTTAACCACCACCAAAAGTAATTCGTCTTGCCACTTTCTTAGGAAGGCGAAATGCCGTGCAGGATTGAAATTATCTGACTGCGGATTGACGTACATCAGGTCGAAGAAAAGGCCTTTACCAATAGCCGACTCGCCACGCGCAATGCGAAGAATGTGCTGATACTGGGCATAAATCTCGTTTTCTTGTGCAGAAAGCTTCTCGCGGCTGAAGTAACCACGATAAAGAGAGCCAACCGTCCAATAGTCGAAGATGGTTGTGCGCCCGTCTATACCGCTAAATCCTTCGTTATCCATGCCTGGTTCGCCAAACTCTTGGCCTGCATATATCAGCATAGGGTTGCGCTGCATCAAGGCCGATACAATAAGTGCAGGTATGGCTCGCTGGGCATCGCCGCAGAAAAAGGGACTTGCAATGCGCTGTTCGTCGTGGTTTTCAAGGAAGTAAAGCATGTGCTTACCAATATCGTCGAGCGATTGCCACTGATAAGTGATGGCTGCCGCATGGCTTTCTTGGCGCACAATGCTCTTCATACAATCGTACATGCCCACCTTATCATAAAGGTAATCAAAGCCCGACTGCACATAAGCGCGGTATTGGTAGGGGTCGTAAACTTCGCCAATGACGATAGTTTGCGGATAATTCTCCTTTAATATGCCCGTGGCGTATTGCCAAAAGGCTGTTGGAACCATTTCAACCATGTCGCAACGGAAACCATCTACCCCCGCATCTGCCCAAAACAAAAGGATGTCTACCATCTTTTTCCAAGTGTTGGGCACAGGAACAAAATGCTCGCTACGCCCAGCAGCGTCGCAATAGTCTACGCCATAGTTCAGCTTAATGGTTTCGTACCAGTCGTTAATGCCTGGATGATTGTCGAAACGGTCGTTGCCTGTGGCTTTTGCAGGCTGTTCATGATAGGTGTTTCCTGCGCTATCGGTAAGCGAAATGGAGGGTTCGAACGGCTTTCCCCAACAATAATAAAAGTTATTGTTAGTGGAAAAATGCAGGCTGGTATCGTCGTTTTCACCTAAGTCGGCCACGCCATTCGGCCTGCAAACCGACTTATATTCTCGTGCAACATGGTTGGGTACAAAATCAACGATTACCTTCATGCCGCACTTGTGCACCCTTTGCACCAATGCCTTGAACTCTTCTAACCGATGTTCAACGTCTACGGCCAAGTCGGGCGAGACGTCGTAGTAGTCGGTAATGGCGTAAGGCGAGCCGGCCTTACCCTTCACTATAACACTGTGTTGCGTGGGAATGCCGTACTCAGAGTAGTCTGTTTGCGATGCGTGGCGGATAATGCCCGTAAACCAAATGTGGCTAATGCCCAACTTGCGGATGCGTTGCAGAGCCCGTTCGTCGAAGTCGTTCATCTTTCCGCAGCCATTTTCGGCAATCGTCCCCCACCTTTTGTTAGTGAGGTTGCGATTGCCGAAAAGCCGTGGAAACACCTGATATATGATAATCTTGTTGTTCACGATGGTGTGTTTATTCCAAAGGTGGAACGCGCAAGAAATGCGTTCCCTAGTAATGATTATTCTATGCCGTGTGCAGCAACAGCCTTGTCGATACGACCTATCATGCCTTGCAAGGCCTTACCTGGACCGCATTCGGTGAAGTCGTTGGCACCGTCCTTTATCATGTTTTGCACGCTAGAAGTCCATCTTACCGAGCTAGTAAGCTGTGCTATAAGGTTCTTCTTAATCTCTTCGGGTGCAGTGTGAGCCTGTCCGTCAACGTTTTGGTAAACGGGGCACTTGGGTTCAGCGAACGTAGTGTTCTCAATGGCAGTCTGCAGTTCGTCTTTTGCGGGCTGCATCAAGGGCGAATGGAAGGCTCCACCCACCTTCAAGGGCAACGCACGTTTTGCACCAGCCTCTTTAAGCAGTTCGCAAGCTTGGTTTACGGCATCAATGTTACCCGAAATAACAAGCTGTCCGGGACAGTTGTAGTTGGCAGCAACCACCACGTTGCCCGTTGTGCTTACCTGTTGGCAAACCTTTTCCACCGTTTCATCGTCCAATCCAACGATGGCGGCCATTGTTCCGGGAGCCACTTCGCAAGCCTTTTGCATGGCCATTGCACGGGCATAAACCAAGCGTAAGCCATCTTCAAAGCTCAACGCACCTGCTGCTACGAGTGCAGAAAACTCGCCCAAGCTATGTCCTGCAACCATTGATGGGGTAAATTCGTCGCCCAAACAAAGGGCCGAAATAACGCTGTGCAAGAACACAGCAGGCTGAGTTATCTTTGTTTCTTTAAGTTGCTCATCAGTTCCGTTGAACATTATGTCCGTGATACTATAACCAAGGATTTCGTTGGCCTTATCAAACAATTCCTTTGCCAAAGGCTTTGAGTCGTACAGGTCTTTGCCCATACCCGCAAATTGTGCTCCCTGACCAGGGAAAACGTATGCTTTCATACCGAATTTAATTTGTTGTTGTAATTGATTTTAACTATTATGCAAAATTAATACTTTTCTTCCAACTCTGCAAATAATCGCCGCCCTATACTTATTTGCTCACTGCAAATGCTGTACATTATTCCATTACACACATTTAACCCCAATCAGTTCATTAGAAAAAACGCTTTGATTTTGCCAAAGGAAAGACTGAACACGTGCAAAGCGTGAACTCGCCGGTCATATTCCAAATAATAAAGGAGGATTTTCATAACACGCTGCTTTTGAAAATCCGTAATGAACCGATTTCGGTTTAATAAAATGCAACCCAGCATATAGGGCTTCCAAACTCGTTTCCTTCTTGCTTGACAACGAAACAGCTTTATACACCAACAAGGTTTGGATTATCAATTAGTTCGCTTACGGCAATACTTTGAGGAACAAACATTGCTCGATTATGAATCATGAAATTACCTGACTTACCATTATAGTTTACAACAGCATCTGGAAATGCAATCAGATTGTTCTCTGGTTTAGTTGATATTTCTCTTGTTCCATCAGGTAAGGTGTAATACCAATGTACCTTCTGACCTATTTTCTTTAGAATAGCATACACCTTATTCTTCCATGCCCTTTCTTCTTTGTCGTCTATCTCATATGAATCGGCTATTCTACCATGTTGCAAACATCCTTCTACATTTCTATCAGGAGCTGAACGTAAGAATTGCATTTGAGCTCGGCCTAGTTGGAAAAAGTGGTAATATCCGCTACGCATTTTGTAACACTTGCTCAATTCTTCCATACTAATCATGTCAAGATTGACTATTGAGAAGATATCACTATCCAATCTCGTTACATCGGTAACTAAGCGATCGTCTATACACGCTTCAAAAGAGGGCTTTACATCCAAAAAGTATATACTAGGATTAAAAACTCTCAAGGCCTTGCAAAACATCTTTTCGTCTGCTGTCGTCATAAACAACTGACAATCTCTTCCCTTCTCCATCATTAATGGTGTTTAATGGTTGATACCTCCCTCATATTTAGTAGCACATAAACCAATAGGGGCATGTCGAAAACCATAGTGTTCACTGCCTTCGGTATAATAGCGGACACGATGTTGCTGCCATTGCACATCGTTTATATCATTATTGTCCAAAACGTTTTAAAAATGAAGTCGTCTTGACTTTTTGTTTCTACGAATTGAGAGGGGTTTTATTATCTTTGTAATGCAAAACCAAGACAAGCACCCCCTTTCATGCACGAAGTACTGGACAAAGATACGATAAAATCCAGAATTATGCCCCATTTGCCTATAGCAAAACGTGGATATGTCTCAAAAGGCGACACGGTGGAAGTCATTCAATACATTCTCTATAAGCCAGAAAACTGGCTGTAATGGCAAATGACTTCTGTGTTGCCATGATACTGTCTCCGTGGGCCATGAGCAGCATGCCCTGCAACCGCTCGCTCTGGCCGTCGTAAGCGAAGGTGCTTTCTACCTCGTTACCCACGTCCATGTATGCGGCAGAATCTACTTTGTCTAGTTTTTAGTAAGTATTTTAACATTATTAGTGCCCTTTCTGTTCACCAATCGCTCACCTTGCTGCAAAAAATCGATTCTCGCGAGGGTTGTTTTTGGTGCAAAAAGGGATTAGTCTGTGCATACGGCAAAATGAATAATTATTTCAAAGAATCGCCATTTGTACCTGTTTCGAGGCTATTTGCAGCAAAATAGAGTGCGTTTTGGTGCAAAATAGAGTGCGTTTTGGTGCTAAATGGGGTGCGTTTTGGTGCTAAACGCAAGGAGAAATGCTGCTAAATGCGGTGCGAATTGCTACTAAATGCGGGACGATTATGCATAACCATCCACAGCAAATGTATAAACAAAACCTTCTAGAACCATGAAATACATCGCTGAAAGGGGCAAAATGGCCATTAAAAAGTAGGGTTTTAGAGGTTAAAAGTGCGTAATTGGGGGTAAACAAAAATGAGCTGACAACCAAACTAGAAAGGCAAAATGGTGCAAAATGCAGGCCATATGCTTAAAAGTAGACAAAACAAAAGACGTGAAAAGTTAGAAATAGTGGATTTTTACCTACTTTATAGCCTATACTTTCGCTAGAACGGAGCGAAAATTAAAGCGACTTTGTAAAACAAAAATAATAATTTTAAGTCTCTGAGTTGGTGAGTTTATCAGTTTGTGAGTTTGTGAGTCTGCGAGTTTGTGGGTTGATTAGTTTATCAGTTTGTGAGTTTGTGCGTTAGCGAGTTTGTGGGTCTGTGGGTCTGAGAGTTTGTAGGTCTGCGAGTTTGTGGGTCTGTGGGTCTGAGAGTTTGTAGGTCTGCGAGTTTGTGGGTTGATTAGTTTATCAGTTTGTGAGTTTGTGGGGTTGTGAGTTTATGGGCTTGCGAGTTAGTGACTTAATGAGTTTATGAGCTTGTGGGCTGAGCAGAATTTCGTTCAATATCTCAAAATGACACATCCCTCCCTAATTAGCTGGATGTTGGATGTAGAAGACTTGGAAAACAGAAACCCCGACTGACCTTGGGCCAATCGGGGTTCATATAGATTTGCTTTACAGTGCAAAATTATTCTGCTGCGGGAGCCTCTTCTACCTCGGCGTTGGGCGTTTGCTCAACAACCTCAGCAACGGGTGCTTCTTCTACGGCGGGTGTTTCAACCACGGCGTTTTCGGCAACAACCTTAACAGGAACAACTATTTCCACTTCTTTATGGAAGTGAACAACAGCTTCGAAATCGCCAACACGCTTAATGTCGCGCATGGTGATAATCTTCCTATCTACCTCGATACCTTGTTTCTTCAATTCTTCGGCAACGGTGGCTGCGTTAACAGAACCGTATGTTGCGCCAGTTGCAGAAACCTTGGCCTCGATAACAAGTGCCACGCCTTCGAGTGCTTTCGCTTTCTTTTCGGCCTCGGCCTTGATAGCAGCAAGCTTGTGTGCCTGTTGTTTCAAGTTCTCAGCGAGAACCTTCTTAGCCGATTCGGAAGCAATAACAGCCTTGCCCGTAGGGATGAGATAGTTACGGCCATAGCCGCTTTTTACGTTTACAATATCGTTCTTATAACCTAGTCCGATAATGTCTTCTTTAAGTATTAATTCCATTCTGTTCCTCCTCTCGTTATTTCATCAAATCGGTTACATAAGGAAGCAACGCTATTTGGCGTGCGCGCTTGATGGCTTGTGCCACGCGGCGTTGGTATTTGAGCGAAGTGCCTGTGATGCGACGGGGCAAAATCTTACCCTGCTCGTTAAGGAACTTCTTGAGGAACTCGGGATCCTTATAGTCGATGTATTTGATACCGCTCTTCTTGAAACGGCAATATTTCTTCTTTTTGGTGTCCACCGAGGGTGGGGTCAAATAGCGAATTTCTGATTGCTTGTCTGCCATGTTTAAGCCTCCTCTAATTTTTTAGTCCACTTGTGCTTTCTCTTCTCGGCGTATTGTACGGCGTACTTGTCGAGTTTCACTACCATGTGACGGATAACTTTCTCGTCACGGCGATAGCCTGTTTCGAGCGATTTAATCACTTCTGGCTCGGCCTTGAACTCCAACAGACAATAGAAGCCTGTTGATTTCTTCTGAATAGCATAAGCCATTTTTTTCAATCCCCAGGCCTCTTCGTTCACAATCTCGGCACCTTTATCGGTGAGGAGTTTCTTGAATTTAGCGACCGTTTCCTTCATCTGTTCATCAGACAAAACGGGAGTCAAAATGAAAACGGTTTCGTATTGATTCATACTGAAAATGTAATTAATAAATGTTATTTTGCAAATTGCGGTGCAAAGGTATTGATTTTTATTGATTTAACCAAACCTTTTTTGTAATTTTGTGTTCACATTAGATTGATTATGAGGAAATTTTATCCATATATCGGCCTTGCGTTGGTCTGCATGGGCGTTATCATATTTATCGTTAGCTACTTTGCCAAGTGGACACACAGCAACCTTCCACTCTTTATAGGACTGGTTTTGGTGGTTTGCGGTGCCGTGCTACATGTTGTTTGGCAAAAGAAGTCGAGCGAATATTAAACCCAAATCGGTCGTTAGACCGCATATCACATGTTTTATGTTGTTTTCATTGCTCCCTGTTCACCTTTCGTTTGCTTGTCGGCATCTTCCCTGTCTTATTCTTTTGACGTAGTTCACTACGCCTTAAAGAATAAGACAGGGAAGATACTCAACAATACACAAAATCCGAACAGGCTCTAACAACCGATTTGGGTTAAGCCCGCGTCACGTACGATGGGGTTAAAGCATACGCGTCAACGGGGCGCAGGCAGATTTGCCAAGCGCCCCGTTAAAATGGAAAGCTAAGGTTAATTAAGTTACGTACGTTTTTGAGTTATCGGGTTTGTGAGTTATGAGTTTACATGCCATCTCCTACTCTCCCCAAATAAAAAGCACATGAACTTATTATTGCAGAAGAACTTGAGAGCTTAAAAACTCACGAACTAGCTAGCCCACGAACCAACGAACTCAGAAACTTTTTGTTTATAGCCTACTCCACATCGGGTGTTATCAGCTTATAACCCTTACCGTGGATGTTGATGATTTCGATGTCTTCATCGTCTTTCAAATGCTTACGCAATTTCGTGATATACACGTCCATCGAGCGAGCATTGAAATAATTGTCGTCTATCCAAATAGTTTTCAGTGCGAAGTCGCGCTGCAAAATCTCGTTGGCGTGCGAACAAAGCAGAGCCAAGAGTTCGTTCTCCTTGGTGGTAAGCTTAGTTTGCTTGCCGCCAATGGTAAGCAATTGTTTCTGCGTGTCGAACAAGAACTTGCCTATATGATATAAGGTGTTTTCCTTATTCTTCTTTCCGCGAACGCGGCGCAGTATGGCCTCTACGCGGAAAACCAACTCTTCCATCGAGAAAGGCTTGGTGATATAGTCGTCTGCTCCAATCTTGAAACCTTCCAGAATGTCTTCTTTCAGCGTCTTGGCCGTTAAGAAAACAATGGGGATTTCAGAGTTAGCCTGCCTTATCTCCTGTGCTAATGTAAAGCCATCCTTTTTAGGCATCATCACGTCTAGCACACAAATATCAAACTTCGTTTTCAAAAAGGCCTTGTAGCCAGCCTCGCCGTCAGGACAAAGTTCAGCCATATAGCCCTTAGCCTGCAAGTACTCGCGAAGCAACATTCCCAAATTCTCATCGTCCTCGCATAACAGGATTTTCAATTTCTCGTCCATAATCTTTAATCTTTTATTATTGGTAATTTTATCGTAAACGTTGTTCCTTTGCCGTATTCGCTCTCTACGGAAATCTCACCTTTGTGTACGTCTATTATCTTTTTTACGTAAGCGAGCCCCAGTCCGAAACCTTTCACATTGTGAAGGTTGCCTGTATGAACACGGAAGAACTTCTCAAACACTTTCTTTAAATTATCTTTCTTTATGCCGATACCCGTATCTCGCACCGAAAGGTAAAGGTGGTCGTCATCGTTCCATGTGCGAAGGTATATGTCCAGTGGGCCATCGGGTTTCTTATACTTCACTGCATTGTCCATCAAGTTGAAGATGGCGTTTTGGAAGTGCATTTCATCTACATAGATGGTAGAGTCTATCGCCTCTATGTCCGTATATATCTTACCACCCGTATGTTCAACTCTTAGCGTGAATGTGTGTGCAATATTCTCGACCATTTCGTTGAGGTCGAGCTGTTTCATGTTGAAGATGGCCTTCTTCTTGTCGAAGAGCGACATCTGCAAAACCTTCTCAACAAGGAACCGTAAGCGTTTCGACTCGTCGTTTATAACGCCCCCTAGGTGTTTCATCATGCTTTCGCTCTTAGTAACGCTGGTATCGTTGAGCATTTGGGCGGCAAGCGAAATGCTGCTGATGGGCGTCTTCAACTCGTGCGTCATGTTGTTGATAAAGTCGTTTCGCATCTCGGTGTATCGTTTCTGACGGAAGATAACCACGATGGTGAAGATGAAAGTGACGAGCAACACCAATGTGAATATAACCGAGGGGATAACAAAACGCACACTCGAATAGATGTAGCTGTTCATGTCGGGGAAGTGTATCTTCACCAATCCCATTTTAGAGGCGGGGTCGTTTCTGAACAACACCTGCGAGTAAGAATAGTCTTCGCCCTCTTCCGAATAGTCAGAACAGCGATAAATTTCTCTACCATCGGGCGTTGACACCGTGAAATGGTATTGCAGGTTTATGCCGTTGCTCATCAATTCGTTTTTAAGGTCCTGATCTAGCGACTTGAAGTTGATGCGCTCTTTCAGCGGACGCTCAGATGCTGAATAAAGAATGGTGTACACCACCTCGTCTAGCAGCGCGCGTTGGTAAACATATCTGTTCTTCACCACCTCTTGCATGGCTTTCGATGCTTCCGAGAGCGAGTTCTTGTCACTCCTCAAAATCATGGCCTTTGGCATTTGGGAGGGCTTGGTTGTAATGGTTTTCAGTTCGAAAGCCGTGTACATCATACCGCCCTTATCGCCAAGCGACAATTGGTGCGAACGCTGGTAAGAGCCGTCGGGCAAACCGTTTCGCCCACTAGCACTATCGTTTTGAAGTGCCTTATGCTCGGTTTCGTTAATGTCTTTTTCAAGATAGCGAAGCGTTTCGTTAAGTTCCATGTTACGCGACGCTTGATATAAAGCTCGATTTACAGACTCATCAAACTGCTCCTTCTTCATGTCCGCCATCTCCTGAATATACTTCAGCTGCACGAACAGAAGAGCAAGGAAAGAAGTTCCCATTATGATTGCTATTGTCCAAATCGTTCTTTTCTTCATATTTGCAAAATTAACAGGGTAAACGAGATAACACAACTCGAATGTTAAAAACGTTTCCCGTTTTCAAATACGTTAACGAAAAAGCCGGTATGTATGCGAATATAGGCAATTAACTCTCAGTGCTTTCCTGGTAAAAAGGCGTTTTTCGAATGGTATCAATCCCCGACAGCCACATACGATGGCTGCCAGGGACTTAATTAATGATAAACCTAAACAAATTTACTCTTCTTCATTAGCCAGCTCGGCCTCGTGTTCCTTAATAAGCTCTTGCTGTATTTCGTTCGGAACAAGCTCATAGCTAGCAAACTTAGTGGTGAATGATGCGCGTCCGCCTGTAAGCGAACTCAACGAGATAGAATAGTTAGACAGTTCCTTCAAAGGAATCTTAGCCATCAGCTTTTGGTATCCCGCTTCGCTGTCCATTCCCATTATCAATGCGCGTCTACCTTGCAAGTCGCTCATCACGTCGCCCATGAAATCGTCTGGAACGTACACTTCCAAGTCGTAAATGGGTTCGAGAATCTTTGGTCCTGCTGCCTTAAACGCGTCAGAGAAGGCGCGACGTGCAGCCAACATGAACGAAAGTTCATTTGAATCTACGGGGTGCATCTTGCCATCATACACGATAACACGTACGTCTCGCGCATAGCTGCCCGTTAACGGACCATGTTCCATACAGTCCATGATGCCTTTCAGTATTGCCGGCATGAAACGTGCATCAATGGCTCCACCAACAACCGAGTTGATGAACACCAGTTTGCCTCCCCACTCCAACGGCAATTCTTCTTTGCCCTTGATGTTCATCTTCACATCTTGCCCATTCAACTTATAAGTCGTTGGGTCGGGCATGCCATCTGCATAAGGTTCGATGATGAGATGAACTTCACCAAATTGCCCTGCACCACCACTCTGTTTCTTGTGGCGATACTCTGCGCTAGCCGACTTGGTGATGGTCTCACGATAAGGAATTTTCGGTTCACCATACTTCACTTGCAGTTTCTCGTTGTTTTCCAGTCGCCATTTGAGGGTTCTTAAATGGAACTCGCCTTGACCGTGTACGATAGTTTGTCGCAACTCCTTGCTTTGCTCCACCACCCATGTTGGGTCTTCCTGGTGCATTCTAAGCAAGGCAGCCATCAACTTCTCTGTGTCTTGCGTGTTAACGGCTTTTATTGAGCGTGAATATTTTGAATTGGGGTATTTGATAAAGTCGAACTTATTGTCGCAATCCTTAGCGTTGAGGGTGTTACCAGTCTTTACGTCTTTAAGTTTAACGGTACATCCGATGTCGCCTGCATTCAGTTTGTCAACCGGTATGCGGTTTGCGCCAGCACAAGCGTAAAGTTGTCCGATACGTTCTTTCGAACCGCGGTCGGCGTTCGTCATGTCGTCGCCCACCTTTACGCATCCGCTCATCACCTTGAAGTAAGACACTTCACCGATGTGCGGTTCCATTCCCGTTTTAAAGAAATAAATGGATGCAGGTCCTTCTGTTGTAGGTGTTATTTCCTCACCGCGAGTATTGTGCAGTTTGGGCATCTCGCTAACGAACGGAACCACATTACCCAAGAACTCCATCAGTCTACGCACACCCATGTCTTTGCCTGCGCACACGCAGAATACTGGGAAAATGCTGCGCGTAACAAGACCTTTGCGAATGCCTTCACGCAGTTCGTCTTCGGTAAGTGTTTCGCTTTCAAAGAACTTCTCCATCAATCCTTCGTCGTTCTCGGCTGCTGCCTCAACCAATATCTTATGCAAAGCTGTAGCCTTTTCCATTTCTTCAGCAGGAATGTCTTCCACCTTTGGCGAGCCGCCCTCAGCGTTCCACGAATACTTTTTCATGGTAAGCACGTCGATGATGGCATTAAAGCCTGGTCCTGTTTGCGTTGGATACTGAATTTGCACACACTTCTCGCCATAGATATCCTTCATGGTCGAGATGATGTTATCGAAGTCGCACTTCTCCGAATCCAGCTGGTTGATAAGGAAGATAACAGGTTTCTTGAGTTTTTCCGTGTATCTGAAATTGTTTTGTGTTCCCACTTCGGGACCATATTGCCCATTAATCAGGATAACAGCCTCGTCTGTAACGTTCAGCGCGGTTATTGCTCCGCTCACAAAATCATCTGCTCCGGGACAGTCGATGATATTCAGCTTTTTGTTGTTCCACTCTACATGGAATATTGTCGGGAAGACCGAATAGCCATATTCCTGTTCAACGGGGAAATAATCACTCACCGTGTTCTTAGCTTCCACCGAGCCACGGCGTTTGATTACACCACTACCAAAAAGCATTGCCTCGGCAAGAGTGGTCTTGCCGGAACCCGCACTGCCCACTAGGGCAATGTTCTTAATTTCGTTCGTCTGATAAACCCTCATATCAAAAGATTTAAAGTGTTAGTAATCTCACGTTTCATGGAGAAAAGCATCGTTGCCTTTTCCGCCGTCTAAGATAGGTATTTTATGCCACCCCACCAAAACATAACATAAAAAGTGTACAGAATTTAAAACAATTTAGTACTTTTGTTCCCAAAAAGAAAAAGATGGCTGGTATTTACATACATGTTCCTTTCTGTGCAAGCAGGTGTATCTATTGCGCCTTCTACACCACAACTTCCCTTTCTAGCCAAGACCTCCTTGTGCAGGCGCTATGCTCCGAGCTGGCCATGAGGCGCGATTACCTGCTTGACAAGGCCGCCCCCTCGTTGCCGATAACGATAGATACCATCTATTTGGGCGGTGGAACGCCTTCGCAACTAAGCGAACAAAACCTGCAACGGCTGTTCGACACCATATATAATAAGGAGTCTGCCTTCCATATTTCGCCCGATGCCGAAGCAACCATCGAGTGCAATCCCGACGACATAACGCCCCAATTTGCCCAAACCATCAGCCGCCTGCCCGTCAACCGCGTCAGCATGGGCGTGCAAACATTCTCCGACGAACGACTAAACTTCCTGCGCAGACGGCATAAGGCTACCGACATAGCACCCGCCATTGAAAGACTTAGGCAAGTGGGCATCAACAATATCAGCATTGACCTCATCTTCGGATTTCCCAAACAGACGCTCGACGAGTGGGCTGCCGACCTGCAAAACGCCATTGAACTTGGCATTGAACACATCTCGGCTTACAGTCTGATGTACGAAGAAGGCACGCCATTGTTCCGATTGCTGCAACAAGAACGTGTGTCTGAAATAGACGACAACCTAAGCCTAGACATGTTCAACCTACTTGTAGACACGCTCGTTGCCAACAACTACGAACATTACGAGATAAGTAACTTCGCTCGCGAAGGGTTTAGGTCGCGCCACAATGCCAGCTATTGGCAAGCCATTCCTTACCTGGGACTTGGCCCATCGGCTCACTCTTACGATGGCAACTCGCGCCAATGGAACGTTTCCAACCTCCGAAAATACATGGATGCCATTGAAAACGGCACCCTGCCAATGGAAAGAGAAGTGCTAAACGAGGACACAAAATACAACGATTGGATAACAACAGCACTCAGAACAAAGGAGGGATTAGACCTCAATAGGTTGAGCAAAGCTCATCGCCTGTATCTTTTGAAAGCTGCCGAACATCATTTAAAGCAAGGCCACCTAGTGCTTTCGGGCAACAACATTGCGCTTTCAAGAACGGGTATCTTTATCAGTGACAGCGTAATGAGCGACTTAGTGAAAGTGTAAACGAGCCGTGCGAACCATAAACCCAAAGCCACAACAATGTCCATCTAAGTAAAGTTCCCTTGTTATGCAGCAGGAACTTTTAAACCAACCGTTACAATAAAACGCCCAAAAGCACGTTGCTAATACAAAAAGCTGCCAACTTCATACGAAGAAACAACAAGATGAAATCAATCCACATAAACGCCCTTCTGATGATTATAACCATCATCGCCACATCGTGTGGTGCCGACGCTTACATCAAGAAGGGTGAAAAAAACTTGGCACTGGGCGAATATTTCGATGCCGCCAATAATTTTAAACAGGCTTATACGCGAACGCCGGCCAAAGATAAAGCCGCAAGAGGGCACATATCTACCAAGCTTGCGTTGTGCTACGACAAGATGAACGCTAGCCAAAAGGCTGTGGGTGCATACCAAAATGTGCTGCGGTTTGGTCTGGCCGACGCCAACACGCACCTCCTTTTGGGCAGACAACTGCTCAAAACGGGGGCATACAAGGCGGCAGAAACGCAATTTAAGATTGCCCTCGACTCGTTGCCAGGAAACAAATTGGCCAACGAAGGACTTATCTCTGCACAACAAGCGGCGCAAGCTAAGAGCGAAGGCTCACACTATATTGTAAAACGCATGGACGCATTTAACTCTCACAGAGCCGACTATTCGCCCATGTACTTCGGCGACGACCACAACAAACTGTACTTCTCGTCCACCCGAAACGAGGCCAAGGGCGATGCGCTAAGCGGAATAACAGGCGCTAAACCTGCCGACATTTTTGTTTCGGAACGCGATGACAAGGGCAAATGGAGCAAGCCCGAACCCGTGCAAGGCGGACTGAATACCGAATACGATGAGGGGGCTTGTACCTTCTCGCCCGACCAACGCACGATGTACTTCACCCAATGCACCACAGACCCCAACTATCCGCGTTATGCGCAGGTGATGACTTCTGCCCGTTCGGATGCTGCTTGGGCAAAGGCCACGAAACTAGACATATCGAAAGACACGCTTTCAAGTTTCGCCCACCCTGCCGTTTCGCCCGATGGGCAATGGCTTTACTTTGTTTCGGACATGCCTGGGGGGCAAGGTGGGCAAGACTTATGGCGCATTAGGCTTACCACTAACGGCTTGGGAGAGATGGAGAACCTTGGAGAAACCATCAATACAGCCGGCAACGAATGTTTCCCTACATTCAGACCCAACGGCGATCTTTACTTCTCGTCCGACGGACACGTTGGACTGGGTGGGCTAGACGTGTATGTGGCGCGGCAGAATACCGACCAACGATGGACGATAGAGCATCTAGGATTTCCCCTAAACTCGAATGGCGACGACTTCGGACTTACCTTCGAAGGCCCATACAACCGTGGATTCTTTTCCTCGAATCGTGGAGATGCGCGCGGATGGGACCATATCTACGCCTTCGAATATCCCGAAATAGTGCAGAGCATTAAAGGATGGGTGTACGAACAAGACGGTTACGAACTGCCCGCGGCACAAGTATTTATGGTGGGAAACGACGGAACGAACCTCAAACTGAATGTGTTAGCCGATGGTTCGTTCAAACAAGTGGTGAAACCAGGCGTTGAATACGTGATGTTGGCCACCTGCAAGGGCTACCTCAACCACAAAGAAGAACTAGCGGTGAAACCTTCCGAAACCTCGCACGAATACGTCTTGCAGTTTCCCTTGGCCTCCATCACGGCTCCCGTACTCATCGATAACATCTTTTACGACCTGGATAAGTACACCCTGCGCCCTGAATCAAAGCAGGCACTAGACGAACTTGTGAAACTTCTTAACGAGAACCCCAACGTTACTATCGAACTAAGTGCGCACTGCGATTATCGCGGAACGCCCGAATACAATAAGGTATTGTCACAACATAGAGCCAATGCCGTGGTGCAATACCTTATCGAGGCAGGCATCTCCCCACAAAGACTCACCCCCGTTGGCTATGGTAAGGAAAAGCCTAAAACCATTAGAAAGAAACTGACTGAGCGTTATAAGTGGTTGAAAGAGGGCGATGTGCTGACCGAAGACTTTATTACCAAGCTAGACAAAGACAAGCAGGAGATATGCAACCAGCTGAACCGCAGAACAGAATTTGTGGTTCAACGCACCACCTATGGCTTGCTAGACGATAAGGGCAACTTGAAAAAACAGAAGAAAGCGCCAAAGCAATCGGAGAAAGATAAGGAGGATGTGTTCGACATCGTGGAATAAACATCCATGCGAGGGCACGTTTCGGCCATTCCACTCCACTTTCGGCAGGCTAACTCTCGTGATATGCACTCACACCAACAAACTAAATGATGAACGGAAAGCCACATAAAGTTGTTTAACAGTATGCCATTGCCTAGAGATAGGCGTACAACCGACAACAATTATCATGGCAATCTGCATTCAATACAACACGAAATCAAATGCAATGAATACAGGAAAACTACTTTTTGTACCCTCAGGCGGACTAGCCAACAGAATGCGCGCTATGGCATCGGCATGGCAGTTAGCCGCAAATACAGGGGTTAAAGTCGAGACGATATGGTTTTGCGATTGGGCACTTAATGCCCCTTTCCATTCCATTTTCGAACCTATTGATAACGTAGCGATGGTGGCAAGGGAGGCCAAAGCATGGGAACTACTTACGCTCGACCGACCTAGAAAGCGTAATTTCCGCATTCCATTGTTATATCAGAGGCTCCGTTTCGCGCAACGCATAGACGAATGGCAGGTTACACCCTTAAAAAATCAAGGATTCAACTTTAATGAATGGGCAAGAGGAAAGAACAGCTATATGAGCTGTTACCAAGATTTTGGGAACGTTCCCAATTCTGTTTATAAACATTTGTTCCATCCCGTCGGCCCTGTTCTTGATGAAATACAAAGCTATCGCGAACATTTCTCGGCGCATACCATTGGCATGCACATTAGGCGTACAGACAATAAGGAGTCGATTGAACGAAGTCCGCTTAGTTTATTTGTCGATGCTGCACGAAGAGAAATTGACCAACACAATGACACGCGCATATTTCTTGCAACCGACGATGAGACTACCAAGACGGCATTAAAGGCCGAATTTGGCAACCGCATCATCACTTCGCCCAAGCCTGCCGCACGCAATAGCATTGCAGGCATTAGGGGTGGAGTGGCCGAACTGTGGATGCTGGCCTCCACCTCTACCATCTATGGCTCGGCAGGAAGTAGCTATTCGATTATGGCTGCTAAGATTGGAGATAACAACTTGGAAATATTAAGCAAGTGAAGAAAGGAGATTGGTTGACAAGTCAACAAGAAGACAAGTTAACCTGTTGACGAGATACAGGTTAACCAGTTGACCAGTGAACCTAGGATAAGTTTATGAGTTGACAGGTAAACGAACTAACAAGCAAACAAGCTGACGAGTCGGCAAGAAACGAGTTAACCTTTTCCTTTGCCTTCCCGTTAGCCTGCAAACCTGCTTATACTTCTTTATCTTAACCCAACAACAGCTTGCTCACCTCGGCGGTGTTCAGCGCCCATTGGTAGTTGTAACGTTCATCGGCATCGCTTTCGTTGCCAACCAGCGTCATCCCTTGTGCCTCGGCCCTTATTTCCAGCAGTTCGCCAACCGTTGTTTTCTCTTCCAATCGTTTGAGAAGAGCCTCAACACTAGTTGTATCAACGCCTAAAATGGTTTGTGAAGTATATGGCATCTCCAGCCAAACTATCTCTCTTTGCTCCACTTTAAGCACGCCAAAAACAAGTCCCTTAGACAAATTGGACTCGTCAACACGCACCACATGTTGAACGCACGACGGGTCGTAGGCCACACCATCCTTATCAGAAACGGTCATGGGATAGGCAGAATTCATCCAACCAACCATTAAATTGGGCGATAGTGCACCGCAAGAGTAGGCATTGCAACTAAATGTTACGTATCGCGCACCAGCCTTTTCCAATTCGTTTAAGTTCAATTCGATGTACTCGGCCGTACCAACCTGCTCTGGAATATTTCGTATATCGCCCGAATGCTTTGCACCTGGGCAAGATAGATTGAAATAAGAGCAGAATTTTGATTCACCATTTTCAAGGGCTATACCAGCACTTAGGTCCATGTCTAGGTGTTGGGCATGCAACCCATTGCCCCATTGCATGAACAGCCTAACGGCATTGCCTTCTACCTTAAATCGCGTTCCTTGCAACGCACATGCCCTGTCTTGAATGCTATTCGACCTATCGCCCACGCCGATTGGCACCTGATAAAGTCGTGGGTCAATATAAATGGTACCACCTGCACAGTGCGCCTGTTGCGCATATCGGCTTTTCATAGCTCGCTTGTACATCGCATTTACGTCTGCAATCATTTGTTTCAGCTGTGCATCATCGAAAGAAACAAGCAACGGATGAGGGTCAAGATTGTGCATCACACCCGTTATGGGACGTGCCAAACGCATGCGCTTTGGGTCGAAATAGGCCTTAGCCCCATTGTTTAACGAAAGCAACAGACGCGCAGGCAGCTGATGAACAATGCCTTCGAAGGCCGCAAGTGTTGCCTGCGAATGAAAGTTAAGCATGGTTGAGAACAGACTACGAGCAAACAAGCCAGGGCGTTGGGACAATAACGAGAGGGTTAGTTGGGCATCGTTAGCCCTTCGTGCCTTGTCTAGCGTACCTAGCCAAGGGGTGTAAGTTTGGCAATAAAACACGTCTAACAATGCGGCAAGTCGTTCGAACCCTTTCTTACGCGCATATTCAGCCAGCCGCAATGCCCTAATCATACGCACCCACATTCCCCTTTTGGCGTGCATTGCCTCTGCCGACTTCTCGCTAGATAGGGGAATGGCATTCATCCACGTGGCCACAAGTCGGCAATAAGCCCTGTCGTATTTCAGTTTTAGTCGCTCGCGCATAGCCTCTCCCGCTTCACTAGCCTTGTTTTCTTGTGCGGCCATGTGCCAATGAAGACCTCTGGCGTTGGCAATGAGCGTTCGAGGTTCAATAATTCGTGCGCATCCATTTTTCTCGTACCATAGAAACCGCAGTATATCGGCAGGCGTTTCAAAAAGCCTTGTTGCCTGTTCGCCTTTTCCTGCCGCCACCAATGCCTTAATGGCAATCATCGCCGTCTCTTTCATGGCAATGTTTACATCGCTAGGCAAATCGAACAACATGAGCAGTTGCGCCACCGATTGCGCTTGTGTGGCGTCTAACGGCGTGGGCGAAGTAAGCAAGTTGCGAAGTTCGCGCTCCAAGTCAACGCGTGTAAAGAGGTGCAGGGGCTTTAGTTTCTTTCCCTGTCCCTCGTAAACGAATGTTGAAGTAACAAATGGTGTGCCGCAATATGGGCAACCGTTGTATCGTTCAAGTGGGAAAGTGCCGTAGGGAATGAAGTGTCCGCAAGGCAAGGTTGTGCCTTCCAGTTGAAGTTTCCCCTTAAACCTGTTGGCCACATAGGTGATAAAATGGTCGATAAGCCTTTCTTTTGTTGGCGTACCCCATCCTTTTACCAAGGAAGCCCAATTCTGTTTCAGGCGCAACACATCAGCCATCACTACATAAACATCCTCGATTTGTTTGTCAGATGCCCAATAAAACGCCTGCAACAAATCTTGTTCTACGCCATACCCAAACTTGCTAAGGCGCGAAACCAAGGTCAACGCAACCACAGTTGGTTCGTGGGGTTGCTTTATCTGTTGGCTATCAATATCTATAAACAGGGCTTGGTAGCGCAAAGCCACTTTGTTTGCTATGATGTTGTCCATGTTGTGGGAATTGTTGATGCTGGTTGTTTTCCAAGCAGTTAAAATATGGGCGAGGTGTTATTGCTCGCCATTGGCTTTATAATCTAGAAATAAAGACGTAGCGTTTTATCGCTGTTTAGTTCCTAATTGTATGACGTTCCCCCGCATACGACTCAGCGTACGAGCTATAAACTTAGGAGGATGTTTGAGGATTATAACTTATCAACTCACAGACTAACGAAATCGCCACCTAAATAAAAAAGGGGGTAAGAGGGCGGTAATTGCTGGTCTAAAATCCCTTAGATGTTGAAGTAAGACCAACTTGACCGTCCCTCCTTTTCCCTTTACAGTATGCGCCAAGCTGCGCGTTAGGGTGTGTTAGCGATAAACACATGTCTTTATATAAAGGAGCACTACGCTTTATCACCCGTTGCGCAGTCTTGTTCATTGCCTAGCCACCTTAACCCTTAATCACCGCAATGGGTAACAGTTTGGTTTTCACCTTAATCAGGTCTGTTTGGTTGGCAATAACCTCTTCGATGTCTTTGTATGCGCCTGTTGCCTCTTGCATATCGTCTTGCGAACGTATGGCATGAACAATGCCTTTGGCCTCAAGCAGTGCCACTTCGGCCTGCATATCCAGTGATGCTATGGCGGCCGTTCTACTTAAAACACGACCCGCACCATGCGAACAGGAATTGAACGAGGCTGCATTGCCAAGCCCCTCCACGATATACGATGCCGTGCCTTGCGAGCCTGGGATGATGCCCACCATGCCTTCGCGAGCCAAAGTAGCACCTTTGCGATGTACAATAACGTTCTTACCATAGTGGTTTTCCCATGCGGCATAGTTGTGTGCAATGTTTATCATCGGCTCGAACGCAATGCCGGGCAGTGCTTCTGCAAGCACCTCTTGCACCCTTTGCATCATCAGGCTTCTATTGCATAACGCAAAATCTATACAATATTGCATTTCTGCCCAATAATTTTTAAACTCTGTCGAACCAACGGGTAAGAAAGGCAAGTGCAATTTCTCGTCTACCACCGTGTGCCAACGGGCGTTAAGTTGCTGAGCTTGTTTGTTATAATGTTCACAAACCAGTTTACCAAGGTTTCGCGAACCCGAATGCAACATCACCCAAAGGTTTCCTTCCTCGTCTTTTTGCAGTTCTATAAAGTGGTTTCCTCCGCCAAGCGTACCCACTTCGTAAACAATGGCCGCTTGCCTACGTTTCACCACCTCCATGCGGGCTATCTCATGCCCCTCGGGTAAGTAACATTCGGGTTGGGGTTCCGTATGGTGCACCATGCCTAAGGGTATGCGTTGCCTAATGCCGCTCATTATTTTCTTCCTCAAAACATCTTGCGATATGTCGGTCACCTTATAGTTCGACTTCACTGCGCACATGCCGCAACCAATGTCTACGCCCACGGCATTGGGTATAACTACATCTTTACAAGCCAGCACACCGCCAATGGGCATACCCATTCCTGCATGCACGTCGGGCATAATGGCAAGGTGGTGAAACAAGAAGGGCAACGTGGTAAGGTTCTCAATCTGTTGCATAGCCTTAGCATCTACACTGCTAGCCCATATCATCACAGGCCTGTTGTTTATTATTTTTGTTTCCATTGCTATATGTATTTAATGTGTTATGTTGTCGATATGTTGCTTTTTAGAGGTTGGTTGGTTGCCTTCCCTTTTCGTTTGCAAAGTTCGTTTAAGGCTACGCAGTGTTTTTGCGTAATGAGAAAAAACTTGCATTTAAACCCCATTTTTTTCAATTTTATCACCTCTACGCAAATAGGTTGCGTAGAAACTTGCTATCTTTGTGATGTTTTAGTACAGCGAACGGCCTTCGCCATAACACTACCGCCCTTACAGAAACCACCAATTTGGCATACTAAATGGTAGTATATCCATCACATGGAACAAGCGAACGGCCTTCGCCATACACTTAATTTAATATATATATAACGATGCCAGCCAATAAGAATGCACTGATAAGGTATAAAACCATTGACAACTGCCTGCGCAACCGTTACAGGCGATGGACGCTCGACGACTTGGTAGACGCATGCAGCGATGCCCTTTACGACTTGGAGGGAATACGCAAAGGCGTATCGGTAAGAACGGTTCAGGCCGACTTGCAGATGATGCGTTCGGACAAATTAGGCTATAACGCGCCCATCGAAGTGTACGAACACAAGTTCTATCGCTATGCCGACGCCACGTTTAGCATCAACAACATGCCCCTATCGCAAAACGATTACGAGGTGATGCAAGAGGCTGTGGACCTGCTTAGGCAGCTTGAAGACTTTGAGCAGTTTACCGAAATGAGCGATGTTGTGAATCGGCTGCAAGACCATTTGGCCATTGCTCGCAATCATCGCAAACCCATTGTGCATTTCGACAAGGTGCCTAACCTGAAAGGTTTGCGCCTGCTTAACCCCTTATACAACTACATTGCGCATCGACAGACTTTGCGCATCAGCTACCAATCGTTCTCGGCCAAAGAGCCTATAACGCTGGTTTTGTGTCCGCATTTGTTGAAAGAGTTTCGCAATCGTTGGTTCCTCTTCGGTTCTACTGCGGACGACATGGTGCTGTTTAACCTGCCCTTAGACCGCATAGTGAAGGTGGAAACGGCCGACGAGCCTTATCGCGACAACCCCAATTTTGATGCAGAGCACTTTTTCGACGACGTTATCGGAGTGAGTAAGAATGTGGGAGACAAACCCAGAACTGTGATGTTCTGGGCGGACGATGAGCAAGCAGGGTATATTTCCACCAAGCCGCTGCACCCTTCGCAACAAGTTGAGGACGAGCATCCGGAACAAGGAGGTTGCGTTTTCAGCATAAAGGTGGTGTTAAACTTCGAGCTTTACTCGGTGCTGATGAGTTATGGACCTGGCATCAAGGTGCTTTCGCCACAAAAGGTGGTTCGCCGTATGCACAACATGACAGGTAAAGCGCATTGGCTTTATAAGGAAGAAAAGGTGAAAAGGTGAAAAGGTGAAAAGGTAAAAGGGTGAAAAGATGGCTGCGCCCTTAAAAGGTGAAAAGGTGAAAAGGTGAAAAGATGGCTGCGCCCTTAAAAGGTGAAAAGGTGAAAGGGTGAAAAGGTGAAAGGGTGAAAGGGTGAAAAGGT
>CALIZL010000021.1 GCA_938028745.1 uncultured Prevotella sp.
CAAAGGCGGGGAACTCTCAAATCATGTATAGCTCAGAGTTTTCATCACATCATCGGTACGACCCTTTTTTATATTAGGCAGGAGTTTCTTCCTGCCTATTTTTTTAGAAGTTCGTGATTTGCATTATACAATTACAAATTAAAGAAGTTGCATTATGTTTTCAGGCATTGTAGAAGAGATGGCTACGCTTGTGGCCATGAAACGATATGAAGAGAATATCGACTTTACGTTTAAGTCTACCTTCACCAGCGAGTTGAAGATAGACCAAAGCGTTGCGCATAATGGTGTTTGCCTAACAGTTGTTGAACTTGATGGCGACAACTACACGGTTACAGCTATGAAAGAAACCTTGATTAAGTCGAACCTCGCACTGTTGCAGGTGGGCGACAAGGTGAACATTGAACGCTCAATGAAAATGAATGGCCGACTTGATGGACACATCGTGCAGGGACATGTGGACACTACTGCAACATGTGTAGCGATGGAAGATGCGGAAGGCTCAACCTATTTTACGTTCGAATATGCTTTTAATCCCGAACAAGTGGGGCGCGGATATTTCACGGTAGACAAAGGTTCGGTTACTGTTAATGGCGTGTCGCTTACAGTGGTTAGTCCCACTGAATGTACGTTTAAGGTGGCCATCATACCTTACACGCGAGAAAACACCAACTTTTGCGACATCAAAGTTGGCTCGGTGGTGAACTTAGAGTTTGACATCTTGGGCAAGTACATCGCCCGTATGCAAAGCCTTTCAAACAAATAAGCTTGCATTTGCGGCTCGCATTGAGCCGTTATCGTACATAACTTCACGATTTATGCCCGTGTTCAAGCCCTGAAACAGCTGTTGTTATTTTTTGTTTCGGGGCTTGGGTTCGGGCAATTCTTTGTGGGTTTCCTTCACAATTTCGGCTAAAACCTCGTGGTCTTCAAGGTCGGCAATGTAAAAGTAGTCTTTTGCTCCTGGATATGGAGGGCGTAAATCAATGGATTTAAGTTTCTTTTTGCCAGCCTCGGTGGGCTTGATGTAAAGGCAATCATCGCACAATAGACCGAAGATTTTGCCGTTGCAATAGATACCATAGTCGCCAAACATCTTCTTAACCGTTATTTCTCCTGCCGTAGCGCATTGGTCTACAACGTACTGAACAAAGTCTGTGGTACAAGCCATGTGTGGTTTTGTTTTTGTTATTGTGGGTGATGATGTCTTATTTTCCAGCTGACGTGTTGACAAGTTGAAGAGAGAAGGTTCCTTATCAGAGATTTAGAACATTCCACCTTATATTATAGGTACTTGTCAACACGTCAATCTGAACGTTTTTTCTTTGTTGTATTGCTCGTCAATTTTGCTGTTCGCCGTTGAGATATACCTCGCGAATAACGGGCGTGGTATAGGCGTAGGGAATGAATGCGATAGAGGGAATGGGGTGGGTGATGTAGAAGTTTGCCACCTTGCCAATGGCTATCGAACCATAATCGGCACTTAGCCCCATAGCGTATGCACCGTTGATGGTGGCCGCATTGAGCGCCTCTTCGGGTAGTAGTCGCATCTTGATGCAAGCCAAAGACACAACAAACTTCATGTCGCCCGATGGTGTCGACCCTGGATTATAGTCGCTTGCGATGGCAGGACCAAGGCCAGCACTAATCATTTTGCGCACGGGTGCGAAGGGAATGTTGAGGAAGAACGAGGTGCCAGGCAACGCCGTAGGCGACGTTTCTGTGCCAATCATCATGGCAATGTCTTCGTCGGTCATGCTCTCCAAATGGTCAACGGATAGGGCATTGTGTTTAAGTGCCACTTCTACACCGCCACTTGGTGCCAGTTCTTGCCCGTGTATCTTGCCACGCATGCCGTGTTTGGCACCGGCTTGCAGTATGCGTCCCGTCTCTTCGGGCGTGAAAAAGCCCTCATCGCAGAACACGTCTACAAAGTCCGCAAGCCCTTCTGCTGCCACGGCGGGTATCATTTCGTTCACCACGAGGTCTACATAAGCACTTTGTCGGCCTGCATACGCCCTGCCCACAGCATGTGCACCAAGAAAATTTGTTACCACTTTAAGTGGCGAGGTTTGTTTGATACGGCGTATAACGCGGAGCATTTTCAGTTCGTCTTCGGTGTTCAGGCCATACCCGCTCTTTATTTCCACACAGCCTGTGCCTTTGAGCATTACTTCGCGAACGCGTTTCATCGACTGTTCGAATAGTTCGTCTTCGCTCATTTCGTGCAGTTTGTCGGCACTGTTGAGTATGCCACCGCCACGTTTGGCAATTTCGGCATACGACAATCCATTGATTTTGTCGACAAACTCACTCTCTCTGCTGCCTGCATTGACAATGTGCGTGTGCGAATCGCAGAACGATGGCATCACCATTCCACCCTCGGCATCTACTCTTTTCACGTCGGCTGCAAGCTGTGGTAAGCTTTCCATCGAACCGAAGTCGGCTATTCTGCCATCTTTTATTAGCAGATAGGCGTTGTCTAACGTTTCGAACTGCGCCATTTCGCTGCCTTGCAGGCGCAAGCGACCCTTGCGGTCGATGCCGCCAAGGGTCGCTATGTTATAGATTAATGTGGTTGCCATCGGCTTTTATTTGCGTAAGAACTGGATGGACTCTTCGATGTGGGGGTACATCACCACGTCTACATCGATGAATGGAACAACCTTGCGATAGGCCTCGTGTACCTTCATCAGTTCGGGAGAAGACACAAGCGGGCGGCGGAAGTCGAGTGCTTGGGCTGCATTGAACAGCTCGATAGCCAGCACGCGCTCGGTATTGGCCACCACCTTGCGTAGCTTAACGGCTGCATTGGCACCCATACTAACAAGGTCCTCTTGGTCTTGGCACGAGGGAATGTTGTCGATAGACGACGGAACTGCGTACGACTTGTTAAGACTTACCACCGAGGCGGCCGTGTATTGGGCAATCATAAAGCCGCTGCTAAGGCCTGGTTTGGCCACAAGGAAACTAGGCAAATCGCGCAAACCCGATACCAAACGATAGATGCGGCGTTCGCTGATGTTGGCCAATTCGCTCATGGCAATGGAGAGATAGTCCATAGGCAGGGCGATGGGTTCGCCGTGGAAATTGCCGGCCGAGATAATAAGGTCTTCGTCGGGACAAACAGTGGGGTTGTCGGTAGCCGAATTTATCTCGGTGTCTATCACCGAATAGACGTAGCGCAAGGTGTCTTTCACAGTGCCATGAACTTGTGGCACGCAACGGAAAGAGTAGGGGTCTTGCACGTGTTGCTTGGGGCGCGCGATGAGTTGGCTGCCTTCGAGCAGTTGGCGGAAACGTGCAGCTGTTTCAATTTGTCCTTGATGGGGACGTACTGCGTGCACCGCGTGGGTGAAAGGCTCGATGCGACCATCGAAAGCATCGAGCGACATGGCGGCGATAACGTCGGCCCATTCGCTCAAACGCTGTGCGTTAAGCAAGGCCCAAACAGCTTGTGCGCTCATGTTCTGCGTACCATTTAGCAGTGCAAGTCCTTCTTTGCTGGCCAACTCGATGGGCTTCCAATTCATTCGGCGGTTCATTTCCTCGCCCGAAACAACTTCGCCGTTCATCTCCACTTCGCCAAGGCCTACCAATGGAAGGCTCATGTGGGCTAGGGGAACGAGGTCGCCCGATGCACCTAGCGAGCCTTGTTCGAGTATTACGGGGTAGATGTTGTTGTTGAACATGTCGACGAGTCGTTCAACGGTGTCGAGTTTGCAGCCAGAGAAACCGTAGCTTAACGACTGAACTTTAAGCAGTAGCATCATCTTAATGATGTCGTTGGGCAGACGTTCGCCCACTCCGCATGCGTGCGACTTAATAAGATTGACTTGCAACTGCGACAATTGGTCTTTGCTAATAGACACGTTGCACAGCGAACCAAAGCCTGTTGTTACGCCATAGATGGGATTTTCTTCCTTGGCAATGCGTGCATCGAGGTATTCGCGACTTTTAATGATGCGCTTGCGGGCATCGTCGCTTAGTTCTATTTTGTAGTTGTTATAAATAATTTCGCCGATTTTCTCAATCGTTAGATGGTCGGCAGAGATTTGATGTGTCATGATGTTGGTCGTGATATGGGGTTTAAAAATGAATGTTGTCAATCAATTCGTCGTCAACGAGGTTGGGCAGCGTTACCTTGAAGTGGGGCGTACGCTCCATTTCGCGGCTGATAGCATCTATCGAGCCTTTGTTTCTTGCCCACGAACGACGGCTTATACCATTGTTTACATCCCAGAAAAGCATCTGCCTGATGCGTTGGTCGCAGGCCTCGCTACCATCAAGTACCATGCCGAAACCGCCATTGATAACTTCGCCCCAGCCAACGCCGCCACCATTGTGAAGGCTTACCCACGTGGCACCACGGAACGAATCGCCGATAACATTCTGTACAGCCATGTCGGCACAGAATTGCGAACCGTCGTAGATGTTGCTTGTTTCGCGGAACGGCGAGTCGGTTCCCGAAACGTCATGATGGTCGCGCCCCAATACGATGGGTGCGCTAATGCGCCCTTCGCGTATGGCCTTGTTGAACGCCAAGGCAATGCGTATGCGCCCTTCGGAGTCGGCATAGAGGATGCGCGCTTGCGAACCAACAACCAATTTGTTGCGTCCGGCCTCACGAATCCAATGAAGGTTGTCGGCCAACTGTCCGTGTATGTCGTCGGTTGCCTTGTCCATCAGTTCGGCTAACACCTCGGTTGCAAGTTGGTCGGTTAGTTCGAGGTCGGCGGGCAAGCACGAAGTGCAGGCCCATCTGAATGGTCCAAAGCCGTAATCGAAGAACATTGGTCCCATGATGTCTTGCACGTACGAGGGATAACGGAAGTGTTGGGCATCTTTCATGATGTCGGCTCCTGCACGGCTAGACATCAATAGGAAGGCATTACCATAATCGAAGAAGTACATGCCTTGCGCCGTTAGCTTGTTAATGGCTGCCACTTGTCGGCGAAGCGAGTCGAAAACACGCTCTTTAAACGTATCAGGGTCTTCGGCCATCATTCTGTTCGATTCTTCGAGCGACATGCCTACGGGATAGTATCCGCCAGCATAGGGATTGTGCAAAGAAGTTTGATCGCTACCTAAGTCTACCTGCACGTTATCTTTTGCAAGGCGTTCCCAAAGGTCAACCACGTTGCCAACGTACGCCATAGAAACCACGCGGCGTTCTTCCACAGCCTTCTTAACGGCAGTAATCAGTTCGTCGAGGTTGTCATGCAGTTCGTCTACCCATCCTTGCGCATGGCGTTTCTCTGCCGCATGAGGATTAATCTCGGCCACAACACTTACTACGCCGGCGATGTTTCCTGCCTTGGGTTGGGCACCAGACATGCCACCAAGACCTGATGACACAAAGAGTGGCATCTTGTGATTTTTCTCTTTGCCGAACACTTTGCGGGCTGCGTTAAGCACGGTGATGGTTGTTCCGTGCACGATGCCCTGCGGACCGATGTACATATAGCTGCCAGCCGTCATTTGTCCGTATTGACTTACGCCCAGCGCATTGAACCTTTCCCAATCGTCGGGCTTAGAATAGTTGGGGATAACCATGCCGTTTGTTACCACAACGCGTGGTGCGTTGGGGTGCGAAGGGAACAATCCCAAGGGATGTCCGCTATACATCACGAGCGTTTGCTCGTCGGTCATCTCGCTAAGATACTGCATGGTGAGTCGATATTGCGCCCAATTTTGGAATACGGCGCCATTGCCTCCGTAAGTGATAAGCTCGTGTGGATGTTGCGCCACGGCAGGGTCGAGGTTGTTTTGTATCATCATCATGATAGCTGCTGCCTGCGTGCTATGGTGCGGATAATCGGTTATGGGGCGAGCGTGCATAGCATAACGCGGACGTAGCCTATACATGTAAATGCGGCCATAGTCTTTCAACTCTTGCGTAAATTCGGGCAAAAGCTGTGCATGTAGTTCTTTGGGGAAGTAGCGCAACGCGTTTCTTAATGCCAATTTCTTTTCTTCTGCCGAAAGGATGTCCTTTCTTTTGGGGGCATGACTTACGCTATTGTCGTAAGCTTGTGGTTCGGGCAGCACGTGGGGAATACCACCACAGAGGTCTGCTTGAAATTCTTGAAGGGTCATAGTGGTTGGTTAGTTTTATTCTTACCTACTTATATATAAGGTGTAGCGGTTACACCTTGCGCACTGTTTAGCGCATAAAGGCGAAATGCAGGCAGGCAAAAAGCCCACCTGCAAACGCATTATAGTTTTGATTCTACGATGGCAACAATCTCCGTTTCGGCTGCATTGGCCTTTGCGATAAGGTCGCTTGCCTCGGCAATCAGTTTGTTGCTCACTTCTTTGTCGATGAGCGAACCAGCATTAATCTTCACGTTCATGCCTGCTCCCAGCACGGCAGCGCGAGCGGCCAAGGCACCAACACCAGCATCGGACACGCTGTTGGGGTTGCCCGTTTCGGCCATAGCCTTGCACAACTCGAACACGCGGAACGACTCTTTCATCGTTTGCAGCGGCACTTGTGCAGCATAAAGCGTGGCGGCTTGTATGGCATCGGTACGCGCTTGCTTGTCGGCATCGGTCTTCTTGGGTAGTCCGAAAGCTGCCATAATGCGGTTGAAGGCCTCCGTGTCTTCGTCAACAAGGTGCAACAGGTTGCGCATCATCTCCTGTCCCTTGTCTGCCCAGTGGCTGAACTCTTCCCAACGGTCGTCCCATCCGGGCTTATGACTCGAAAGGTTGGCAACCATTGCACCCAAGGCGGCACCCAAAACGCCCATGTAAGCAGAGATGGTACCGCCACCAGGAGCAGGCGATTCGCGCGAGGTTTCTTTGGCAAAGCCCTCAACGGTGAGGTCTACCAGCTTTTTATTGCCTTCTTCTTCGCAAAGGTACTCAATCACTTTTTCGCGCGGATTGAATGGTTTGAGGTCGTCTAGTCCCATTGACTTAACGGCAATCTTGATAACATCTTCTTCGGGAATGCCGGTAGAACGATTTTGTTTTTCCAAGAAATACCTGCCTGCCTCAACGAGTGTGCGTTTGGGAATAAGTCCAACAATCTCTGTCCCTGTAACCCTTACCCCGCGATTTTGTGCGCAACGACACACTTCGTCGAAAGCAACGTGGAGTGGGGTAACGTCGATATTGGTAATGTTCATCGACACTTGGGCGATGCCGTACTCGTCTATAAACCACCCAATTGCCTTTGTTGCTTTAAGCGTTCCTGGCTGGTTGATGGTTTTTCCGTTCTCGTCTTTCTTGATTTTTCCTGTTATAGGGTTTCCTTCACGAACGGGTCTGCCTTTCTCTCGCACGTCGAAAGCGATGGCATTGGCACGACGTGTGGAGGTGGTGTTCAGGTTAAAGTTGGTTGCGATGAGGAAATTACGCGCACCAACAGCGGTAATGCCTGTACGTTGAACACGCTCATCAACAGGGCGTGCGCCAAAGTCGGGTTGTTTTCCTTCGGTAGTCAGTTTCTCGGCGAGTGCTTCGTATTCGCCTTGTCGGCACACGGCAAGGTTTTGCCTTTCGGGTGTGAAGGCTGCAGCCTCGTAGCAATAGCAAGGAATTTGCAGCTCGTCGGCGATGCGTTTGGCCAACTTGCGTGCCAATTCGGCACATTCTTCGAGCGTTATTCCAGCCACGGGGATGAGTGGCAGCACGTCTGTGGCACCCATCCGGGGGTGTGCGCCGTGATGTTGGCGCATGTCGATAAGTTCACCTGCTTTCTTCACGGCCAAGAATGCGGCCTCAACCACCACGTCGGGGCAACCCACAAAGGTTACCACCGTTCTGTTGGTGGCCTCTCCAGGGTCGACATCGAGCAGTTTAACACCTTTAACCTCTTTGATAACACTGGTTATCTGGTTAATGATTTCCATGTTGCGGCCTTCGCTGAAATTAGGCACACACTCTACAAGTTGCTTTACATTGTTCATGTTAGAATGTATCTGTTAAACGTTAGTATCAATATCGGTATTTTGTAAGACAAGCACAAATATATGAATTAATTTACTAATGCGTGCCTTTTTGGGGCATTTATTTGCCTAAAAAAGTGCGGCTGCATGCAGTCGCACTTTTCTAATTGTTGTTATGTAAGCCTAAGGCATGTCGTTCTGCCTTACATTTCGTTTTTAGCTAATCGTTTTGTTTTGCTATGTGCAATGTTATATTCAAATTGATATGTGTTGAAAAGCGTTAATCAGGCGACCAATCTTTGTTTGGTTGTTGCTTATTTGGGTTCGTTTATGCGTTCAAGTGTAACGAGCATCAATTCTAATTTATTGGCATTGCCGTTTTTCCTTATACGGAATGTAACGCTGTTGGTTTGTCGTGTAAGGTATATGTCGCCAACGTGTACTTCACGTTTCTCTTCATTCTTGTCACCTTTTGTTGAGAACCAATCGGCAATAAGGTTTTGTCTCTGCCATATCTGTACGTCAGCTCCATGACTGTTCGACTTGTAGTTGAGCAGTAATCTGTATTTGCCTTCTGGCACATCGTCTAACGACAGCTTAACAATACCATCGCTAGGTGTGTCAATGGCCAAGCCTTTTCCGAACACGCAAACAACACCCTGTCCCAACGTGATGTTGAATTGTTGGGGGAAATAAATGTGCTTCGTAGGTGAGTAAACTGTTCGGGCTTCTTCTGTGGGCACCATGCGTTTGCTAGTCGGGGTGTTGGAATAGTAGAAAGCCAACGAAGTGTAGTTTACGGGGAAGTCGTTGTTTTGCGGGCCGTGCTCCATGCCATGATAAATATGATGTTCGAAAGGCATCTTATCGTTGAGGAACCATCGGTATCCGCCTGTTCGGGCCATCGGTAGCGAGTAGTCGAGCGAACCATGTAAGGGCAGACTAACACCTCGGTCCCACCGGTCTAGTTGGGCGTACCATCCTCCATTAAAGTAATCTTCCGACCCAGTTCCATGTATTCTCATCTTTCCGTCTACGTAAGTGCTGTCGTCTCCTTCAAAGAATAGCGTCATTCCTGGTCGAAGTCCTTGTGCCGATAGTATGGTACCTACGTAATGACCCTTACCTTCTGCTTCAAGGAAAGTATGATATTTGCCTAGTGGCGTTATCTCGTTCCGCCACGTGCAGTAGAGCTTTCCTTCCTTTTGAGGATTACGTTTGTTACTAGTAAAGTGTACCTTTATGCGCGCTGTGATGGGCGATTGTTGGCTGTTACGTTTTTTATAAACTAAACTTAGCTTGGCAGAGTTGTCGTATGGCATGGGTAGATAGCAGTAGTTGGCGGTTTGTTGCCTGCCTGCTAATAGACTGCGCATAGCGGGCTTGCCGAAAGCATAGCCGAAGAAGTCGGCTAGTGGTGCATAGATGGCTTCTAATACATCGTCGTCCCACTTCGCCGACAAGATAACGTCTTTGTTCTCGCCTTCGAAAGCAGTCCCAGCATCAATCTCAAAGCCAACTATTCTACCTCCTTGGTTGCTCTCGAAGAAGGGTTTGGTCTCACCGGGTTGAATGGTTATGGTACGTTCTTCTGTTTTAAAACCCGCCGAAGCACCCATTACAAAGAGGTTGGGAGAGTAGGAAGAGGCCGTCCAGAGGTTTTCAACAGAGCGAATCTGTTCCAATTCTGCTTTTGAATTTGCTTGTGGATTGAAGGTTTCCACCTTCATTCCATCTAGTTTGCGGTATTCCACTTGAATGAATTCCAACTTTGGACCATCGTATAATATCTTGCACGACTTGGCATAGGTGATGGGTATGTAGCAGAAGTAGCCACCTATTTCGTTACCGCAGATGGGTTTGACAAAAGGAAAAACCTTTCCAGAAAATAAGTCGGAGAACTTTATTGATAAGCTTGGCTTCTTTTGTCCATCAAAATAAAAGTACAGCATATTGTCGTTAGGAGTGGGTGTCCATATACGTTCGATAACCCCTGGACCGTTCATTTCTGCGATGACAAGCTTTCCACCCTCCTTGCGAAGATAGGAATAGGTTCCGTCGAACCCGTCATCATTGCCGTGTTTCCTGTCATAACTCGAAAAGCTTTCTACATAAGTGCCCGTCCGATACTCGGGAAGAAGGTCTATTCGTTTTAGCGACTGTAACTCGTCCGTCCACTGATAGGGTCTTTGCGACCTTGCTTCAAGTGTGGGGATAATTGCCACTAAGGCCAGTATCGCTGTCTTTATCTTTATCATGAAGTGTTGCTTTTGTTTTTAATGATTTAACTTGTTGATGGCTATTTCTCGCAAAGTG
Source organism: uncultured Prevotella sp. (assembly GCA_938028745.1). Taxonomy (GTDB): domain Bacteria; phylum Bacteroidota; class Bacteroidia; order Bacteroidales; family Bacteroidaceae; genus Prevotella. Next base: position 10,212 of record CALIZL010000021.1, read on the forward strand.
TGTTTGCGAACGAACATCCCCCATCGCCCTTTCTTTATGTTAGTAAGGAGCGATGGAGTGATGCTTACTTAAAGGGAGTTCATCTCAGACGATGCCCTTCGGGAGTGATAATCATGGCATTTATTCCGAAGAACCCAGCCCAATGCGTGTTGGTTGAGCCCATTGAAAGTTCGATGTCTATTGTTCCGTCGTCTTTGGGTTCTATTCCAGAAACAACGGCCATCTTGTCTGTGTTGAAATCGTTCACAAGTTCGGCTTCCCCCTCGTTCTTTCCTATTACCTTATACTTCGTGCAAGTTTTGCGATCGTTGATCGAGCCATAGAAGTAGAAGGTGTATTTCATGCCCTTGTTGAGATAGGATAGCCTGAAAGCACCTTTTGGAAGCTTTTTGCCGTCGCACCAGAACATGTCAATACATGCCGTTTTGGGCAGGCCTAGGTTGTTGGTCAACTCTCGGCGAACCAGATTTTCCTCTGGTTTAGAGAAGTGTGTGGTAACCGCAAAGTTGAAATACGTGCTGTTTCCGGCCGAGTCTAGCAAGTTGGCTAGGGGTGCATCGTAGTTATGTTTATAGTTGTTAAAGGGAGCGGGTGTCTCAATAGGTCCGAAATCGATATAGATTGGGCACTTCAACACGAACTCGTTAGGCCCTTTCTCTTTGAACTCGGTAAGCTCCGTCACCTCTTGTAAGTTGGTTGCCGCAGCGTGGGCCGCTGTTTTAGCTAGCTTGTTGTCGTATTGTGAGAGTGAGGGGTTGAGGTAGCTCAATGCAGAAATATCTGTAGAGAATAGCGTTTCGTACCAAGACAAGGCAGCGATATAACGTCCTGTGATGGGGTCTAGGTTGATATCGTCTTTTAATACTTTATCGCCAAGATAGGAAGTTCGCCCGTTTTGTATGGCAGTTCCTGTTGGTATCACCATGTCGACATGCGGTTTCCCCTGCATTACGGCATTGGTTATGCTGTCAAACATTTTCTTTTGGTCGTTGCCATAAGATGCAAAGGTGGGATTACGTGCAGTTTTGGCGTAGGCCCAAGTTTGATGTAACAATACCTTGACGTTAGGATTGGTAGCCAAAGATTTGATTGCTTGTGCCAATTGGGGCAGAAACGTCTGGTATCCATTGGCCATTCCCGACATTTCGGTAGCCTCTTCAAGTGCGATGAAGTCCCAATTCTCTTCTTCAATCACCTTCCGTAGGTCTTGATCCTTTTGCGTATTGGAGTTCCCTTCTACTGAAACACGCTGATAAGCATAGCTGTTTGACTCTTGTTTAATATTATTTAAGTGTGTTTTGAAGCTGGCTTGTGGGATGGAGAGGTTGCAAATCACGAGTTTCTTACCTGTGGCTGTTGCCATTTGGCTAAGTAATAGTGAGTTGGCATCAATTGCTCTGCCGCATCCAATGGTTAACAGTCGCATCGGTGCTTCGCCCTCGGCCACGTTTACGTCTGCGTAATATTTTAGTCGATGGTCGCTTGTCTCAACTTTTACGACGGTTTTACCTGGTGCTAACGCTTTAATCAGCCCCTCATGTCCTGCTCGTTGTTCCACTTGGGCCACCTGGGTGTTTTCCACTTCCCACGTTAAGTTGTAGTTTTGCCCATCGTTTGCATCAACCAATGCCCTTATAATAGTTGTTTCTCCTACATTCAAGTTGAATGATGGCTGGCTAATGCGCACATAGTGGCTTACGTCCGGGCGCACCTCTTCTTTGTCTGCGCAGCCCGCAAACAAGGTTACCGCAAGGCACAATGCCTGCAATAAAATGGTTTTATGTCGTTTCATCATTTCTTGTTTTTAATATCCTGTGGGTTGTCTTAGCTTCACATTGATGTCCATTTGCTTTTGGGGAATAGGCATCAAGTACATCTTTTTAGTAAAGGTACGAGGTTTCCAAAGCGTTCGCTTATAGTAGGCGTTAGGGTTATTGGCATCGTCGCTGGCCATTGTGCCATTCCTATTCATGCCCCAATAGCTGTGGTTGAGATACTTCTCTGCCAATTTCCAGCGGCGAAGGTCGTTTAGGCGAATGCCTTCACAGTTAAACTCCACACGTCGCTCTTGTTGGATAGCCGACCGCATCTGCTCTTTGCTTAGTCCTTGGGGTAAGTTGGGAAGTCCAGCCCTTTCTCTGATGAGGTTCACATAGTGGTATACGTTTTCGTTAGGACCGTCTTGCGACTCGTTCAAAGCCTCTGCATACCCAAGGTATGCTTCTGCAAGGCGATACAAGATGCCTGGTTGATAACTATATTTGTTATCTCGTGGAAATACGTCGAGCGACACTTGCTTGCGAACGTTGTAGCCCGTCCAGGGTGCATCGAACGATTTGCTGGCGTCTTCGCCCACTCCTTGCAGGTTGTTTACGCGCCTGTTGGCAACGTTGAGCCATTCGTTGTTGAAGATAACCGAGACATAGAAGCGAGGTTCTCGGTTGCAATACATCTTATAGGTGCCAGGAAGGGTTACGGGGCGGTTGCCGTTGGTGTTGTCGTAAGTAGACGAAGGTCCGCCACCTGGCCATTTGGTGTGTCGCATTTCGTTTTCCGACGAAAAGCCTTTCTCCGTATATCCGGAGTTTTCGTTAATGATTGGTGTCCCATCTTGGCCGTAGCCACTGATGGGCATCTCTCCGTTAGCCATGAAGAATGCGTCTACCAGTTCTTGCGTGATGCCAAGTGCACCGTTTCCGCCTATGCCTTTGGGCAAATGATGCCGTTGCCAATTTTCTAGATCCTTATTATGCGCACGGCCAAAGATGATTTCTTTGTTGCCGTCTGAGAACCTTTTGAGCGACATGTTGTAGTAAGACATAAAGGGATCTATCGTTCCGTCGTCATTATATTCGTAATATAACTTGTGTCCTGCTGCTTCGGCGGCCTTAATCAGTTCGGCATGTGCAGCGGCTGCACGTTCCCATTTTTCTTTTGAAAAGTTCTGATTGACGAGGTTTTGCCCGCTAACGTTTTTCCATTGCGCATAATCGGTGTTTCCATTAAACAACGGACTGGCTGCTAACAACAATGTTTTTGCCCTCACGGCTAAAGCCATTATAGATGTGGCGCGCCCCCAATCCTGGTTGTTTTCATAAACAGCGGGAAGATGTTTAGACACATCGAGCAATTCTTTATCTATCCAATCCACCACATTGTCTACGGGGGTCTGCTCCAACATCATTTCGTTTGCAGGATCGGTTGGCGAAACTAATCTGCCCGGCGCAAAGGGTATCGCACCGTAGGCCTCAACCATCAGCGAGTAATAGTAGGCATTAAGAAATCTTACCTCGTTCTTCATCTGCTCCACATAGTCCTGTGTGAGTCCTTCGCTGGGTATCACACGCACATTATTAAGGAATATAAGTCCAGTACGTATGCGCTTAGGCAATTCCACCCAGTAGTTGGCATTCCAGGTCGACGAGGGGTTCCAGTTGCCTGTTGTGTAGGCATAGGCCTCGTTCCATCCATAAGGCGACCACTCAATAGGTATCACCATGTCGTCGCTCATGATGTTGTAGCCCTGGTTAGTCATGTATCCCCACATGGGGCTGGGTATGCCTGCATAAACGCTTGCAAGCCAGTCCTCAGTGCGTATCTTGTCCGAGAATACCATTTCCATATTCAGTTGGTCGTCGGGGCTCTTGTCTAAGAAGTCACAACCAGTCAGGCTGATGAGCGAGCATCCCACAACCGCAGTCGCTATGATTTGTTTAAGGGTTTTCATATTTGTAACTTTAATTGTTGAAATTGAAAGAAACACCAAGCGACACCGATTTCATGACGGGATATTTAAGTCCGTCGTTACTGCCGATTTCGGGGTCCCACATTTTAAACTTAGAGAAAGTGAGAATGTTGTTGCCACGCAAGAAAATTCTACACTCGCGTATCTTTGCGGCATGCGTCCACTGTTCGGGTAGTGTAACACCCACTTCGATGTTCTTTAATCTGAGGAAGCTCATGTCTTTAAGCCACCATGTAGATGGTTGTTCATTATTCTTGTATGTTGTTGTGCTCATTCTTGGCCAAAAAACATCTTGTCGCGGGTTGGCCTCAGTCCATCTGCTGTCGATGTTCGACCAGATGTTGCCTGCCCCAATTGATGAAGCGGGAAGCCATGTCTCACCGCCAAGTATGCGATGCGTTTTGCCTACGCCCGAAAAGAACAGGCCAAAATCGAACATCTTGTATCTTAGTGTTGCGCCAAAGCCATATACCAGTTGTGGGTCGATTGTCCCCCCGATGGCTGTTTGGTCCAAGTCGTTAATCTCGCCGTCGTTGTTAAGGTCGCAGTATTTGATGTCGCCAGGCCTAAGACTACTTTCGGCACTGTATCTTTGAGCGGCAATTCCTTGTTTAAGCTTGCCATCCGCTTCGAAATCGTCTTTTGTGAATAGCCGTTCAGCCACCAATCCGAAGAGTTGAGAAACCGGCTTGCCTGTTTTCGAGCGATATGTGCCCTTCACTGCATCGGCTTCGTCTATTTCCACAATCTTGTTGTGAGCATAGGTTAAGTTGGCCAATGCAGACACTTCCCACTCCTTACCGAAACGTCTGCGGAAGTTTAACGACATGTCCACACCGCTATTGTCAACCTTTCCAAAGTTAGACCATGCCGCATTTATGAAGCCCGCTTCGGCAGGAACATTTGTTCGTTTCATAAAGATGTCGCTACGCCTTTCCTTAAATAGGTCCACGCTCAATGTTATGCTGTTGGCCAAGAGCCCAACGTCAAAGCCTAGGTTTGTTTTCGTAACTTTCTCCCATGTCAGGTCAGGAACGCCAACATCTCCCTCGGCACGTCCTAGGCGGTGGAGCAATCTGTCGCTGCCGAAGTAGTATTCGCCATTGTTGGCAATAGTTGACAGGTAGGCAAATCGCCTGCCGTTAATGTTGCTGTTTCCTGCTAATCCCCAGCTGGCACGTATTTTAAGCAACGAAAGCACCTTGGTTAGCCTTTGCATAAACTTTTCTTGCGTTACAATCCAGCCTACTGCCACGGCAGGGAAGAAGCCAAAGCGCTTTCCTGGCGCGAAGTTTTCAGACCCGTTATAGCCAAAGTTAAACTCTGCCACGTAGCGGTCGTCGTAGGTATATGATGTTCTGCCTGCAAATCCTTGCGTGCGGAAAGGCAAGAAAGAGCCGTCGTCAAAGTTCTTGTGGTTGTATAGCAACATGCCATTAACGGCGTGCTTGCTGCCGAAAGTCCTATTATAGTTTAGCGTAGCTTCCACATATACGCTTTGGTTGCCCCACTTGGCATCTTTGGCATAGCCTAAGAAATCTTCACCATTGGCTTGGATGATCGTTATCAGGTTTCCTTCGTAATCTCTACCCGTTGCTGGATGGTAGTAGTCGGGGTTCTTGGCACGTGTTACACTGTTAGCCGAGAACTTATCGAAGGCGTAAGTAAGTTTTAGGCGTAGTCCGGGCGTAACAAATTTCAAGTCTTGTTCAATGGAAGTTAGTGCCTCCACATTGCTGTGGTTCAAACGTTCGTAACCTCTTTGAGTAAGTGCTGCCCAAGGATTGTCCTTATTTATTATTCTAGGTATTTTCCCGTCTGCATATATGGCAGGGTGGATGTAGGGTGGAATACGCATGGCATTGTAAAAGGCGCGCGAGTCGGATATGTCGCCGGGCGGTGCGTTGCGCGATTGCAGGTAGCCACCGATGTTGATGCGTAGAATGGTAGAACTTGTGATGTTGATGTCTACATTCGACCTCACGGTGTATCTGTCCACCTTCAACGACGAGTCCCATGCCTTAGTCTTGTCTCTGGCCAGAATGCCATTCTCATTATAGTAGCCGGCAACAAGGGCGTATCGTAGAACATTCGATCCCCCATTTACGCTCAAAGTGGCGCGTGTGTTGTCGGCGTGGTTTTTCGATATAACATCCCACCAGTTTACGTCGGGATATAGTTCTGGGTCGGTTTTGTCGCGGTAGTTCCTCAGTGTGGCCTCGCTTACGTATGGTGCCATTCCGTCTTGGCTGTACATTTCGTTTACCAGTTCTAGGTATTTCACACTCCCAACATACTGCGGTATGCGTACGGGTTGGCTTAGGGCATGCTCAAAGCGCACGCTAACTTGTGGTTTGCCTATGCTTCCTCGCTTGGTTTCAACCATAATCACGCCGTTGGCACCCCTTACGCCATACACTGCGCTTGCTGCCGCATCTTTCAGCACCGAGAACGAAGCCACCTCGTCGGGGTCGATGTCGTTAATCGAACGTTCTATGCCATCGATAAGTACCAAAGGCTGCGTGTTTCCGGCAAAGCTGCTGATACCCCTAATCCAAAAGTCAGAGTTGTTATTCCAAGGGTCGCCGCTTCTTTGAACGGCGATAATGCCAGGAACCATTCCTGCGAATCCGTTGCTCATCGAACGCGATGATACTAGATTGAGCTTTGAAGGCTCCAGATTGTTGATGGCACCCACAACCGAAGCCTTTTTTTGTGTGCCGTAGCCCACCACCACAACTTCGTTCAAGGCCGACACGTTCTCTTCCAACGCCACATCTATGACGGCAGATTTGGTTACGCGTACGGTTTTCTCCTTAAACCCCATGTAAGCGAAGCGTATCGTAACGCCTACAGTTGGAAGTTGAAGGGTGTAGGTTCCGTTAATGTCTGTGACGGTAGCCACCTGTGGGTTGTCTGCTTGAGAGACCGTAACCCCAGTGAGGGCGTCTCCCTTTGCGTCGAAAACGCGCCCTGTAACCTTTGCTCCGCCTTGGGCAAAGAGCTGAGCTTGCATGAAGAAGATGCAGAGTAACAAGAGCAATTGGCGTTTCGGAGCTTGTCTGAACACATTAATTGTCATATTCTATAGGTTTTAATTGTTTCTGTCTTATCGTCCTTTACTTAAATGGTGTGTAGGTTTTGGCTATGCAGTGAAACTGCCAGTGGTTGATTGTTGTTTATGGACAGCTCTTTATTTAGGCTATCCTATATCCCTTTTTTGCGGTTTGCCGGTTGTAAGAGGCTTGCCCATATTCGGTAGAAGGGCTACTAGGTTGCTTTCAGTACTTCTCAATCAGTTTGCCCCTTAGCAATGCAGACGAAGCTTGTTCTTTGTCGATAATGGCTTTCACGGCAGTTAATGATGCGCCCACCAGTTGTTCCAAAGGCTGCTGAATGTACGTGATGGGGCAGTTAAAGAAGTCGAATGCGGGTGTTCCGTCAAATCCAACAAGCCTCAGGCCATTCGTAGGACAGCCTAATTCTAGCAGTGCATACATCCCTGAAAGGGTGATGAGGTTAGTGGTAAATATAAATCCGTCTGTACCTTTATCCATGCTTTCTTTCAAAAGGTAGGCCATGTCTGCTGTTGAAATGTCGGGTTCTATGCGGATGACGTTGCTTTGTGCACTCATGCCCTTGTCTGCCATAGCCTGTTCGTACCCTCTAATGCGTTCGTGCATGTGTATCAGGTCAATGTCGTAGGCCACGATGGTGGGTTGCTTGCTGCCTTTACCTAAGATGTAAGCGGTGGCTTGGCGGGTGGCTTCAAAGTTGTCGAGTGCCACATAGTTAATTTCCTGATGGGGAAAATACCTGTCGAGCAACACCAATGGTATGCCGCGCGGCACGAGCGAGCTGATAAATGTTTCTGAGTCTTGGCAAGGAACAACTATCAAACCATCCACACCGCGGGCAATAAGGTTTCTGATAGCTTGTTGCATCTTGTCTGCATTCTCGTCGGAACTGCCAAAGAATACGGTGTAGCCAAGTTTAGCGGCTTCGTCTTCGTAAAGTCGGGCAAGCGAAGCGAAGAATGGGTTGGAAATGTCTGAAACCACGATACCCAATATCTTTGAACAGCCGTCACGCAGACTGATTGCTGTGAAATTGGGGTTATATTGCAGGCGCTCGGCCATTTCCCAAACACGCTTAGCCGTTTCCTCACCTATGTGATACTCATTGGCTTTGCCATTGAGTACGAACGACACTGTTGTCTTAGAAAGCCCTAATGCTTCGGCAATGTCTTTTAATGAGCTGCGTTTGTGAACTGCCATAACTATACCGATTTAGTATTTGTTTTGCAAATGTAGGAATTAATTGTTGAAAGTCCAATATTTCAAACTTAAAATCAAGGGTTAATGCCCAACTTTAACATTTGCTAGTTTCCTTTTGGCTTTAAAAGAGTGTTAGGTGGCATGGCTGGCAGGCTACCAAAGCAGATGTTTTTTGCACCTTATACGCTGTGTTTATGTTTCAAAAATGCATCGGAGTCGTCTTGACGTTTAATACCTCTACAAATTGAGAGGAGTATAAGACAGGTCAACTCACGGGCTTATAAACCCACTAAAGCCCAATAACTCTCGAATATATCAATTCACCAACTCACTAAATCGCTAACTCACAAGCTTACAAGCTCATCAAATCTAAAGCTCATAAGCTTAAAACCTCACCAGTTCAAAATCTTAAATTATTGCCTATTATTTTACAAAACCGCTCTAACTTTCGTTTCATTCTAGCGAAGATTTTGGTTGAAAAGTAGGTTAAAAGCCACTGTTTCTACCCTTTCATGCCTTGCTACTCGTCTATTTTTAAGCATAGCACCTGCATTTTGCACCATTTAGCCTTTCTAGTTTGCTTGCCAACTCATGATTTTTGAGTCCCAATTACCCACTTTTAGCCACCAAAAACCTACTTTTTAATGGTTATTTTGCCTCTTCTGTCATGTATTTCATGGCTATAAAAGGTTTTGTTTATGCAACGGTTGTGGATGTTTATGCTAAATTATCTCGCATTTAGCGGCAAATTGAACTGCATTTAGCACCAGAATGCCTTGCGTTTAGCACCAAAACGCACTCCATTTTGCACCAAAACGCACTCCATTTTGCAGCAAAACGCACTTCATTTTGCAGCAAAACGCACCCTATTTTGCAGCAAATAGCCTCGAAATAGGTGCAAATGGCAGCCTATTCTAATAAATATTCATTATGCCGCATGCAGATGCAAACCCCTTTTTGCATCAAAACAAACCTTCGCGAGAATCGATTTTTTGCGGCAAGGTTGGCGTTTGGTGGACGAAAAGGGCACTCATAATGTTAAATTTCTTACTAAAAACTAGACAAAGCCGATTTGCGGTGAACACGCGCGGGTGGACAACGGCGCGGAGGGTATTTACGCTTACGACCGCTAGCGCGAGTGGTTGCAATACATGCTGCTCATGGACAATGGAAGCAGCATCATAGAAACGCTGACGTAATCGGCATTGACAAGTGGTTTTCAGCTTGTGTAGACCGCATTGAATAACTTCTGCCCGACAACTTTCTGATTCATTGCCACGTTATGGCACAGACAAATGGTGCAGAATTTCATATTTCATCGTTTCTTTGTTTGGCACGACGTACATGAGTTGGGAATTTTTCTTGCTTTTACAGCACAACGACATAAACTCCGCCCAATTTGTAGAAATGATAGAAGCCAAGGCGACTTCTATTTGATATTATGAGCTGATGACTTTATAACGTTATGACTATTTTGTTTGTAAGTTGATGATTTGATGTGTTCGGTAGTTGTTGCCTTTTCATGCGTTTATAAGCCAGTGCATTTATTTGTCCAGTACTTCTTGCATGAGAGAAGCCTCTTTCTTGTGTTAACATCACAAAGATAACAAACACCTCTCTATTTATAGAAACATTAAAAGTCAAGACGATATCATTGAGTGGGAGTTTATTGAAAGATCAAGAGTCAAAACAACTTCGCTTTTAGTTTGTCAGTCTTATAATTGTTAGAGGTGCAACATCTATAACTTAATATCTATTGCTAATGTCCTACATGAATGTTTGTTAGCTCATTGTTGGCCATAAATGAACATTTGTTGGTACAACTTGCGGTTTCTATAACGCAGGTTTGCTAACGATGGTTGTATATGTGTACCTTGATTTCTTTATCATTAAAAAATGTTTAAACCGTTGGGAAACCTAAATAAATGTAATACCTTTGTGAAAAAGGAGATAATCATGGAACGAATTACACTTGAAAACTTCGAAGCAACGTACGTAGACCCAATCGAAGAAGAACGTATTGACAAATTTGTCTGTGATGAAATGGGCCGCCAAATTCATCGATATATAAAAGGAATGTCGGGTAGCAAAGACATCATGAACAAGTTTGAGGCACAACTTTCCACCTTGTCGATACCCGAAAAGGAAGTGGCTATTGCCAGATATATCGACCTGAACAGGAAGGTTACAAGCGGACTCGACTTCAAAATCGTGCTAACGAGGGCTATGGCTAACTACTGCGACACGTTCGATTATTTACTAACGCTGGTTAACAATAGGCGAAAAATGGTGTATTACCTTAATCGCATCAAGTCGAAATACCTGCGCTATCACGAAGTTGTGGAGGTAAATGGCAAGTTTGGCATTAATGATAGTGACGGAAATGTGCTTGTTTCGCCCAAGTACGACTTCTTACGCCGTTGCTACACCTATGTAGACGACTTGTGCCTAATGCCTATTATCGCGCAAAAAGATGGTAAGATGGGACTTATTTTGCCTGATGGTAAAGATACGGTTGTGGCAGATTTTGTTTACGACGACATCTGTTTGCGCGACGAATACCCGTATTTTGAAGCGCACCAAGGCAAGAAGAAAATATTGTTGGAAACGAAGTAGGCTCGCAAATTGGCTGAACCTCTTCCGCGTTTAGCCTGCTATTGAGCCCTGCATACGGAGATACGAAGTGTTACCTAGGCTGTATGTTGCCCGCCTTAAAAGTGGGGGAAGGGCTTGATGTTCGATTGGTGCATCTTATTTGTTGGCCTTATTGTTCTGTGTTCGTCTCATGCAGAATGGTTTCACTTCTACCACTTTGTTTTCAGCTAAATGCAAAATTTATTAACGAAAAAGTAGAGCCCCCACTGATGGCCATGCTATCAATGGGGGCTCTAACAAATAAGGCAGCGGCGTTATAGACGCATGTGTTGCCTTTTGTGTCCTATTATTTCTTCACAGGTGCAGCAGGAGCAGGCGTGCTTGGTGCAGCAGGAGCTTGCGAACCAGCACCAAAACCTGGTGTGGTGTTGGGGTTCGTGGTTTGTGTTTCGGTTGCCGACTTTTCGAGGACGCTCGTTTCAGCCAACGATTTGGGTGCAACGTATGCACAAACAACGCTAAACACAACCATAGCTATAGCCAATCCCCATGTGGTTTTCTCAACAACATCGGTTGTTTTACGTACACCCATGATAGAGTTTGACGAAGAGAATTGCGACGAAAGGCCTCCACCTTTCGACTCTTGAATGAGTACAATGGCAATCATCAGCACTGCTGCGATGACGATAAGTACTACAAAAAGACTGTAAATCATTTTCTATTTGTTTTTATTATTTATTATCAATTTCTCTAAGAAACGTATTTGGTCTGCAAAGTAAACATTTTTTTTTGGATAATTCAAATTTAGTCGCCTAATAATTTCAAGCGCCTTCTCAAATTTTCCTTGGCGAATGTATATCTTTGCCAATGTTTCTGTGAAATATCCATCACCTTCCGCTGCTGTTGACGTTGTCGTATTGTCTTCAACAACGGGCGTAAATTCGGGTTCGTCTTTCAGCTGTATCTTCCCTCCTTCATTAAAAATGAAGTTGTCTATGAGCATTTGCCCTTTCAGTTGTGGGGCCTCTTGGGGCTTTTCCTGTTCCTCCGACTCTATTTCGAGCAAATAAGACACATAGTCTATTGCGGCATCAGCAGGTGTAGGTTTGCGCCGACTTTTCTGCGTTTCCTGCTCTTTGTCTTCGGGCAGCGAGTCTAAGAAGTTGTCGATAAGCGATATTGTGCGACTCTCGTTGCCGTCGGTCTGCTCTTGCCGCGTTGTTCGGCGGTCTTCGGTTTTGAGCTTATAGTGTGAGGCCTCAATCATCTCGAACACCACATTGCGGTTGGTGAGATATACCGATGCGCGCCTAAGCTCCTCGTCGAAAGTGGGATCGTGCAGAATATAAAGGTTTTGCAGCATCATCAACCTGGCTGGCTGATAATACGGATGTAGCGCAACGATGCTTCGGAGATCGTAGAGCGTCTCCTTGTCTAGCACTTCGGGATGATTGATAAGTTGCGTTAAATTCATCATTTGCGTTGGTTAGTTCCGTGGCTTTACCAATTAGCCACGGTGGCATTGAATATTTGGTCTGTTAGGTCTTTCACCATTTCCCTCACCAATCGCTCTTGTACGGCACTTAAAGGCAAGGTTGTTTCGTATGTCGCGCTAGCGGTGAACTGGCGTTCAAAGTTTTCCTTCTGGTTCTTTGTGTTGTTGAAACGCACGTTAACCGTCATGGAAAGTTCCGTTTGTGCCGAATATCCTTCGCTCGACACCGACTTGTTGCGCTGCGAATATTGCAGAATTTCGCCGTCTATGCGCAGGTCGCCATTTCGTTTAACCTGCGTTAGGCGTGTATGGTTGGCAAAGATGTCCTTCAATTGGTTGTTGAACATGGGTGCCATTGGTCCCCACACGTAGCTGCTTCTGTTGGGAAATTCGGCAATCTGTATGGTTTTCGTCTTGCTGTAATCAATGCTGGCCCCGTTAAACTTGTACGAAACGGAGCATGCCCACAGCACGCAAGTGCCGAGTACGAGCGTTAATGCCAGCCTATTTACTGCTTTCCAATCCATATTGCTTTATTCTCCTATACAATGTTCGGTCTGATATGCCAAGCTCTATGGCAGCTTTTTTCCTGTTTCCTCCGTTCCTTTCAAGTGCTTTCTCCACCATTTGCCGGCCTAAGTCGTTTAGGTTTAGGCTTTCGTTGTCGGCCTCGTTTATCTCTTCGGCCTCAACAAACCCATTTGTGAGGGGTGCTTGTTGTGGCGAATGGATGGCGGCTAGGGTGGGGGATGTGTCGTAATTCTTCGTGTTCAATGCGGCGATAGACGAGGAGTAACCAGGCAATTCTGTACCTAAGGCAACACCGTCGTCCAGTCTTTTTTTCAGTCCCGACACCTCTCTGCGTAGGTCGCTCACGTTGCCTCGAAGCTCGTAGAGTATCTTATAGAGCAACTCGCGTTCGTTTTCATACGAGTGTGAACCCGTTGAAGACATGGGCGCAAGCTGCGTGCTCTCTGGGTCTTGTGGGATGAACTTCTGCAAGTGCGTGGCATCTATCTCGCGTTCGCGACTTAAAATGGATATTTGTTCAGTGATGTTTTTAAGTTGGCGCACGTTTCCTGGCCACTTATATTTCAGCATCAAGGCCTTAGCGTCTTCCGTTAAAGATATTTTGGGCAGCTTATACTTCTCTGCCATCTGCATGGCGAAGAGGCGGAAAAGCAAGATAACGTCGTTTCCGCGGTCGCGTAATGGTGGCATTTGTATGGGGATGGTGTTCAGTCGATAGAACAAGTCTTCCCTAAATCGCCCTTCGCTGATGGCTTTTCGCATGTTCACATTGGTAGCGGCTACGATGCGCACGTTGGTTTTCATGATGCGCTGACCGCCAACCCTGATGTATTCGCCCGTTTCAAGCACGCGAAGAAGCCTTGCTTGCGTGGCCATAGGCAGCTCGCCCACCTCGTCGAGGAATATCGTTCCATTGTTGGCAACGCCAAAATATCCCTCGCTTTCGCCAATAGCACCCGTGAACGAGCCCTTTTCGTGACCGAAAAGTTCGCTGTCGATGGTGCCTTCGGGTATCGAGCCGCAGTTAATCGCGAAATACTTCTCGCGTTTTCTGGGTGAGTTGTCGTGAATAACGCGTGGAATGATCTCCTTTCCTACACCGCTTTCGCCTATGATTAGTACCGACAAATCTGTTGGCGCAACCTGCATGGCAACGTCTAAGGCATGGTTCAGGGCATCGCAGTTACCCACGATGTTATACCGTTGTTTTATCTTTTGTAGTTCCGTCGTATTCATAGGAGCAACAAAGTTACGAAAAAATAGCCGAAGAATGGGCAGAAATATGGAAGATTAACGAATTTCGGCATTATTGTTTTAAGTTTCTGTGCCTGTTTGCTTGTAAGTTTCTGTGCATTTAATGCCTTTAAATCTTCAAGTGCCTATAAGTTTGTGAACATTCATTTCGGGCTTTATAATCGTTAAAAAGCACGAAATCAGGCTACTAAGGAGTTGACAACGACTTTGCAAATAAATCTATTTTTGCAGGTCGGCATTGGGTGTAGAGCGATCGAACTTAATTAAAAGAAGTCCTAAGCCCGTAAATATCAGCTCCCTTACGCGTACAATCAATGCAACAAATATGCCCGAACTAGATGCTATACCCAAGCCCGAAGCCGACATGAGGAAACCTCCTTCGCGACCGCCTAGCTGCAAAGGGATGAAGAAAAGCAAGTTGGCGAAAAGGCTGGTAAAGGCCAATATCAATATACATTGTATGTAATTGACATCGGGCATGATGACTAAGAGGATGAAATAAATTTCTAGTGCAGAGATGATGCGGCAGCTTAGTTCCAGCAATACGGCCGTAACGAAGGTGGTACGGTTTTGTTTGTGCAACGCAGAAATCTGTTGGTCTACGGTGTCTAGCTGTTGTTTGTTCCGCTCGATGAACGATAACGCCCAACGTTTAACAAATGGAATGTGGCTAAGTAGCCGCATGGCCCTGAACGCAAGCCCTTTTCGGTAGCCTATCATGAAGAACCAAAGCCCCAAAAAGCAAAACACCAAGCTGGCCAGAACAATGGTTAGGTGGCCAAATGTGAGTGGCTGGGTGATGAAAAACAAGACTATCGAGACAAGCCAAAACCAAAAATGGCTGAAAATATGCGTCATGGCGTAGAGTATAACCGAAGAGGATGCCCGCTCGGTACCAATCTTTGGCGCAAGCGACATGATGCGATAGGGTTCTCCTCCCATTAGTCCGCCAGGTGTGGCGTAGTTTAAGGCGAACCCCGAAACGGTGACTTTGTACAGCCACCAAAAGTTAATGCGCTTGTCGTTTGTGGTTGGATGCGCCGTTTCTTGTCCTTGTCCGGCTTTGATAATGATGTACCATGCCGAGGTGTTGAGTACGTACAACGCCATCCAAAGGGCCAGAACAGCAAAGAACCAATAGCCTGTGTGTTTTAATCCACGCCAAACCTCGGCAAAGTCTAGTTGCGTAACCATGATGCCGAGTAGCACCAAGCCGAAGATGAAAAAGCCGTTTTGATATTTCTTCTTCATCTTTTGTTATTTGGATTGCTGCTCTTCGTTGCTCTCTTTCTTTTTCGTCACGTTGAAACGCACCTTGTCGCTCTCGTCTCTTTTCTCGTGGTAGAGCTTTTTCAGTGGGTTCTTATAAGGCTGGTCGTATGCCTTCCTGTTTCTATATACGTCTAAGGCCAGGTAGATGGCGTGCCTAAACGCCATCTCGTTGCTAACGCCTTGCCCCGCCTTTCCGTCTAATGCGTCGTCATCGGTTGAGGTAACGACGGCCGAAAGTCCCGTGATAAGCCTCACGCCACCTTCACACGACAAGGCTTTAAAGGGAATCATGGCTTGGTCGTGATACATGGCTAGCACGGCATCGAATGTGTCGAACTCCCTATTGCCAAAGAAACTGTCGGCTTGATAAGGACCAAAGGCCGTGTATCCCTCGGCAATAAGTTGCTTGATGGCTGGCGAAATCACCTCTTGTTCTTCCTTACAAGGCTGGTCTTCCAGTGTAGGGTTCAGCGCCAAGACTGCTACTCGTGGTATGGAAATCATGAAATCGCGGCGCAGCGAGTTGTGCAATAGGCGCACCGTGCTTTCTATTCGCTCTTTCGTTATTTCGTTAGCCACGTCTTTTATGGCCAATTCGCCCGCAAGAGTGGTGATGCGCAAGCATTCGTTGAGCCACATTTCTAGCGTTTCATTCGTTTCGCCCAGTTGCTTGGCCATATATTGCGACAAGCCAGTGGGGTGTTCTTGGGCGGCGAAGAAATGTTTTTCGCTTATCGGGGCGTTTACAATGGCGTTTACAAAGCCTGCCTTACAGTCGGCAACAGCCCTGTCTATGGCTTTGCGTGCTAAGGCAGCGGCAGCCTCACTGGGCGTTCCAAACTCAATCTTTACCTCATCGTCCGAGATGGCTAGCAAGTTAAGCCGTTCGGGTTTGGCCTCGTTGGCATGCTGAATGATAGAGAAATTAACGTCCAGGTTAAGTGCTTTCTTATGATAAGCCGCAACTTTGGGCGACCCATAGATGATGGGTGTGCAAAGTTCGAACATCTCTGGCGAGGCAAAGGTTTTGAAAATAAGTTCCATTCCGATGCCATTGGCATCGCCTTGGGTTATGGCTATACGAAGTTTATTGTCGTCCATAGGTTTTTACTTTGTTCTTTATTTATTGGTGTTCGCCGCTGTTTTCTCGGCCTGCAATCTTTTTTGCGGTGCTGAGAAGTCCGCAAGCGGCGAATATGTCTTGTCCTCTGCTGGCTCTGATGGTGGTGAACACACCGTGGTTGGTAAGATAATCCCTAAATGTCTCCATGCGTTTCTCGTCCGAATTGTTCAGGTTCACATTCGGTATTTGGTGAAAACGGATGAGGTTCACCCTACAATCCAGTCCTTCTACAAGCTTAACCAACTGCCGCGCATGCAGTGGCGTGTCGTTTAAGCCGCCAAACATGATGTATTCGAACGAAAGCCTGCGCTGGTGGGTGAAGTCGTATTGCTTTAAAAGCTCAACAATCTCTTCTATCGACAGACCTTTTTCGGCCGGCATGATGCTAGCACGCTGTTCGGGTATGGGTGTGTGCATGCTGATGGCCACATGGCAATCGCTTTCGTCGAGAAAGCGTTTGAGTTTTCCTTTTACGCCTACACTACTTACCGTTATACGTTTCGGACTCCAAGCATAGCCATAATCGGCCGTTAGTATTTGTGTTACTTTCAGCACGTTATCCAGGTTGTCCATCGGCTCTCCCTGACCCATAAACACGATGTTTGTTAGCTTTTCCCGTTCGGGGAGGGCGTATATTTGGTTGAGAATGTCTTTGGCTGTTAGGTTTCCCTCAAAGCCTTGCTTGCCTGTTTGACAAAAAAGACAGTTCATTTTGCAACCCACTTGACACGAAACGCACAGCGTGGCGCGGTCGCGGTCGGGTATGTACACGGTTTCCACAAACTTACCGCTCTCTGTTGGGAACAGATATTTTATGGTTCCATCCTTAGAATATTGTGCATCGATAAACTTCGCGGCACCTATTTCGTAGCGTTGTGCTAGCTTTTCCCTATTTGTTTTCGAGATGTTTGTCATCTCTTCGATGGTGTCCACGTGCTTGTCGTATAGCCAAACGGCCACCTGCTTGCCTGCAAATGCAGGCAGTCCGTTGTCTACGGCAATGGCTTTCAGCTCGTCGAGCGTATGCCCTAGAAGTGGAATCTTGTGGTTATCCATTTATATATTGATGTATAATATGCTGCAATAATCGAAAAAACGTCATGCAAAGTTACTACAATTTCTTGGGATAAGCATGTTGAATGGCATGTTTTCTTACCTCTTCGAGGATGCTGTTTGGGCATGAAAACCTACGTTAAGACCGCATTTTACCACTGGTTATTGGTCAAATTGTCCCAACCAATGGTCTATCAGCTTGCGTGCAAGACTTAGTTTTTCGGGTATTTGCGGAAGTCTTTCACGATGAAACCATCCACCTGCCGACAATTCCTCTTCTTGTAAGCGAAGGTTTCCGCCTTTATATCGCGCCGTAAAACCAGCCATCAGCCCAATGGGGTAGGGCCAAGGCTGACTGCCGAAGTAGCGCAGCGAATCTATTTCCAACCCAGTTTCTTCTCTCACCTCACGCACTACGGCCTCTTCGAGCGATTCGCCCGTCTCTACAAAACCTGCAATCAGGCCAAAGAAGTTGCCTTTAAAGTTCTTGGCATGCACCAACAACACCTCGTCGCCCTTATATATCAGCACAATAATAGCCGTAGCCAACTGTGGCCAGACTTCGTTTCCACAGCTTGTGCAGCGTTTAGAAATGTTGGTGTGCAGCTTCATCGCACCGCCACACACGCCACAGAACTTTGTTTGTGCATCCCAATAATTTATCTCGCGGCACTTCCCTGCCATGAGATAGAGATTGTTTGGGAGTTTATAATACGACTGCCTTAAATCGCAGAAGGTATAAGTAGCGGGAATGGTTGTCGCATCGTCTATTGCGTACGTCTTTACGGCAATTCCTTCGGGCGTGCATTCCATCTCATGTACATTCTGTTGTGCATTGATGGTTGTTGGCGGGTTGTCTGATAAGGGAATGCCGAACGTATGGTCATCGAGCTGTTCGAGCAGCAGGTCCGATTGCTTAAATACAAACCACAGGCTTTTCATTGGTTTTCAATTAAAGGGCAACCCCTGCAAGCGTACACACAAAGTATGCGGCATTTGCAGCACGCTTGTGGGGTTTGCCTATATATAATAATGTGTAAGACTCGTTTTTAATGTTTCGTTTTAATTACCGAAAATCAGTTTTCTGTCTCGCTCTATGGCTGGCTTAGTCCATTCTTCTGGCACGAACTTCCAATTGTTATGTGCCTGCGGATTCATCACACCGGCCTTCTCAATCTCGTTCATCAGGTAGAAACGCTGGTCTTTCTCGCTCTCAAACACAATCCTGCTCTTCAACTCTGCGCGCGGAATGCCTGCCCCCTTGGTAAGCAATTCGCCACCGCCATTGCCTCGATAGCTGTTCATAGCCACCTTATACCAGCGGTTTTCGTCGAACGGCGTACCGTCGGCCATGCTCAATATCCTCACCTTTTGTCCATCGGGCTTGGTTACATCCACTTCGTAGATGATGCCGGCTGCACTGTCGAAGTTAAATGCCAGATTCTTAAAGCCAAACCGTTGACGGTCTTGCTTGGCCCATTCGCTTATCTGCATAATGTGATCGTCGGGCGATTTCATCGTATTTACCCACAGGTCGTAACTCATTTCCAAATGGTTGCGTATCTCTTTGCCCGTCATTTTAAGCACATATATTTGATTTTCGTATTTATATAGGTTGAACATGTCGCTCACATACACGTCGCCCTTGTTGATACGTGCGTCAAACGATAACGGAGCATTAAACGAAATGTCGGCTCCCGTTATCTTTAATTGCAGGTCGTGAATAAAGTCGGTGAAGGCTGCACTGCCAAAATAGCAGTCGCGTGTGTAAATGGTGTTTTCAAAGCGCCCAATCTTCCTGTTCACAAAAGCGTTTACACTATCAATGTCGGCTTTGAAGTGTTGCACATACTTCTCGTCGATGGGCTGCCCTGTGATGTCTATCACGTCGCCCGTTATTTTCTTACTCACCACCTTGCCCTTTGCCTTACGTATGCTGATAGTGGCATCGCTCACCATGTAAGCATCGCACGATGGGTCGAGGCACAACACGTCTTTGCCTGCATTGCTCTTTACCCAACCAGCGTAACGGGTGTGGTCGTGTCCGAAAAGAATGATGTCGAACCCCTCCACTTCGCGTGCTACCGTCAGCGAAGCGTCCTCATCATACTCTGGTGTGTGTATTCCGCCTTCGCGCCCACTGTGGAAAAGGCCGATGATAACATCGGGTTTTTCTTTTGTTTGGATGTGTTTCACCCAATATTGGGCCGATTTAACCATGTTGTCGAACCGCAAACCCGTCCACAAACTCTCCTTTAACCAATTGGGAATGGCCGGCGTTAGCAATCCCAATACAGCCACCTTTACACCATCGCGCTTAATGATGGTATAGGGGTGAACATAAGGTTTGTTTGTTCGGGTGTCGATGATGTTGGCTCCCAAGATAGGGCACTTTACCTCTTTAATCCACTTATCATATACGGGATGACCCGTTTCGATGTCGTGGTTGCCCACCGTTTGCGCATCATACCCCATGTAGTTCACTACCGATGCGGCTAAGTTGGGCATCGTGGGCTTAACAAAGTTGCAATAGTAACATGTGGGTTGACCTTGAAGAATGTCGCCGTTGTCGAGCAAGATAACGTTCTTGCCATACTTCTTGCGCATTTCGTTTACATACGAACTCACTCTGGCCAACGAACCTTTCTTGTCGCGGCGGTTAATAAAGTCGTAAGGAAAGAAACTTCCGTGTACGTCACTCGTCTGTATTACCTTGATTTCTACATTCTGAGCCTGCGTATATTGGGAAAGACTTAAACCTGTTAGGAGCATAAATAATACTTTTCTCATCTGTTTAAACATTTATAGCCGAACTGCAAAAGTACAAAATCTAATTAAAATACCCTACGAACGGGGCATAAATGTTCACACATAAGAAGTGCAAAAGGTCTCATTTGTTAAAAGACAACTATGAAAAACAGCTGAGCGGAACGCAGTTGGAAAGTTGCTGAGTTCCTTGACGAGACAAAAGATTTCAGTAACAACATTAAAGAGAAAGAGGGGGACGAAATCTCCACGAGCTTAATCAACTTTGTGTTGTGCACGAAATGTCATCAATTGGAGGAGACGGGGTGTACTGCACTACAGCCACAATATATTCGTCGCCGTCTGTGTCGATGAACGTCGCGTTATAACCCAACGGCTGCCAAAGCTCGTTGAGTGCGTTGCACCAATGAGGTATATCTGCTTGTTCATCAAAGTGTTCCTGCGGCACGGGCAAGTTATTTGCCTGTGCCCTTCTCAGGTCTGTCATCTGCCATACAAACTCTTCCAGACCCTCTTTCCAGTCAAACATAGCAATGACTTCTGCCTCTGCCAACACGAACAGCAGCCCCTCGCTGCACAACACGTCTGGCTGGTCATGATACATATCCCATATATCGACATACGCGTCATTGTACCACCCGTCACGCGTAATCTGTGCTGAATAGAAAGCTTCGGGCGATTCAAGAAGTTCCTCGACAGTCTGCATCACGTCCGCTTCTTCGCCAGCAAGCATTTTCGCAAGTTCACGTAACGAATCTTTATCCGTAGGCAAATTTACCTGTGGCACAAACGGTAACGGTTTCGTATCTGGTGCCGCAGAGGGGAGAAACGGGCCAAGCAATGGGAAACCGAAAAACAGTGCACCCAACACGCAAATTATGCCCTTAACCCACGCGCCCTGCTGGAACATTTCAACGGCCATTGTGCTGCCCAAGACAACAAAGGCGATAAAGACCAGCATGATACACCCTTCCGTCAGTTTTTCTTTCATATCGTTCTCTGTTTAAAAGTTCATATCAACAAGGCTTTGCAATGTCAATGTCGTTTCCATATCTCTGGCACACCATCAACTGCCGAACAAAACGATCTCATCGCACTTGCCTGCTGCAAATATAGGATTAATTTTTGACATTGCGTTATATTGCCGTGCCATAAATGCCGTATCGATGTACCATGTGCGCGGCAAGAGGCCTGTTCTTCGCATGCGAAATGCACCAAAAGCCTTCATCGTTCGCCAACTTATAAGCTAAGGAGGTGATGTCTGGCCCCAAATTATAGTTTCCAAATAAGTTGCAAGTCGGCATCTGCCTGGTCTTTCTGTGTGGTGGAATGGTCGTTAGGTCTAGCCTTCGGAATATAAAAGCGGTGCGTATAACCCAGCTTGGCCAAGAGTAGCAGGTGGCTGTTTATCGCCACTCGTCCCAACAATGCAGCCCGATAGCCCCTACCAAAGAACGAGGGAAAAAGGAAATTATAACGCAATCCACGTTCGTAGGTATAAATTCTTGTGTCGAAACTGTTCGTGTTGAAATAGCCAACAACAGCATCTAGCTTTATTTTGGCCGTTTGCCAGCCACCGCTAAGGCTGGTCATCCATCCGCTTTTAAGGCCGTTGCCTTGTATCATTACGCCGTCGGCCTGTATCTTGGCATGCCAATTATCCGCAGTTAGGCCATAGGCTAGGCGGCAACGGTTCTCCTTCTTGTCGATAACCTGATGGCTACCAGTCGCATTCTCTTGTTTAACTTTAAACCGATAACGTGCCGTCCAGGTTGCGTTGCCGCGTGCAAAAGTGGCGGTAAGCATATTGTCCCATGCTGTCGAAGCGGTGTACACCCGATAACGAGGTTGCGGAAAATAAGCATAATCGCTATAAGCACTTACCAACCAACCTTGTGCCGGCTGCCAATTTGCACCAATGTACAAGCCACTTTCATTGTTTACGCGACCACCTTCGCTAAAACTCTGCGCTAAAAGTGCTTGATAACGATAGGAATAGAAACGCTGAACAAGCCTTAAATCCAATCTCGACGATAGGCAGAAGGAGAGCATGTTAATGGTGGCAAGTGCCTGATTTTTGTCTAGTGCCGTTTCGCCCGCTATTGTTAGCCGCCTGCTTAGATAGCCATAGTCAATGCCCACGTTATAGAATTGTCGGCCATGGGCGGCAAATTTGCGAAACCTTTGAGCCGTATCGGGGCGTAGTTCGTGGTTAAATGCGGTGTACAGTGCCGTTAATCCGATGTGAAACCCATTGTGTAAGAAGTTCAAGTTTGTGCCTGCCACGCCTTGCAAGGCGTTGTGTTTGTGTGCCAGTTCGGTTTTGGTGCGGTGATAGCCTGTTTTCAATATCGTTTTTATTGCGTTTCCGTCTTTTGTAGGTGTTGTGTCGATATGCCTATACGAACCAAATAGCGATAGGTCTAGACCCTTAGCGAGGTTCACTGTGGCAGCTGCGCCTTGCAAATAATTACCTTCCGACCGCGAAGAATGCCCTCGAACATGTCCCGTTGTTCTGCCTAATGTGGCTAGCGATGCCTGTTTACCAAAGCCATAGTCGTTGTTAATCACCAAGCCCATACCGAAACGAAGGCGATAACGTCCCACGGTAGCAGCCTTAATTCTGCCAAGTTTACGCACCAACAGATAGAAAGAATAGAAATCGTAGCCCCCTTTGTTGCGATTAGTAAAAAAAGGTTCGCCAGCATCTTGCGATGCCAATAGCCCTGCCTTGACATATTCGCCAAGGTGAAAATCATATCTTAGCCAATGCCGAACATCATAGCCCAAATGCTTTTTGCTTGCAGGCGACTCCCCCGTTAAGGGAAATTTCACTTCGGCGGCCACTTGGTGTTTGCCATACTTGATGATGTTGCGTAGGGTGGGGAAGGTTTGACGTTTGTCTTCGTCCACGTAAACAAAACATTGCAACAACAGTCGCGTATCATAATCAATAGTTTCTATCAACGCCAACTCGGAAAGCGAGCGCATGGGTGCATAGTGATAAAGGTATTCGCAGATGCCTTCCACCTGCTGAGCCGAGAGGAAAGGCAGGCGTTCTAGGTCTTCGCGCGTGGCGGTATTTAGGTTTGAGGGATGTGTTTGCAAGTCGGATAAGGTTTCATACGCATCGGCGTTGGTCTCTTCCATCTGCTCATTGTTCTCCAACCACCGCTGATAATATTCCTCCCATCTTGTTTCGTCTTGTGCCGACGATGGGAGAAAGCATATCATAACGAGCAAAAATGCCACATAACGTATCTTCATGGATAGATTAAGTTGAATGTTTTTACAAAGTTAAGCATAAAAGTTCGTATTGTACGCAAAATAAGTTGTTTTTTCGTTATCATGCTAATTTTACCCTGCTTAGTGAAGAAAATCAAGGCCAACATGTACAATTACGCACACCCTTTGTCCTTAATCCGCTCGATGAGCATCGCTTTCAAACTATATTTCAGTCATTTCTTTTTGTTAAATATGGTGCTATTATTTTACAAAACACACCCTGTGTGGCACATCATTCTAGAAGAAACAAATGCTCTTAAGCATACATTTTTCCCCTATTTTCAGTTTTGTCGACTCCTTTTTCGGTCCATTTTTAAGCATGTTGCCTTCATTTTGCACCATTTTGCCTTTCTAGTTTGGTTGCAGGCTCGTAATTTTTCATGCCCAAATCCCCACTTTTAGCCCCTAAAACCCCACTTTTTAATGCCTATTTTGCCCCTTTGAGCCATGTTTTTAATGCTTCTAAAAGGTTTTGTTTATACCATTTGAGTGTATTTTTATGCTTTTCGGCTCACATTTAGCAGCATTTTGCACTGCGTTTAGCGGCATTTTACCTTGCATTTAGCATCAAAACGCACTGCATTTAGCATCAAAACGCATTGCGTTTAGCACCAAAATGCACTGCGTTTTGCGGCATATTGCACTACATTTTGCTATAAATAGCCCAAAAGTTGGTGTAAATGACGACTTCTTTAAATAAAAATTCATTTTACCGCATTCACATCCTAATCCCTTTTTGCATCAAAACCAACCTTCGCGAGAATCGATTTTTTGCGGCAAGATGGGCAGTTGCTGGCAAAAAAGTCACTCATAATGTTAAAATTTATACCGAAAAGATTACAATGGTTGACGAGGGTACGAGTCACCGAGTTGACCAGTTAACCAGTTAACCAGTTGACAAATTGATGAGTTGATGAGTTGACGAGTTGACCAGTTAACGAGTTGACAAGTTGATGAGTTGACAGGTTAACTAGATGTCAAGTCGACAAGTTAACAAGTTGATCAGCTAACGGGGTAACAAGTTAATAGGCGCAGCCATCTTTTCACCTTTTCACTTTTTCACCCTTTCACCTTTAAAACGCCTTTAAACCACCTTTAAACCACTTTTTCACCTTTAATTTCAGCGTTTTTTCATTGATTTTCGCTAACTTTGCCATTAATGAAAATGCGGCATGTAATCATTGTTTGCGGTATGTGCATTGGCGTTTCGGCCCAAAGCAAGACTTGGACAGCAACAGACACCCTGTTGCTGAACCGCATTTATCGCTACGCCGACAGTTGTTACGCACGCCCCATCGACACCACCTACTATTCGTACACACGCTATACCATCGACATTCGCCGTAAAAACGTCTTGCTGATGGCCGTGCCAAACCTGTTCGACATTGCTCGAAGTGGCAAACGACACTTTATGGGCGAGAGCATAAGGCGGCATGCGTGTAACGGAAATGGTGGACATAACACGCAAACATTGGTTTCGTACACCACACTTCCTCACAGCGAGAACATCCTTCCGCCTGCCATTAAGTATCTTTCGCCAAAGCTTTACGACGTTACATTGGTAGACAAGTTTCTCTTGTCGCCCTTCAATAGGCACAACAAGATGTTTTATCAGTTGAAGTTTTTGTCGCAAACAGACAGTCTGGTGTTGCTAAGTTTCAAACCCAAGGTAGACAATACGCAGTTGGTTAAGGGCAATGCCATCATAGAGAAGTGCACGGGTAGGGTGATAACCTGCCATGCCGAAGGCGAATACGACATGTTGCGCTTTGAGTTAGACACCGACACGGGCGACAAAGAACACGATAAACTGGCGGTGAAAAGCTGTATCTTGCGCACCACCTTTAAGTTTATGGGCAACCAAATGGTGGCCACTTACCGCGTTAACTACGACCTTTCGCCCATAGACAGCGCGAAAGTGTATCCCAACAAGCCCGCGTTCACCATTAATTTGCTACGCAAAGATAGCCTTACACGCATTGAAAGAGAAATATTTCAGCCCGTATTTTTGGCTGATATACGCCAAGACACGGTGAGAACCCAACCCGATAGGCCACGTGGCATGTTCTGGCGCAAGCTTGGCGACTATTTGGTAGACCGCATTGGCAGCGACTTTGGTAAGTCTAATCAAGGCTATTTTCGCCTAAACGCCCCCTTCGACCCCTTTTATATGGAGTATTCGCCCAGTCGTGGGTTTACTTATATGAACGATTTTAGGTTGGGTTACACCTTCGGTCCGCGCACATCATTGTTCGTTCAGTGTAAGGTTGGCTATTTCTTTCGCGAGAAACGCGTTACGTTTTATGCACCATTGGTGTTTTATTACAACCGCGAGCGCAACTTTTACTCGCGATTCGAACTGAGTACAGGCAACCGCATATACAGTTCAACCATCGCCGACCGCTTGTCGGAGTCGCTATTAAACAAGTTTTTCGACAGTGGTAAGGACTTATATCAGTTTACCGACCGCTATATGAAGTTCGATACCAACATCGACTTCTCCTCAAAATGGGGCTTGCATGTTGGTTTTGTGTTCCACAAGCGCAAACCATTAGACCCCTCGGCCTTCGAGTTATTGGCTTTCCCAGTGGTCTTTCGGTCTTTCGCCCCCTCCTTCGAACTGTCTATACGCCCGTGGGGATGGAAAGGGCCGATATTCACCATCGACTACGAACGTAGCTTAAGCCATGCGTTTAAGTCGAACACCTCTTACGAACGTTGGGAAATAGATGGGCAATACCTTCATCGCCTGCCCCGACTTCGCGCCTTAT
The DNA here is from genome assembly GCA_938028745.1 of uncultured Prevotella sp. Classification (GTDB taxonomy): domain Bacteria; phylum Bacteroidota; class Bacteroidia; order Bacteroidales; family Bacteroidaceae; genus Prevotella. The sequence continues at coordinate 36,379 of CALIZL010000021.1, forward strand.
CCATGCGCCTTGGCACAGGGTTTTATACGCAAAAGGGACGTTCTTCTTACTTCCTAGACTACTCCAACTTTCGCGAGAACACCATCCCAGGAGGGTGGAACGATGGTTGGTCGGGCGAATTTGAATTGCTTAACGCAAGCTGGTACAATGCCTCGAACTATTATGTGCGCGGGAATTTCACTTACGAAACACCGTTATTGGCCGTGAGTTGGCTGCCCTTGGTGGGGCATTACATAGAGATGGAACGCATCTATGTAAGTGCACTGAGCGTTAAATCATTGCACCCATACCTTGAATGCGGCTACGGCTTTACTACAAGGCTTTTTAGTGTTGGTGCATTTGTCTCCAATCGTAACTGGAAATTCGATGGCTTTGGCTTGAAATTTGGATTTGAACTGTTTCGACATTGGTAGAAAAAACATCGCAAACTTTATATTTCCAAGAAAACATATAACATTATGCATACCCCATTAACCGTTTATAAGGCAAGCGCAGGTAGCGGAAAGACGTTCACTTTGGCCGTGAACTACATCAAGATACTGCTGAACAATCCGCATAGCTACCGAAACATACTTGCCGTTACCTTTACCAACAAGGCCACCGAAGAGATGAAGTTGCGCATTTTGAGCCAACTTTATGGCATTTGGAAACTTTTGCCCAGTTCGAAAGGCTACCTAGACAAGATTACGAACGAACTAGGCATCAGTCCAGAGTATGCCTCGCAACAGGCAGGAGTGGCTTTGAGCAACCTGTTACACAATTACAACTATTTTAGAGTTGAAACCATCGACACTTTTTTCCAAGCAGTTTTGCGGAACCTAGCGCGTGAACTAGACCTCACGGCTAACCTACACGTGGGCTTGAACGACACGCAGGTGGAACAGCAAGCCGTAGACAAACTGATTGAAGAGCTTAGCCCTAACAGCAAGGTGCTGAAATGGATAATGGAATACATCCAACAGAACATCGCCGACGACAAGAGTTGGAATGTGATTGGGCAGATAAAACGTTTTGGCGAAAACATCTTTAAGGATGTTTATAAAGACAATAGGAAACAGTTGAGCGCGCTAATGGCCAACGAAGAGGCGTTTGACAGTTACGTTAAAACCATGAGGGCACTGGCAAAAGAGGCCGAAAGCAAGCTTGTTGGCATTGGCGAAGGCTTTGAACTGCTGCTGGAAGAAAACCAATTGTCGGTTGCCGACTTTGCTTATAAGGAGAAGGGTGTTTGTGGCTACTTTGTGAAATTGAAGAATGGGCAAGTGGAAGACGACAAACTGCTGACCAAGCGCGTGCTCGATGCCCAGGAAGACCCCAACGCCTGGGTGGGAAAGAAAGAACAAGACGGCGATGGACATGCGCTAACCGTGGTGAGAAACGTGTTGTTCGACTATCTGAACAACTCGGAAAAGCTGCGTAAGGAGCAGGCAAAACTTCTTAAATCGGCCAAGCTTACCTTGCGTCACCTGGACCAGCTGCGCCTTTTGGACAAGATAGAAACGCAGGTGCGCGAATTAAATGAGCAGTCGAACCGCTTTTTGTTGAGCGACACGCAAACCCTTTTGCACGCCCTGATACACGATAGCGACTCGCCTTTTATCTTCGAGAAGATAGGAACACAACTCGAACACATCATGATTGACGAGTTTCAGGATACAAGCACGGTGCAATGGGCCAACTTTAAGGTGCTTTTGCAAGAGTGTATGAGTCACAACCAATCGCAAAGCTTGATTGTGGGCGACGTGAAACAGAGCATATACAGATGGCGTTCGGGCGACTGGCGATTGCTGAACGAGATTGAAAAGCAGTTTGCAGGCTCGCCACATGCCTTTAAAATTGAGCGAATGACGACCAACTATCGCTCGGAACGCAACATCGTTGACTTTAACAATGCCTTTTTCGAGGTGGCATGTGCCATAGAACAGCGCGAGTTGGAGGAGAAAAGCCCAACGGGAGCGCAGCAAATGCAGGTAGCTTATCAAGACGTGAAACAGCTGGTGCCCACTAGTAAGGAGCCGAAGGGTAGGGTTGAGGTGTGCCTTCTGGACAAAGAAGACTGCGAACAGCGTATGCTGGCCAATGTATGCCACACGATAAAGACGTTGTTGGAGCAAGGAGCAAGGACCAAAGACGTGGCCATATTGGTAAGAAACAACAATTCTATCGCGCTCATTGCCGACTATATGATGGTGCATTTGCCCGAAGTGCGATTGGTTTCCGACGAAGGGTTTAAGCTGCAAGCCTCTATTGCCGTGCAGATTATCATGGGTGCGCTGCGCGTTTTGGCCAATCCTGCTGACCGTTTGTTGCAAGCCAACCTTGCCACCACTTATCAAACGCACATCTTGGGTAATGCCATTGGCGACCGCGAAATGCTTAAACGCGATGCAGATGTGGCCAGTTTTCTGCCCAAAAAGTTCTGGGACAACCACCAACAACTAATGGCCATGCCCATATTCAACATCGTTGAAGAGGTGTATCAGGCTTTTCAGCTAGAACGATTGTCGGAACAAAGCGCGTACATCTGCACCTTCTACGATAGGCTGAACAAGTTTTTGGTGGACAATTCGGCCGACCTAAACGCCGTAATCGACGAATGGGAGAACGATATGAAGAACCGCGCCATACAAAGTGACGAACTTAACGGTGTGCGACTGCTCACCATTCATAAGAGCAAGGGACTGGAATTTGCCCATACCATCGTGCCTTTCTGCGACTGGCAGTTGGAAAGAACGGGTGGAACGCTATGGTGTCAGCCCGACGAACCGCCGTTTAACGCCTTGCCGCTGGTGCCCGTAGACCTCTATCCCAAGCAATTAATGGGGTCGGTTTACGAGAAAGACTACCTACACGAGCACCTGCAAACGATGGTAGACAACATGAACTTGCTGTATGTGGCGTTCACAAGGGCAGGCCGAAACCTCTTTGTGATGGGCGAAAAAGATAAATCGGGCAGCCGTTCTGCCGTTATAGGGCAATGCCTTGAACAGCTAACGGGCGTGTTGCCAGGCAGTACGCTTGAAACAACAGCCGAAGAAGACTTGGAATTTAAGTATGGAACCTTATCCATAGACACGGCGGAGGAGAAGGCAAAAAGCACAGCAGACAATGTATTTAACACCATTCCATCGCCATTTAGCTTTGATGTGCGGGTGTACGAAAGCCAAGCCCAATTCTTACAGAGCAACAAAAGTTCGGAGTTTATCGGAGGAGAAGACGAAGGCTCTCAACAAAGCAACTACATCAAGCTGGGCAGCGTGCTGCACGCAGTGTTTGCACAGATACGCACATTAGCCGATGTTCCGAACGTGTTAAGGCAGTTGGAGCAAGACGGTGTGCTATACGATAGCGAGCTAACCAAAGAGAAATTGGTAGATATGCTGAACAAACGCTTTGCCGATAAGCGTGTAAAGGAATGGTTTTCGGACGGTTGGCAACTGTTTAACGAATGTTCCATACTATCGGTAGACCCTGTTACCAACGCTGTTGTTACGCACCGACCCGACCGCGTGGTAACAAATGGCGAGGAAATGCGGGTTATCGACTTTAAGTTTGGCAAGCCCAAGGAAGAACACCACGCACAAGTGGCCAGCTATATGGCCTTACTAGAAACGATGGGATATAAGCGCGTAAGCGGTTACCTGTGGTATGTTTACAGTAATAAGATTGAGGAAGTGAAATGAGAAAGACCTTTTTAGAATACGTTGCCGAAGACTTGTTGAAGAAATTTGGCACAGACCTGTCGCGCGTTACGCTTGTTTTCCCTAACAAACGCGCATCCTTATTCCTTAACGAGCATTTGGCACGCATGGCAGATGGTCCGTTATGGAGTCCTGTTTATACCACCATCAGCCAGTTGTTTCGTGATAGGAGCGAACGAATAGTGGCCGACGACATCAAGCTTGTGTGCGACCTTTATCGCATTTACATTCAATGCACGGGCTCTACCGAAACGCTCGACCACTTTTATGGTTGGGGAATGCTGATGCTAAGCGATTTCGACGACATTGACAAGAACCTGGCCGATGCCGCAGACGTGTTTAGAAACCTGAGCAACATTCACGAACTGGACGACGTTTCGTACCTTACCGATGAACAACGAGAGGCATTGAAACGCTTTTTCAGTAATTTCTCTGACGATTATAACTCGGAGTTGAAGAAACGTTTCTTGCAGTTATGGCAAAATTTTGGCGACATATATAATAGGTATAACGCCCATCTGCAAGAAGAAGGGCTGGCCTACGAGGGTGCTCTTTATCGCGAAGTGGCATGTAACGAGAACGTGAGTTTCGATGCGGATGCTTATGTTTTTGTGGGTTTCAACATGTTGCAGAAGGTAGAACAGAAACTGTTTGCCCGACTGGAAAAGGCTGGTAAGGCCAAATTTTATTGGGATTTCGACCGCTATTACATGGAAGGGGCCAACAACGAGGCTGGACATTACATCCGTCAATACCTCGATGCTTTTCCCAACGAGCTGTTTAACCGCGATGAAGAGATATACGACAACTTCCGCCAAGAGAAAAAAATGCAGTTCGTGTCGGCCTCCACAGAAACCATTCAGGCTCGCTTTGTGGGGCATTGGCTGCAAAACGACACCTTTGTGCAGGCAGGACGAAAGACTGCTGTGGTGCTGTGCGACGAGAACTTGCTGCAAACCGTGGTGCATAGCTTGCCTCCACAGGTAGAGAGCGTGAACATCACCACGGGCTTTCCCCTGGCGCAGTCGCCAGTCTTTTCGTTTGTCAATGCGCTCATCGCCTTGCAAACCGCCGGCTACACCAAAAGTTCGGGGCGTTATAGACTGCAATATGTGCGGCCAGTGCTTAGGCATCCGTATGGGCTTTTCCTCTCGGAGAATTGCAGTAAGCTATTGGCCACACTCGAAGAGCATCACACCTATTATCCGTTAAGGCAAGACTTGGCCATAGATGAAGGCTTGTCCTTGTTGTTTGCCAACTTAGAAGACGGCGTAGAAGATGTGCAAACCTACCATGCTAAGCTGGTGGCCTGGGTGTTGCAATTGCTGAAATGTGTGGGCACGAGCACACAAGAAGCCAACGACCACCTAATGAAGGAGGCCATATACAGGATGTACACCTTGTTTAACCGCTTGCACGAGTTGATTATTTCGGGCGACCTCTCCGTAGACCTGATAACTCTGCTGCGATTGATTACACAGCTGGTGCAGGCCACTAGCATTCCTTTCCACGGCGAACCTGTTGTGGGTTTGCAAGTAATGGGTGTGCTAGAAACCCGCAACTTGGATTTCGACAACATCTTATTGCTGTCGTGCAACGAAGGCAACATGCCCAAAGGTGTTAACGATGCCTCGTTTATTCCTTATTCGATACGCAAGGCGCACGGGCTTACAACCATAGACCACAAGGTGGCTATCTATTCATATTACTTCCACCGACTGTTGCAACGGGCGAAGAATGTCACCATATTATATAACAATTCAACCGAAGACGGACACACGGGAGAGATGAGCCGCTTTATGTTGCAAATGCTTGTTGAGAGCGGTCATCAGATTGAACGGCTATCGTTACAGGCCGGACAAACGCCCAATGTGTTGCAGCCGCACGCCGTTAGGAAAACGCAAAGCATCATGGAAGAGATGCTAAAACTTGAAAAACTGTCGCCAACGGCCATCAATCGCTATCTGCGTTGCCAGCTATTGTTCTTCTATAACATCGTGGCTGGATTGAAAGAGAGTGACGATGAAACCGACGATATTGACAACAGAACCTTTGGCAACATCTTCCATAAAAGCTCTCAGCTAATTTACGAGCAGCTGATGGATGGCAATTCGGCCGTTACCGATCGCGCCATTAAAGATTTTCTTGCGGATAAGTCGGCCTTGCAGCGCGTTGTGGATAGGGCGTTTAACGAAGAATTGTTTAAGGTATCTAACACCAATCAGCGACCAGAATACAATGGTTTGCAGCTGATTAATCGCGGAGTGATTATCTCTTACCTGAAGAAACTGTTGCAGATGGACCTCGCCTTGACGCCTTTCCGCATATTGGCGATGGAAAAACAGGTGTACAGCGACGTGTTTTTTCATGTAGACGGCAAGCAACACCCCTTGAAAATAGGCGGTTATGTAGACCGACTGGACGAAGTGGACGAGGGTATGGGGAAGGTAATCCGCGTGGTGGACTACAAGACAGGACGGAAACCACAGGCTGGTGTCGCTGCTTTTGAGGATATATTCTCAGGCGAAAAAGTGACGAAGAACCACGCCGACTATTATTTTCAGACATTTCTTTATGCTGCCATTGTGCGCGATTCGGCCTTTTGGAATGCGCAGAAACTGCCCGTTAGTCCTGCCTTGCTGTTTATTCAGCAGGCATCGGCCGAAGAAAACGACCCCGTGTTGCGGCTAGGCAAAGAACGTGTAGACGATGTGGCCGCATATCGCGATGAGTTTTGGTCGGGTTTGCAGTCGCTCTTAGAAGAAATTTTCGACAAGGACCGCCCGTTCGAACCCACCGAAGACAGAGAGCGATGCACGCGTTGCCCCTATCGGCAAGTGTGCTATCAATAGGAAAAGTTAATTTAACCCAAATCAGTTGTTTGGTAAAAGGCAGAACGACGGCCTTTAAAAACTGATTTGGGTTAATATGATTGAAGTGCGCTTAGTAGCGCAGACACTTACCTTTTCGGCATCGTTGGGCCGCTAAAGCTGACGGAGATGCAGTGCGTATTGCAGTTATCACTACTTCCCAATACATTTCTTCTTCTGCATCTCCTGCTTCATTGGCAAACCGGAGCATGGTTCGGGCTGCTTCTGGAGATACTTTACATTGGGGCGTAGGTGATGGGCATCAGTCCATTGATTATGGTTGTTGTGCCTGTTAACTTGCTTCGCAATGAGTACAACACATCTTGTAGTGGGGCTACAACGCGTTTGTAGTTACACTACAAGCCGCTTGTAGTGTCAGTACAAGCCTTTTGTAGTGCCGCTACAAGATAGCTTGTATTGATGAATGTGTACGTTGGTAAAAGCACATTACTTTCAAAACCAAATCTCTTTGTCCATATATGCGTACGCAAAAGGTTGAGAAAGGAGTATGAATGCAGGTGTTTTTACTTCATAATATGCTAAAAGTTTTAACACAAACCCTTATTTTACGATGTGAACAAAGATTATTACAGAGTGGTGTAAAATTCCGTTTATTTAGGTTTTGTTATTCATTCAATTTCCCTTACCTTTGCACTATCCAAACATAAGAAACCTATTTTATGGCAACGAACATATTCAAAGGACTGGGCATCGCCCTTGTGACACCATTTAAAACGGACGGTTCGATAGACTATGTGGCATTGAAACGACTTATCGAATACCAAACGGACAATGGCTCCGACTTTCTTTGCATACTTGGCACCACAAGCGAGAGCCCTTGCTTGGATCAGGAAGAGCGTGCCGAAATTAAACGATTCGTTGTTGAAGTAAACCAAGGAAGGCTGCCCGTGCTGATGGGCTGCGGTGGAAACAACACCAGGACCGTGGTGAAAGAGCTACAATCGTTCGACCTTCGTGGGGTAGACGGCATACTGAGTGTTTGTCCTTACTATAATAAGCCTTCGCAAGAGGGGCTTTATCGGCATTTCAAAATGATAGCCGACAATTGTCCGTTGCCCGTTGTGTTGTATAACGTGCCAGGTAGAACAGGCATTAACTTGAAGTCTGAAACAACCATCAGGTTAGCAAACGACTGTCGCAATATCGTTGCCGTAAAAGAGGCGGGCGGCAGTTTGGAGCAGGTGGACGAGATAATTAAGAACAAACCATCCCACTTTGATGTGCTGAGTGGCGACGACGCACTAACCTTCCCCATGATAGCTAGTGGGGCGGCAGGTGTTATTTCGGTTATCGGCAATGCCCTGCCACGCGAGTTCTCGCGAATGATTCGCTTAGAGTTTAACGGCGAATACGAGCCTGCCCGCAAGATACACCACCGCTTTACCGAACTATATAGCTTGCTTTTCGTTGATGGAAATCCCGCAGGCGTTAAGGCCTTGTTGCACGAGATGGGTTTCATCGAGAACGAATTGCGCTTACCGCTCGTGCCAACACGTGTGGCAACGGTTCAGAAAATGGCTGCGATATTGCAAGAAATGCGCATCTAAGTGGACGAAAGGTAAGATGTTTCTTCCGTTTCACTTTTATATAGGTTGCGCAAAAGCAACATGCGGATTTTCCAATGGCTTACTTTAAGGTGGCGTTCAATGTTCAAGATGCGCGGAGTTTAAAGGCCAAACTGCAACATAGAACAGAGCCGAAACAGCTATTTTGTTGCATACGCTTTATAACGTTTCTTTAATTCTTGTGCATATCGTTTTTTTATCGTACATTTGCAGTTTAGGAAAAAGAGACCAGCATAAGCCCTATGGCATGCTGGCTACCTTATATATACATATTGCGTTTATAAACAAATAAATTATAATCATTGTGACAGAGACTAAGTATATTTTCGTAACGGGTGGAGTAGTTTCTTCGCTAGGCAAAGGCATTATCTCCTCGTCTATAGGCAAACTCCTCCAAGCGAGAGGGTACAACGTTACCATTCAGAAGTTCGACCCTTACATCAACATCGACCCCGGAACGCTCAATCCCTACGAACACGGCGAATGCTATGTCACAGTGGATGGGATGGAAACAGACCTCGACTTGGGACACTACGAACGTTTTACAGACATCAAGACCACCAAGGCCAACTCGTTAACAACAGGTAGGATATACAAGGCAGTTATTGATAAGGAGCGTAGAGGCGACTACTTGGGAAAGACCATTCAAGTTGTTCCCCATATCACCGACGAGATTAAGCGTAACGTAAAGCTCTTAGGCGAGAAATATCACTATGATTTTGTTATTACCGAGATTGGCGGAACGGTGGGCGACATCGAGTCCACACCCTTCCTCGAAGCCATTAGGCAATTGAAATGGGAGTTGGGAAAGAAAGCCGTTTGTGTGCATCTTACCTACATTCCTTATCTAAAAGCCGCCCAAGAGCTTAAAACAAAGCCCACACAGCATAGCGTTAAAGAACTGCAAAGCGTTGGTATACAGCCCGACGTGTTGGTTCTGCGCACCGAAAAGACCCTAAACGCAGGCATCTTGAAGAAAGTTGCAGCATTTTGTAACGTAGATTTAGACTGCGTTGTGCAAAGCGAAGACCTACCAAGCATATACGAGGCACCTGTAAGAATGCAAGAACAAGGGCTGGATGTGGCCATCTTGAAGAGAATGGGCGAACCTGTTGGCGAGAAACCTGCACTTGGACCTTGGCGTAAGTTCTTGGAAAGGCGCAGGCAAGCCACCGACGAGGTGAATATTGGGCTTGTTGGCAAGTACGATTTGCAGGATGCTTACAAGAGTATTCGTGAGAGTTTGTACCAAGCAGGCACGTATAACGACCACAAAACGGTGATCACGTTCATCAATTCGGAGAAGATTACGAAAGAGAATGTGGCCGAAAAACTGGCAGGCATGGATGGTATCGTTATCTGTCCGGGCTTTGGACAGCGTGGCACAGAGGGCAAAATTATCGCCGCTCACTATGCTCGTACGAACGACATGCCCACTTTTGGCATTTGTCTGGGTATGCAAATGATGGTGATAGAGTTCGCTCGCAACGTGCTTGGCTACGAAGATGCCAACAGCAGAGAGATGGACGAGAAGACGGAACACAACGTAATCGACATCATGGAGGAACAAAAGAACATCACCAACATGGGCGGAACGATGCGTCTGGGAGCCTACGAATGCGTGTTGAAACAGACATCGCGCGTGCTAGACATCTATAAACACGAGCATATACAGGAAAGGCACCGCCACCGTTACGAGTTTAACAGCGAGTATCAAAAGGAATACGAGCGCGCAGGAATGGCTTGTGTAGGCAAGAACCCCGAAAGCGACCTCGTTGAAATAGTGGAAATTTCGGGTCTAAAATGGTATATCGGTACGCAATTCCATCCCGAATACCAAAGCACCGTGCTCAATCCGCACCCCCTCTTTGTGGATTTCGTTAAGACGGCAATAGCAAATAAAAAATAATTACAATATCTGATTATCTCCCGTAAATAGCGTTGGGCAGCAGCCGTTGGTTATGCCTGGCGATGACAGAACGGGATAAATGGACAAGACATAATGAATAAAAACAATCTTATCGGTTTCATTCTCATTGGCTTAGTGCTTATTGGTTTCAGTCTTTGGAACCGTCCTTCGGAGGAAGAATTGGCTAAGCAACAGCAAAAGGAACTGATTGAAAAGAAAAACAAGGAAGAGCAAACGAAGGCTAAGGCTAAGGCCGATGCCGCACGCGCACAAGCCCTAGAACAGGCTACCACGGACACAACTGCCCTTTTTCATAAGGCCCTGGTTGGCGAGGCCAAGCCCATCGTGTTGAAGAACAGCAAGCTAACGCTTCAACTCAACACCAAGGGCGGTGTGGTAGATAAGGTTATAATAAGCAACTTTACCGATAGAAACGGACATAAAGACCTTACCTTGTTTCAAGGAAAAGACCAAAGCCTTAACTACACATTCGCAACTAAGGACGGATATGTAAGTACGGCCGACCTGTTCTTTACGCCTTCGGAAGTTACCGACACCACCGTTACCTTCACAGCCGAGGCGGCAGCAGGCAAAACGCTTACCATTAAGTATGTGTTAGGCAACGAATATATGTTGCACACAAGCATCTCGGCTACGGGAATGGGCGGAATACTCAACCCTTCGGTTAATACAGTGGACATTAATTGGCAAGAACGTTGCGCACAACAAGAGAAAGGATTTACCTTTGAGAACCGTTATGCGTCGTTAACCTACCACAAGACGGAGGGCGGAACAGACTATTTAAGCGAGAGTTCGGAGAAAATAGACGAGGTTATTGAAGACAAAATAGATTGGGTGGCCTTCAAAAACCAATTCTTCTCGGCTGTTATGATTGCCAAAACCGACTTCGGCACGAACGCCACGCTAACGAGCATCCCCCAAGAAAAGGGTTCGGGCTACCTCAAACAGTACCAAGCCAAGCTTAAAACAGCCTTCGACCCAACGGGCGCACAACCCACACAGCTCGATTTCTATTATGGTCCTAACGACTTCCGCTTGCTCCAAAAGATGGAAAGTCAAAGTCATTTCGACAAGGATTTGGAGCTTGAACGACTTGTTTACCTGGGTTGGCCGCTGTTCCGCATCATCAACCGTTGGTTCACCCTCTATGTTTTCGACTGGTTAACGGGGCTAGACATCAACATGGGCGTGGTACTTATCCTCATTACCTTGCTCTTGAAGTTCATCACATTCCCCTTGGTGAAGAAGAGTTACCTAAGCTCGGCCAAGATGCGCGTGCTTAAACCCAAACTAGAAGAGGCCACCAAAGAGTTTAACAAGCCCGAAGACCAAATGAAGAAACAGCAGGCTATGATGAGCGAATACGCCAAGTATGGTGTCAGTCCGCTTTCTGGTTGCTTGCCCATGCTTATACAGATGCCCATTTGGATTGCGATGTTCAACTTCGTTCCCAATGCCATCCAACTTCGCGGAGAAAGTTTCTTGTGGATAAACGACCTCTCCACTTACGACCCCGTGTTGGAGTGGGGACACAACATTTGGCTCATTGGCGACCACCTGTCGCTCACTTGTATTCTCTTCTGTTTGTCTAACGTGCTCTATTCGATAATGACCATGCGCCAACAGCGCGACCAAATGGTTGGTCAGCAGGCCGAACAGATGAAGATGATGCAGTGGATGATGTACCTCATGCCGGTGATGTTCTTCTTCATGTTCAACGATTATTCATCAGGACTTAACTTCTACTATTTCGTCAGCCTGTTCTTCAGTGCCGCCATTATGTGGCTCTTGCGTAAGACCACCAACGACGAAAAGCTGTTGAGTATACTGGAAGCCAACTATAAGGAGGCACAGAACAACCCGCAGAAACTTAAAGGACTATCTGCTCGCCTGCAAGCCATGCAGCAACAGCAACAAGAATTGCAACGCAAACGCGAGCAGCTTGGCAAGAAGTGAGCCGAGTGAATAACCCCCTAATTCAATTGATACAACATAACAAGCGAATTTAAAGCATCCGACGGATTATGGTTTGTGCCCTAACGAGCGCACAACTGTAATCCGTCTTTTAAAATAAGGAATTAAAAGCACTAAAACCTATGAAGAAATCTCTAGCCCTGGCGGCAATGGCTTTGTTGGCTGTCGCGCCGCAATCAATTGGCCAAACCATGATCGGTAAGAACGAAATTACTTTAAAAAGCGACCTTATGACACCCGAGGCCCTTTGGGCAATGGGGCGCATCGGTGGGGCACAAGCCTCGCCCGACGGTAAGCTCGTTGTTTATCGTGTGGCTTATTACAGCGTGCAAGAAAACAAGGGACATCACATGCTCTTTGTGTCTAATGCCGATGGAACAAATAAAAAGCAACTCACTACAACGGCCGACAACGAAACCGACGCCGCGTGGATTGAGAACGGACGCCGTATTGCGTTTCTAACAAAAGGCCAGCTGTGGAGCATGAACCCCGATGGCTCCGACCGAAAGCAACTTACGCGCAGTGCCACCGACATCGAAGGGTTTAAGTTCTCGCCCGATGGTAAGAAGGTTATCCTTGTTAAGTCAATCAAATATACAGGCGTTATCCAAGCCAACCCTACCGACCTTCCCAAGGCCACAGGCCGAAAAGTAACCGACTTGATGTATCGCCACTGGGACCATTATGTTGAAAGCATACTGCATCCCTTTGTGGCCGACGTTCAAGCAGATGGCATAACAGAAGGCAAAGATATATTGGAGGGCGAACCATACGAATGCCCAATGGAACCATTTGGCGGCGTTGAGCAATTAGCATGGAGCCCCGACTCTAAGACTATTGCCTATACTTGCAGGAAGAAAACAGGGCGCGAGTATTCCATCTCTACCGACTCGGACATCTATTTGTACGAACTGGCAACAGGAAAAACAACCAACCTTTGCAAACCTGCCGACTATAAGGCACCTGCCGTAGATGCAACCAAGTCGTTGAGAAACCAAGCCGTGAACCGTCAAGCCAAGGATTATAACGTGGGTTACGACGTTAATCCCCAATTCTCTCCCGATGGTAAATACGTGGCTTGGCAGAGTATGAAGAGAGATGGTTGCGAAAGCGACCGCAACCGCCTTTGCATTTATACGCTAGCAACGGGCGAGAAACGTTATGTTACCGAGTCTTTTGATTCTAATGTAGACGATTATTGCTGGGCTGCCAACTCGCAAACACTTTATTTCATCGGTGTTTGGCACGGCTGTGTAAATATGTATCAAACCAATTTGGCTGGTAAAGTGATGCAACTCACTGAGGGCTGGCACGATTACGCCTCCGTTCAGTTGTTGGGCAACACGGGTAAGCTGCTCGCCATGCGCCACAGCTACTCGCACCCCGACGAACTTTTCGTTGTTACACCTTCTAAGAAAGAGAAGAAAGCCGACGTAAAACAGATTACCGACGAGAACAAGCACATCTTCGATCAGCTTGAAATGGGCAAGGTTCAACAGCGTTGGGTTAACACCGTTGACGGCAAGAAAGAATTGGTATGGATTATCCTTCCACCGCATTTCGACCCCAACAAGAAATATCCCGCCTTGCTTTTCTGCGAAGGAGGCCCACAAAGTCCCGTTAGTCAGTTTTGGAGTTACCGTTGGAACTTCCAAATCATGGCCGCCAACGGCTATGTAATCATCGCCCCCAACCGTCGTGGCTTGCCTGGATTTGGTTCTGAATGGAACGATGAAATATCAGGAGATTGGACTGGACTCTGCATGAAAGACTACTTGTCCGCCGTAGACGATGCTGTTGCCAACCTGCCTTTTGTAGACAAAGACCGCCTTGGCTGTGTAGGCGCAAGCTTTGGAGGATTCAGCGTTTACTACTTGGCCAGTCATCACGACAAGCGTTTCAAGGCTTTCATCTCTCACGATGGTGCCTTCAACCTCGAAGCCATGTACACCGAAACAGAAGAGAATTGGTTCTCAAATTGGGAATACGATGATGCGTACTGGAACAAAGACCAAACGGCCAACGCCAAACGCACATACGAAAACTCGCCCCATCGCTTTATCGACAAATGGGATACGCCCATACTCTGCATTCATGGCGAGAAAGATTATCGCATCAACGCCACCCAAGGCATGAGTGCATTTAACGCTGCACGTATGAAAGGCATCCCAGCCGAGTTGCTTATCTTCCCCGACGAGAACCACTGGGTACTTAAACCACAAAACGGCGTGTTGTGGCAACGCACATTCTTCGAGTGGCTCGACCGTTGGTTGAAGAAATAAAAACGAACACGGTGAGTTGCCATTAACTTGCAAGCAAGTCAAGGAAACAACTCGTGAACTCATAAACTTGTAAACTCGTCAACTCACCCACACAGCAACAGAAAACATTAATATTGAATAATTGTTAATATCTATGACAACAAACAACACTGCAACGGGCACCTTACGCGATTCAGCAGCAGCACGCTGGACTGCCTTGTTGCTATTGGCAATGGCCATGTTCTTCGCGTACATCTTTATGGATATCTTGTCGCCAATTAAGGACTTGATGGAATCCACACGTGGATGGGACTCTACCGCTTTCGGCACATACGCTGGCTCGGAGACCTTCCTTAACGTCTTTATTTTCTTCCTCATCATCGCAGGAATTATCCTCGACAAGATGGGTGTGCGCTTTACAGCCATCCTTTCCGGACTCGTTATGCTCACAGGAGCCTGTATCAATTGGTACGCCGTAACCGAATCGTTCATGGGGTCTTCGCTCGAACATTGGTTTTCGGATAACCTCAACTATATCCCCTTGTTCGACGAACTTGGCGTATCTCCCTTCTATGCAGGCATGCCAGCCTCTGCAAAATTGGCCTCCATTGGTTTCATGATATTCGGTTGTGGTGCCGAGATGGCCGGTATAACCGTTTCGCGTGGTATCGTAAAATGGTTTAAGGGCAAAGAAGTGGCCTTGGCTATGGGGTCAGAAATGGCCTTGGCAAGACTTGGTGTTGCCACCTGTATGATTTTCTCGCCCGTTTTCGCCCGCTTGTTCGGACGTGTAGACGTTTCTCGTTCAGCCGCATTCGGTCTTATCTTGTTGATGATTGCCTTAATCATGTTTGTGGTTTACTTCTTTATGGATAAGAAACTAGATGCACAAACAGGCGAGGCCGAAGAGAAAGACGACCCCTTCCGCATCTCGGACATTGGCCAGATACTTCGTAGTCAGGGCTTTTGGATTGTTGCTCTCCTCTGTGTGCTTTACTATTCGGCCATCTTCCCCTTCCAAAAGTATGCAGTTAACATGCTGCAATGCAACCTGACCTTCACACACCTGGCCGAAGGCGACTTCTGGGCTTCTAACACGGTTACGATTATCCAGTATTTTGTGATGATAACCATTGCAGCAACCGCTTTCACTAGCAACTTCAGCAAGAAGGCATCCTTAAAGTATGGTTTGCTCTTCATTTCATTGCTATTCCTTGTAGGCTACTGCTTCATCGCTTACAAACGTCAATCTGCAGAGGCCATCTTTGCTGTGTTCCCACTATTGGCCGTAGGTATTACTCCCATCTTGGGCAAGTATGTCGACCACAAGGGTAAGGCAGCCTCCATGTTGGTTTTGGGTAGTGTGCTCCTTATCGTATGCCACCTTACGTTTGCCTTCGTTCTTCCCATGTTTAAGGGCAACGAAATTGGCGGTGTAACTCTTGCTTTTGTCACCATCCTTATTCTTGGTGCTAGTTTCTCGTTGGTTCCAGCATCGTTGTGGCCATCAGTTCCCAAGTTGGTAGACAGCAAAATCATTGGTTCGGCATACGCGCTAATCTTCTGGATTCAGAACATTGGCTTGTGGCTCTTCCCCTTATTGATTGGTAAGATACTGAAAGCCTCTAACCCCGACATTGTTCAAAGCCTTGAAGCAGGAACCCTTTCACCTGCAGAGGCTGCAACGTCTTACAACTACACCAACCCCCTGCTCATGCTAGCCATGTTGGGCTTGGTGGCTCTTTTGCTTGGCTTGTACCTTCGCGTTGTAGACCGCAAAAAGGGCTATGGTTTGGAAGAACCTAACATTAAGCAATAAACAACTTGTTTTGTTTAGCATGCTTATATGTGTATGTGCCTTGTTTGGCATAGTTTACACTATATAATATGGTGGCTGAACTCCTACAATTGGGGTTCAGCCACTTCTATTTATAGGCAGGTTCTAAAAATTACTTTTGTTGTATTTATAGCTTTTAGCTAAGCAGTTTTTGCTTACTTCTTGAATGAGCATAGTGGACTTTGCTTTCTGAAAGAGAAAGCAAAAACTGCTTAGATAAAAGCAAAAGAGACAGTGAAGAGTAATAGAAGGTACCAACAATTGAATCTTTGCCGTTTTTTTAGAACACGCCAATAGTCAAACAGAATTGCTTTTGGTATATTGTTGTAAGAAGAATGCAACAGGTTGCGTAGCACACGGCATTAATACGACCTTACTCAGAGGATGAGGATAACTTTTGTTTGTTTACGATGCACCTATGCTTTGCACATCCATTTCTTTGTTTCACATCAGTACAAGCCCCCTTGTACTGACACTACAAGGTGCTTGTACTGCCACTACAAGACGCTTGTACCCACACTACAAGCCGCTTGTAGTGTGGGTACAAGATAGTTTGTACTCGCAGTATAAATAGCTTTTCATAATACATTGACAACAAAGCGGCGGTGTACAACCAGCATTCTAAAATAACTCTTCTTGTCTACGAATGATTGTCCGTTTGCTTTGCCGGCGTAGTAAAGTGCGTTCCAAATCCAAATTTGTTTGACAATAAATGGTGTACACGGTTTCTTTTGGGCTTTGTTTTAGGTAATGTTGCTATTCTCTGTCTACGAGAAAATCCCCACTTTGGTGAGGGTTGATTGTCCTAACCGAAGTGGGGATTTATGTGAATAAGCCGTTAACGGACTACCTTTAACGGTAAAATAAGCTAAGGTGTGATACACAAATCAAGTTGTGGGTGGGTATTTACTTTATCACCTTAACCATGTTCAGTTCTGTAATCTTTCCATCGGGGTTCACTTTTGCCTTAATGCGATAGTTAGCCTCTGTTTCTTGACCCTCGTCTTCGCGTTCAATCTTTTGTTTTGCAGAGAAGTCAACGCTATATTCATATTCATCTATGCCAATCTCACGTTTTGTAATCTTCATGTCGTTGTTGGCGCGCCATTCCATAGCCGTGATGTCGTCTTTATAAATTTTGTTGAGGAAAGCAATGACATCGCTTTTCGAGGCGTTGCTCTTTCCAAGGAACGAACTTAGGAAATCGCTGAAGTTAGAAGTGAGCCCTTCGTCGTCGCGGTCGTTAATGCTACGGAACACACTACGGAACACCAAAGCCAGCATTTCTTTTTCTTTCGGCGTAATGTTCTTGGTTTTGGCCACATTCAAGCTGTTGTTGGCCTCGTCTATGTACACGCCGTTGGGGTGTTCGGTAACATATAAGTTGTAGGCCTCTGCCGTATTGGTCTTTTTGGCCACCAACCAGTCAAGCGAATCTATCTTGCGTTCCGCCTCTGCCTTGTGTGTGCTGTTAGGGTATTTGCTTAGATAATCAGCCAAAGCCGTCTTCGACCCACTCACCATCGTGTTAGTCCAGTCTAGTTCGCTTTGTTTAAGTTGGGCTAGCTGTTGGCTAATCTTGTCGCGGTGCATTGGGTCTGCATCTCTATAATTGTTTAGATACGATTCAAGCACAGCAGGGTCGTTGCTGTTAAGGGCGTATTCGTAGGCCTGTTGCTCCTTGTTACCAGATGAACCAAAGAAGAAGTATGCGCCAAGACCAATGAAGAGCAATGCGACAACCGAGATGAGAGCAATGGTTAAGATGTTCTTATTTTGCGGTTGCTGAGCACCAGGAGGGGGCGTTTGTGGTGGAACCTGTCCGTATTGAGGCTGTTGGGGGTTGCCAAACTGCGACTGAGGTCCATTAGTGGGTTGTGCCGGTTGAGCCTGATAACCGCCTTGTTGCTGTGTGGGTTGTGCCGGTTGAGCCTGATAACCGCCTTGTTGTTGCGTTGACTGTACAGATTGACCTTGATAGGCGTTGTTTACAGGTTGGTTGGCTTGCGATTGCATGCCTTGGCCGTTGCCATACACGTTCTGTTGCTGTTGAGCAGCAACAGGGGTAACCGTTGGTTGTACATACGCATTGTTAGACGGCTGTTGCGGAACGTTGGTATCTGCTACGCCTGCCGAAGGAGACTGTGGCGCAGGGGGAACAACGTTGTTGGGGTGTTCATTTTCCATGGTCGAAGCATTTGCCGTTCGGTGGTGGCAGTGGGGACATTCGGCTTGCTCCTTAAAGTAAGCCTCTCCGCAAACGGGGCATTTAACAACTTCGTTTTCGATTTTCGCGCCGCATGAAGGGCACGAGGGTGCTCTGTCGCTAATAACATGACCGCACTCCGGACATTTAATCATTGCCATATTGTTTTCCTTTTATGTATTGTTTGATGATAATTGGGTTAGTGGTGGAAACGTATTTCGCGCAAGCCGTGGTTCTTAAGAAACCTGCTCTTGTCTACAAATCCGTTGATACCGTTAATCCGTCCCTTGCCTGTATATTGCCACATGGTGATGTCGCGTCCGTCTTTAAGTTCGGGTTCGACGGCGTTGTATTGGGCAATCATCAGTGGATAGCCGTCTATCGCGCCTTGCATGTGGGCGTTGTAGAAGTTGGTGAAGGTGTAGATGAGCGGCTTTTGTTTATACGCCTCTTCCACAAGCGTGATGAATTTGGTAAGCGAATCGCGGAATTCGGATGTTGGCAATCCGCTCTTTGTTTCTACGTCAATCATCGGTATAAGGTCTTGGTCGCCTGGCCTGCATTGTGTCATGAAGTTCTCCAACTGCTTGGTGAGGTTGGTTTTGGGCCTGAAAAAGTGGTACGAACCTACTTTCAGCCCATATTGATGAGCCAGTTGTATGTTGCGTTCGTACCTAGGGTCGATGCGGTCGCCACCTTCGGAGGCTTTGATGTATACGTATGCCATCTTCGAGTTTTCGCCGATGACTTCCCAAAACACTTGCCCCTGATAATGGCTGATGTCTATGCCGTGTATGTGGTTGCAAGTGTCTTCGCATTGTATGTAGTATCCTTCTTGGGCATTAGCCCCAAACGGACATAATGCGCATGCCAAAACGATAAGTAATTTCTTCATAGATGCAAAGTTACAAAAAGTAGTTAGAGTGGCGGTATTATAAACGCATTATTCTTCCAATTCCGAAAGATTTTTAGCAAATTTATAGGTAAGGTTGCTGATTGTCTCTATCGGTGCATACAAAAGGTAGTGAAAGCTGCGTCTCATGCTTTGTTTAATGGCTCCCGAATTGGCGTGCAGCCACAGCGATTTGTCTTGTTTAAAGTCCCACTTTTCGCTTGTGTCTTTTGCAGTACGTTCAACCGATTTGAGCGTGGCCTTCTCGGCATCGCCCATTATGCGCTTGGTGAATGGCACTTCGTCTTCCTCGAAACCTAAGAGCAGTATAAGTATGCTGCCTTGAAATTGTGCCAAGCTTTCGATGTGCAACCTGTTGAGCCAACTCTCCAACTTGACGAAGTCTACCTTATGACCCATTGTCCGGAGATATATGCCCAAATCAACGATACCCCTTAGCACAACACCCTTGTTAAGCGTATCTTCCACATTATGTACGATGATATTGAGCACATGCAACGTTTCGATAGATGTGTCCATCGCATGTGGCTCGCCTTCTCTGATGGCTTTCAACCGATTGTTCAAGAACTTGTTCGACAGTCGGGAACTAGCGTAGGTCTCGTCCAAGGAGAGTTGCGGATGCGATTTCAAGTCGTGTAGGATGGGTTGGGGAATATGGCGCACGTTTTGGTATTGCTGCTTAGTGTAACCCGCCAAAGCAAACTGCAACACATCGTGAACACCCATCATGGCAAACAACTTGCGCCATTTGTAAGCCGACATGGGTTCAACATGTTGCATTTTGCCGAATGCCCCCGTTTGCAGCAAGGCGAAAAAGTTTCTCTTTATGACATCCATCGCTAGTTGTTGTTAGCTATACTTTTTGGGGTATCTGAAAACAATGGCCAAGATGGTGGCTAGGCCAATGGCAAAGGGATAATAGAGATACGGCACGATGTGCGCAGGATTGATTTTAGCCAGACCTGCTGCCATAAGTAGCTGCGCGCCGTAAGGGATGATGCCCTGAATGCAGCACGACATGGTGTCGAGTATGCTGGCACTTTTGCGGCTGTCTACGCCATAACGCTGCGAAATATCTTTGGCTATGCCGCCCACAGTGAGGATAGACACGGTGTTGTTGGCCGTGCACACGTCTACCAATGCAACGAGCAGGGCGATAGTTCCCTCCGCTCCGCGCTTGCCGTTGATGCGTGCCGTAAGCTTGTTGATGACATAATCTACACCGCCATTCATGCGGATAATCTCTAAAAGGCCACCTGCCAGCATGGTGATGATGATGAGTTCGCCCATGCTTACGATGCCTTTGCCCATCGAATGGAACCACCCGAAGAGGTCGTAGGCACCATTCCAAATGCCGATGATGCCCGTCATGCCAATGCCAAGCGTAAGTACGGCCATCACGTTCATTCCAAAAATGGCCGTAACGATAACCAATACATAGGGCAAGATGTTGAGATACTGCATGCTTGAAGGGGCATGTGTGCTTGCAACGCCAAAGCCCAAGAACGTGTAAATGGCCACAATGGCAAGGGCAGCAGGCAAAACGATGTAGATGTTCACAAGGAACTTGTCTTTCATCCGACAACCTTGCGTATTGGTAGCGGCCACGGTGGTGTCGGAAATAAACGATAGGTTGTCGCCGAAAAACGAACCGC
The DNA here is from genome assembly GCA_938028745.1 of uncultured Prevotella sp. Lineage (GTDB taxonomy): Bacteria > Bacteroidota > Bacteroidia > Bacteroidales > Bacteroidaceae > Prevotella. The sequence continues at coordinate 57,312 of CALIZL010000021.1, forward strand.
CCACAACTATTCCTGCCATAAGTGGAAGACTAACGCCCGTGCTTTGGGCAATGCCCACGGCAATGGGGATGAGCGCCACAATGGTTCCGACGCTTGTTCCGATAGAAAGCGAGATAAGGCAGGCCGCAAGGAAGATGCCAGGAAGCAACAAGTTGCTTGGGAGGGCGTTGAGCGTGAAGTTTACCATGGCATCAATGCTGCCCATCTCTTTGGCCGAATTGGCGAAGGCACCAGCCAAAACAAATATCCACAACATCAGCATCATGTTGTTGGTGCTGGCACCTTTGCTGAACACGTTTATCCGTTCGGCCAAAGGTTTGCCCCTCGAAGTGGCAATGGCATACATGCTCGAAATCATGAAAGCCACCGTAATGGGTATCTTATAAAAGTCGCCCGCTACGATAGACGTGACGAGGTACATCACGATAAACACGAATAGCGGACTTAAAGCCAATAATCCTTTCTTGTTTGAAATATGCTGCATGTCTGTTGTTTGGTTTGATGTGGGTTAATGTAACCCTTTCTTTGCCGTTCTTGTTATCCTGCCGCTCGCTTATGGGCATTTAATTAAATGTTCTATTTCGTTCCTCTAAAAGTGCGTTTTCTCGCCATGACAATGTCCGAGCAAACTCGACATTGTCCATTAGGCTTAGCGAAAACGTTCTTTTCTCGTTCCTCTAAAAGTGCGTTTTCTCGCCATGACAATGTCCGAGCAAGCTCGACATTGTTCACTTGGCTTAACGAAAACGTTGGTTTGCAACGGCTTGGTGCATAGGGGGCGTTTCGCTGGGGTGGGGAAGAGCGGCTTTTCTAGTCCTCCACCTCTTTGTTTGCCCCGTGTTGTTATCAGTGTTGTGCTCGTTTGCAACGCCGTGTTGCTTGGGTTTGCAGGCAATGCCGTTGCTTGTTGCGCCTTTCTCTGTTTTGGCGCATCTTCCTTACGGTGTACTTTGGTGCTGTGGCACAGCCAAGCTTTTATGGTTGTGGCCTAATTCGAATGCGTTTGTCGGTCTACAGCTTTAGAGTTGCGTTCGGCGATAAAAGTCTACGTTCTCTTTTGTGAGCAGTTCAATGGGCATGTAGTTAATGGGGTCGACCTCCATTTTAAGTACGATGGCCTGGAACAGTGTTTCAACGCAGGCATAACCCTGCATGTAGGCGTGTTGGGCAATGAGAAAAGAGATGCTGCCTTGCCTAAGGCACTCTGCATTCTTGCCCACCATGTCGTAACCCATTATCTGCACGTTGCGCCTATTGGTTTGAAGTAGGAACTTGCCTACGATATGTGCCTTCGAATTGAAGGTGATGCAATGGTGCACTTGTGGGTTTTGGGTGAAGAAATCTTCCAATATGTCGGCGTATTCGTGCTTACCTGTTTCCAAAGGCAGGTTCACGTCGGTGATTTTTATTTGTGGAAAATGGTCGTTCATGTACGTTCTGAACCCAGTTTCGCGGTTTTCTTGCTGCTTACTTACCACTTTTCCGTCTTTGGTTTGTTTCACAATCGCTATTTCGCTTTCGTTGTAAGCAACCATCATGAGCATTTTTGCAGCGAAATACCCACTAGCCAGTGAGTCTTGGCCATAGAAGGAGAGCGGTTGAAGGTCGGGCATGTACGAGTCGAGCATCACAAATGGGATGTTGCGTTCGTGCAGTTTGTCTGTGAATGGGCGCGTAATTTCTAGTTGGGCAGGCACAACAATTACGCCGTCGGGATTGAGTGAGAGGCAATGGTTGACTTGGTTTACGAAGGTTTCGGCGTTGAAACGGTCGTAGTACATCACCTCAACGTTGATGTGGAAGTCGCGCCTTACCTCGGCTGCCTTCATTGCTCCCTCTTCAATCTCTTCCCAATAGGCCTCCGATTCGTGCTGTGGAACGAGGAGATAAAACGTGTACGACTTGTTATAGGCTAAGGCACTGGCATACATGTTGGGTTGGTAGTTAATCTGGGCCAACACCTTCTCAACCTTTTCTCTTGCTATTTTCGAAATGTTTGGACGGCCATGAAGTACCCTGTCTACTGTTCCAACCGACACGCCGGCCATCTTTGCTATATCCTTAATCCTTATTTTGCTGCTCATGTGTTATGCTGTAATCCAAGGCAAAAATACAAAATATCCTGCTAATAGTCAACTGCGTAAGCGATTTTTCGCTGTCAATGCCTAGAAGAGTGCGCGTAATGGATAATTATTTGGAAAATATGAACTTTTTTTAAGCTTAATCGTGCATTAGCATCTTTCTCCTAATCTTCTTCTAGTGACATACATTAGTTAGTTAAATTCGGTGTTATTATTTTACAAAACACCACTGGGTGGGTATCCACTTCTAGCGAAATTTGAGGTGTAAAAGCAGGGTATTTGGTTCATTTATCAGGATAACCCACTTCATCATTTGCCTATTTTTAAGTACAAAACTTACATTTAGCACCATTTTGCTTTTCTATTTAGCCGTCGGAACAAAGTTTTTCGATCCCAACTTACCAACAATTAGGCTCTAAAATTGCAGTTTTTGTTGTGTGTTTTGCCCCTTTTGAGCCTCTTTTTAGCACATCGAGTAGCTTTTGTTTATCTCTAAGATGTGGATATTTATACATCTTGCCTCGCATTTTGCTGCATTTAGTCTTGCGTTTAGCACCATTTTACCCTGCATTTTGCACCATTTTGCCTTGCGTTTAGCACCAAAATGCCTTGCGTTTAGCACCAAAATGCCTTGCGTTTAGCGGCAAAACGCAGTGCATTTAGCAGCATATTGCACTTCATTTTGGTGCAAATAGCCCAAAATTAGGTGCAAATTACGGTTTTATACAATGGAAATCAATTTTTAACCATGCACATGCAACCTCCATTTCGCTTCACAAACAACCCTCGCGAGGATTGAAAATTTGAGGCTAGGTTGGCGAGTGATGGCAAAAAACGCACTCACAATGTTAAATTTTATGCTAAAAATATTACAACTATTGATGAGGGTAGGATTTAATGAGTTGAGAAGTTGACGAATTGATAAGTTGAACAGTCAATCAGCTGACGAATTAAGAAACGAGCAAGACGCAGCCATATCTTCACCTTTTCGCCTTTTCACCCAAATCGGACATTAGACCGCTTATCAAATATTTGAGTTGTTCGCATTGCTTCCTGTCCATCTTTCGTTTGCTTGTCGGCATCTTGCCTGTCATACGCTCTTGACGTAGCCTGCTACGCCTACAAGTGTAAAACAGGCAAGATGTTCAACAATGAAACAAAATCTGAACAGGCTCTAATGCCCGATTTGGGTTTAATCTTTTCACATTTAAAGCTTCCTTTTCTCCTTTGCAAACAAAAAAGAGGACACATATAAAATGCGTCCTCTTTCTTTATGGATTGTGACTTGTTTATTTCACTTTGTCTACAATAGCCTTGAAAGCTTGGGGATTGTTAACAGCGAGGTCGGCAAGCACCTTACGGTTGATTTCGATACCGGCCTTGTGCAATGCTCCCATGAGGGTAGAGTAGGTCATGTTCTCCAAGCGAGCGGCTGCGTTGATACGCTGAATCCACAATGCGCGGAACGTACGTTTTTTGTTGCGACGGTCGCGATAAGCGTAGGTAAGACCCTTTTCCCAGGTGTTTTTGGCTACAGTCCAAACATTCTTTCTGGCACCATAGTAACCCTTTGTAAGCTTTAAAATTCTAGTTCTTCTTGCTTTAGAAGCAACATGATTGACTGATCTTGGCATACTTTCTTCTTAACTTAAAAATGTTTGACTAATGTTTAACGCAAGCAAAGCAAGTCGCGAACCTGCTTCATGTCTGCACGATCAACGAGAGTTGAGTGAACCAAGTTTCTCTTTTGCTTCTTTGTCTTCTTAGTCAAGATGTGACTGTGGTAAGCATGTTTCCTTTTTACCTTACCCGTACCGGTGAAACGAAATCTCTTCTTTGCGCCGGAATTTGTCTTTACTTTTGGCATTTTTTTGTTGTTTATTTGTTATTTATATATGGTGGCAACGCATATACCCGGCGTTACGCACCTCTTCTTTTTGTCTTTTGTGTGGGCTTTGTTTTGCGCTTGTTTATTCTGCTTGTAGCTTTTTAAGCACGTCTTCGCCGTTCTTGGCGTTAGCAAACAGTCCGTTGTCAGTGCTGTTGGTTTCTGTTTCAGCGTTTTTGTTTTCGTTCTCACGCTTTTCTCTATCCATCTTTTGCTGACTTTTCTTCACTACGCCTGTTTTCTTAGGAGCGATGTAAAGGAACATCTTCTTACCTTCGAGTGCGGGCATCTGCTCTACTTTGCCGTATTCTTCCAAGTCGTTGGCAAAGCGTAGGAGCAAAACTTCGCCTTGCTCTTTGAAGAGAATGGAGCGTCCACGGAAGAAAACGTAAGCTCTAACCTTGTTGCCGGCATCCAAGAACTCCTTGGCATGTTTCAGCTTGAAGTTGTAATCGTGCTCATCGGTTTGCGGTCCAAACCTGATTTCTTTCACTTCCACCTTCACTTGCTTGGCTTTCATTTCCTTTGCGTGCTTCTTTTGCTGATAAAGGAATTTGGAATAATCGATGATGCGACAAACGGGAGGTTGTGCGTTGGGTGATATTTCCACCAAGTCCACTCCTTGGCTGCGTGCCATATCGAGTGCTTGACGTGTGGGCATAACAGTGGAACCGCCTTCGTTTACGATGCGTACTTCCTTCGCGCGTATCTGCTCGTTTACGCGATACTGGTTCTTTATTCTTTCATTCTTCATTCAACAATATTATGATAAGCGGCTGCAAAAGTACGATTTTTCGCGCAACAAGCAAAATAATTCATTGATTATTTTACAGATACGTGTTCTTTTTCCTTCCTTGTTAAAGTACTTTCACACTATGGATGTGGTGAAAGGGGGAAGCGTTTGAATATAAAAACCGACTTATGGACGTAACATTCGCAGGTGTGTTGCGAAGTGTAGACCATAAGTCGGCTGTTTAGTTAACGCGTTTACAAGTTGACTTGTTGACTAGTTAGCAAGTTGCTGTGCACGCCTTTAATCGTTGGGATGGATGTCGGTAGCAGCCAATTGAGCGGCTACTTCGTCGTTGATACGCTTAGCAAACTCTTCCATAGACATGGTAGCTTGTTCTCCGCCGCCTTGCTTTCTCATCGAAACAAGTCCTTCGGCTGCCTCTTTTTCGCCGACAACAACCATGTAAGGCACGCGCTTAATTTCGTTATCGCGTATCTTACGGCCGATTTTCTCGTTGCGAACGTCGAGCGTTGCACGAACGCCAACGCTGTCTAAGTACTTAGCCACGCGCTGTGCGTAGTCGTTGTACTTCTCAGATATGGGCAGAATGGCCACTTGGTCGGGGATGAGCCACAAGGGGAAGTGGCCTGCGGTGTGTTCAATAAGAACAGCCGTGAAACGTTCCATCGAACCGAAAGGTGCGCGGTGAACCATTACGGGCGTTTTCTTCGTGTTGTCTTCGGCTGTGTATTCCAACTTAAAGCGTTCGGGCAGGTTGTAGTCTACTTGTATTGTACCCAGTTGCCAGCGACGTCCGATAGCATCCTTTATCATGAAGTCGAGTTTAGGGCCATAGAAAGCCGCTTCGCCATAAGCAATCTTTGCGTCGAGCCCTTTTTCTTTGCAAGCGTCGATAATGGCCTGCTCGCTTTCTTCCCAAACTTCGTCAGAACCGATATACTTTGTGGTATTCTTCGGATCGCGCAAGCTAATCTGCGCTTCGAAGTTATCAAACTGGAAGATTTTGAATACGGCCTGGATGATGTCCATCACGCGTAGGAACTCGTTCTTAACCTGTTCGGGACGACAGAAGATGTGGGCATCGTCTTGTGTAAACGAGCGAACGCGGGTAAGTCCGTGCAACTCGCCACTCTTTTCGTAACGGTAAACCGTGCCAAACTCTGCGATACGCAGGGGCAGGTCTTTATACGAGCGGGGTTTCCATGCAAACACCTCACAGTGGTGTGGACAGTTCATGGGTTTGAGCATGTACTCTTCGTCTTCTTCGGGCGTATGTATGGGTTGGAACGAATCTTTGCCATAGTGTGCGTAGTGACCAGAAGTAACATAGAGGTTCTTACTGCCGATATGCGGAGTAATTACTTCTTGATAGCCAAAGCGTTTCTGTATCTTGCGCAACATGTCTTGTAAGCGCAGGCGTAGTTCTGTTCCTTTGGGCAACCAAATAGGCAAACCTTTGCCCACGCGCTCGGAGAACATGAAGAGTTCCATCTCTTTTCCAATCTTGCGATGGTCGCGTTTCTTAGCCTCTTCGAGCATAACAAGGTACTCATCAAGCATCTTTTTCTTGGGGAACGTGATGCCGTAGATACGCGTTAGCTGGTCTTTCTCTGCATCGCCACGCCAAAAGGCACCGGCAACACTGGTGAGTTTGATGGCCTTGATGGGGCCTGTGGACATGAGGTGAGGGCCACGGCAGAGGTCGGTAAACGCTCCTTGTGAATAGGTGGAGATGGTTCCGTCTTCCAAGTCGAGGTCAATATGCTCGCACTTATATTCCTGTCCGTCTTCCTTAAACTCTTTCAGGGCATCGGCTTTCGACACCTCGCGGCGCACGATAGCCTCGTCTCTCTTGGCAAATTCGCGCATCTTCTCTTCTATTTTAGGGAAGTCGTTCTCGCTGATGGGCGTTCCGTCTTTGGTCATTACGTCATAGAAGAAACCGTTTTCTACGGCAGGACCAAAGCCGAACTGAATGCCGGGGTAGAGTGCTTGCAGGGCTTCGGCCAGCAGGTGAGCCGACGAATGCCAGAACGTGTGTTTTCCTTCCTCGTCTTCCCATTTATAAAGCGCAATCGTTGCATCTTCGTTTATGGGGCGGTTAAGTTCGGTGGTTTTGCCATTTACGCCAATCGAAAGCACGTCGCGCGCTAGGGCTGGCGAAATGCTCTTCGCTATTTCCAAGCCGGTAATGCCTTTTTCGTACTCGCGGATGGAGCCATCCGGAAATGTTATCTTTATCATATACCTTTTAATTTATTGTCGTTTTGATTGCAAAAATACGATTTTCTTTTTACATCAAGCATAGATTTTTGCAAAATATAGCATGCTTTGGGCATGGCTAGGGCTTACTTGTGGCGTGCTAACGCCTAAAATTCGCTCGTGAAATGGAACTTGATGTGTTCGAAATCCTGCTGCGCCATGCTCAACACGTAGCCCGAATCGGCCAAGAAAACGTCGCGCCCTTCGCGGTCTTTGGCCATATACTGGTACTTGCGTTTCTTGAAATTCTCCAATTCTTTGGGGTCGTCAGACTCTATCCAGCAGGCTTTGTGCAGGTGAACTGGTTCCCAACGGCATTTAGCGTTATACTCATTTTGAAGTCGATACTCGATAACTTCGAATTGAAGTTGACCTACCGTGCCGATGATTTTGCGCCCATTGAATTGGTTGACGAAGAGTTGTGCCACACCTTCGTCCATCAATTGTTCGATACCCTTGTTCAATTGCTTGGCCTTCATGGGGTCGTCGTTCTCGATATACTTGAACATCTCTGGCGAGAACGATGGCAAACCGCGGAAGTGTAGCAACTCTCCTTCGGTTAATGTGTCGCCAATCTTAAATATTCCGTTATCAGGTAAGCCTATAATGTCGCCAGCATAGGCCTCGTCGATGGTGCTTTTGCGTTGCGCCATGAACTGTGTCGGACTGCTGAAACGCAGTGTTTTGTCAAGTCGAACGTGTCGATAGGGCTGGTTTCGCACAAACTTGCCGCTGCATATCTTGCAGAATGCGATGCACGAGCGGTGGTTGGGGTCGATATTTGCCGTTATTTTGAAGATGAAACCCGTAAATTTCGATTCAGTGGGCTGCACTTCGCGCTCTTCGGCCATAGTGGGTTTGGGGCTTGGAGCAATCTGCACAAAACAATTGAGCAGTTCTTGAACACCAAAGTTGTTAAGCGCACTACCAAAGAACACGGGCGCAACATGCCCTGCACGATAGGTTTCCACGTCAAATTCGGGGTAAACGCCGTCTACCAGCTCCAAATCGTCGCGAAGTTTCTGTGCATCTTGTTCGCCAATGTGTCCGTTCAGTTCCTCGCTGTTAACGTCAACCTCCACCTTTTCGGTAACGCGTTGCTTGTCGGGCGTAAACAATTGCAGCTGGTTTTCGTAGATATTGAACACCCCTTTGAAACGTTCGCCTTGGTTGATGGGCCACGAAAGAGGCCTAACCTTTATTTGCAGTTCCTCTTCTAGCTCGTCAAGTAGGTCGAAAGGGTCGCGTCCTTCGCGGTCCATCTTGTTGATAAAGATAATCACGGGGGTGTTGCGCATTCGGCAAACCTCCATTAGCTTGCGCGTTTGTGTTTCTACACCTTTGGCCGAATCCACAACAATGATGGCCGAATCTACCGCTGTAAGTGTGCGATAAGTGTCTTCGGCGAAGTCTTGGTGTCCGGGTGTGTCTAGGATATTCACCTTATAGCCTTCGTAATCGAACTCCATCACCGAGGTAGAAACCGAGATACCACGTTGTTTCTCGATGTCCATCCAGTCGGATGTGGCCGTCTTTCTTATCTTGTTGCTCTTTACTGCTCCTGCCACCTGTATCTGTCCGCCGAACAACAAGAACTTCTCAGTGAGTGTTGTCTTACCTGCGTCGGGGTGAGAGATGATGGCAAAGGTTCGTCTTCTTTCTATTTCAGTCATTATTTACAATGTTCTTATTCAGAGTTGACAAGTTAACGGGTTAACGAGTTGACAGAGCCGTTATTCAGTTGACAGACCCGTTATTTTGTTAACCGTGTTCGTTTCGTGATTAAAGTTTGGCTATACACTTGGCCAACGACTCCTCCCAATGCGGTATCTCGATGCCGTAAGCAGCCTTAATCTTCGTTTTGTCGAGCACGCTATATGCGGGGCGAGAGGCTGGGGTAGGGTATTCTGCGGTGTGCAAGGGAGATACTTGGCAGGTATTTATTCCCGAAAGGCGATGTATGCTCTTGGTAAAGTCGTACCAACTTGTTACGCCTTCGTTAGAAAAGTGGTAAACGCCAGGCTTAATGCCTTTGTCTATAGCCGTCATTATCGCCGTAGCAAGGTCGTGAGCGTAGGTTGGCGTGCCCACTTGGTCGAAGATAACGCCCAGTTGTTCGCGTTCTCTTCCAAGGCGAATCATTGTTTTCACAAAGTTGTTTCCAAACTCGCTGTACAGCCAAGCCGTTCTTATAATCATGGCGTTGGGGCAGAGTTTGCTTACTGCCTGTTCGCCTTCCAACTTCGTTTGCCCATAAACACTATTGGGGCAAGGCTCGTCTGTTTCCACGTATGGCGTGTGCTTAGTGCCATTGAAGACGTAGTCGGTAGACACCTGTACCATCCATCCGCCGCGTTTGGCTACGGCCTCTGCTAAGAAAGCAGGGGCGTCGGCGTTCAGTTTTCGCGCCAGCTGCGGGTCGCTTTCGGCCTTGTCTACGGCCGTATAGGCTGCGCAGTTCACGATGCCGTCAATCTCGTTCGTCTCAACAAAGCGTTCGATGGCGGCCTTGTCGGTAATATCTAACTCGTTAACGTCGGTGTTAAACCAAGTGTGTTGTGCATACTGCGCTTGCAACAGCTGTATTTCGTTTCCTAGTTGGCCGTTGCAGCCAGTAATCAAAATGTTCATTTATGCAGTGGGTTATGTTTATTCGTCTTCAAAAACCAGTCCTTCGCGCTTGTCTTTCTGATAATAGTCAGCAAGCATTCCCACAAAGGTGGTAATCTCTTTGATGGCTGTCATGGTGTCGGGGGTAATCTCCTTTTGTTTCAACCTCAGCAACATAACGCCGTAAAGCGCATCAAGACATGTTTCAATCTCGTTCACTTGCTTGTCGCCCTTGTTGCGTAGTTCAACGATGAAGGGCAGCACCTTATAATATGCCGTATTGTAAAAGGGAAACTTGGTGCTTTGCATCAGTTGGTTGTGCAGGTCCATCAGGTCCTTAACGATGATGGCGTTAATTTGCAGATGTCCCCGTTCGCGTTTCCCTTCTTGGTTCATCATGCGCACAAGGTTGCCGTACCAGTCGAGCATTTCTTCTTTTTGTTCGGGGGTATAGTCAAACTTGTCTATGTATTCGTGCCTGATACGTTGCAACGAACAGCCGTATGCGCGTATTAGGTCTTCTATTTGCCACATATATAATATGTATTCGGCAATGCTTTTTTCTCTTAGTTGTTTGGCGATGTACATTTATTGATGTTTGCTAGGGATGAATAGGCCACTCCTTATTATATAAGTAGGGGCATAAACGGCTACGGGCGGGTGGTACGCGTCAGTATTCGAAAGTGTAGAGATTGAATATCGTGCCGATGAGGAATATCACCGAAAAGATGATAACCACGCTGCCGATAATCTTGTTGATGAGTACAATTCCGCCTTTATCGAACTTTCCACGCACTTTGTCGATAAGCCAAGTAAGCCCGAACCACCATATCAGTGCGCCCAAAACAATGCCTGTATATCCGCCAACCATCAGCCACGGCCTGTTGGGAACAACAAAAGCAAACTGCGCGAAGGTGGCCATGAAGAGGAAAATGATAAGTGGATTAGAGAAAGTAACGAGAAAAGCGGTTATACCATTGTGTATCAATGTACCCTTACCCCTACCGCTGTAATGCACTTTCTTGGTGGGATTAGACTTGAAACAGTAAATTCCAAACAACATCAGCAGCACACTTCCCGATATTTTAAGGGCGAAAAGCGTGCGCGGAGCGGTGATGAGATCCATGATGAAACTCATTCCATAGCCAGTAACCAAGGCGTAAATCATATCGCTTACCGCCGCACCAATGCCTGTGATAAAACCATACCATCTGCCTTTGTTCAGTGTTCGCTGAACGCAAAGCACCCCCACAGGCCCCATCGGGGCAGAGGCAATAAGACCAATAAGTATTCCCTTGAATACAATGTCTACAATATCTATATGAAAAGGTAAGGGCATAACGGATGCAAAATTGCAAAAAATATGCGAATTGAGCAAATTTTCAACTTATAAGTTTGTGTTATTCCATATTTTTCATAACTTTGTCAACGCTTAATTTAAGGCTAAATACAAGGTACAGACCAAAAGATGGCGCAACATGGCCATCGTAAAGGACAAGCCTTTAAGCCTATCATCGACGAAAGCAAACAATTATTACTAAACTAAAAAAATAAGGACACAACATGAGTGGACAAGAAGAACTGAAACCATACGTGATTGGTTTAGACTTGGGTGGAACGAACTCTGTATTCGGCATCGTTGATAGCCGAGGCGAAATTAAGGCCACTACGGCCATTAAGACACAAGCCTATGCAGACGTAGAAGACTATGTTAAGGCTTCGCTCGACGCATTGCACGTTATCATTGAGCAAGTAGGTGGTATTCAAACCATTAAGGCAATGGGTATCGGGGCGCCTAACGGCAACTACTACAAAGGCACGATAGAGTTTGCTCCTAACTTGGCTTGGGGACACAATGGCGTTGTTCCTCTTGCCGATATGTTCTCCAAAGGGCTCGGCGGCATCCCCGTTGCGCTTACCAACGATGCTAACGCTGCCGCCATTGGCGAAATGATTTATGGCGTTGCGCGTGGTATGAAAAACTTTATCGTTATTACGCTAGGTACGGGCGTTGGCTCTGGCATCGTTATTAATGGACAAGTGGTGTATGGCAGCGACGGCTTTGCAGGCGAGTTGGGACACGTTATCGCCCAAAGAGAAGGTGGACGCAGCTGTGGTTGCGGTCGCTTTGGTTGTTTGGAAACCTATTGCTCGGCAACGGGTGTGGCACGTTCGGCACGCGAATTTTTGGAGAAAACCACAACTCCCTCTGTACTTCGTGACTTGAAACCCGAAGAAATTACATCGCTTGATGTGTCGCTTGCCGCTGCGAAAGGCGACAAGTTGGCCGTCGACGTTTACGAGTTCACTGGCAAAATGCTTGGTGAGGCATGCGCAGACTTCGCAGCATTCTCGTCGCCAGAGGCATTTATCTTCTTCGGCGGACTGACCAAAGCCGGTGATTTGCTGATGAAACCGCTTAAAAAGGCATACGACGAGAACGTATTGAAGATTTTTAAAGACAAGGCAAAGTTCCTCATTAGCGGTCTTGAAGGCTCTTCGGCTGCCGTTCTTGGCGCAAGTGCCGTGGGATGGGATTTATAAATAATGCTTCTTGTTAAGCAATATTGTCATTTAGATCTCTAAGTAGGTGAGCTTTTAGTTTATGAGTTTTCAGCTTTTCGAGCTTAACGGACGGTGGGTTCGTTAGTTTTCAGCTTTCAAAATCAATTCGACTCAATAACTAAAAGCTCACCAACTTTAAAGTATATCCACTAAGAAAACCCAATAGCCTACAACCATCAACGCATGATGGGAGTAACGACATTCTTGTTGTTTAGTTGCGATAGGCTAACTTAACAAGGCAACTTGTTAGCTTATTCGTTCTTTAACCTATCAATCCGATAACCTATCCACAAGCCAGCTTGTCAACTCGTCTTTACGTTTAGGTGTTATAATCCAAAAGGATGAGTTTTGGAATTAAATGTCTTATGCGCGAATTTGCACATGAACTTACTAACGCCCAACAGCTCCCCCAAAAATCAATTTGCCAACACACTAGCCCACAAGCTCATCAACCCGCAAACTCATCAACTCAAAAGCCTATCAACTCTAAAATTTAAAATCTTATCTTTTATTTTACAATTTCGCTCTAATTTTCGCTCCGTTCTAGCGGAAATACAGGTTGAAAAGTATGTAAAAGTCTACTATTTATGACCTCTTGTATCTTGGTACTTGTCTATTTTTAAGCCTATAACCTGCATTTTGCATCATTTTGGCTTTCTAGTTTGGTTGCCAACTCGTAATTTTTCAACTCCAATTACTCGCTTTTAGCCCCTAAAAACCTACTTTTAACGGCTATTTTACCCTTTTTAGACATGTGTTTCATGGCTCTAAAAGGTTTTGTTTATGCCATTACTGTGGATGTTTATGCGTAATTGTCTCGCATTTAGTGCCAAATCGCACTGCATTTAGCACCAAAATGCCTTGCGTTTAGCACCAAAACGCATTCCATTTAGCACCAAAACGCACTGCATTTAGCACCAAAATGCCTTGCGTTTAGCATCAAAACGCACTGCATTTAGCAGCAAATAGCCCCGAAATAGGTGCAAATGGCGTTTTGTTTAAATAAATATTCATTTTTCCCCATGCACATGCCACCCCTATTTTGCCTCAAAACAAACCTTCGCGAGAATCGATTTTTTGCGGCAAGGTTGGCGATTTGTGGACGAAAATGGCACTTATAATGTTAAAAATCCGACTAAAATATAGACAAAAACTATTGCATCGTATATGTACGTATGGCAGTGGCGTGGAAAACATGTAGACTTGCGAGGGCCAGTGTGGGCGGTTGCAGGCCATGCTGCTCGTGTACAATGTCAACAGCATCATGTAAACGCATAAGTGATTGGGCATCGACAAGCGGTTTCCAGTTTGTGGAGACAGCATTGAATAGCTTCCGCCCGATCACTATTTGAGAGTAGACCATGTTTTGCCACAGACAAATGAGGCCGAATTTGAGATTTCATCGTATTTTTCCGTCACGTCGTACATGCGCGGGTGTTTGTGTTGGTTTTACGGCACAAAGGCAAAAACTCCGCTCAATTTATAGAAATACCAAAAGTCTAAACGGATTAAATGTCTATTTGCTGTTTGATATAAGTAATGCGTAATAAATGCTAGGGGTTGGGATGCTTAATTATTTCAAATAGTAATTACCACGGCTTTAATAGGCGTTAATATGATATTCGCGTATGTTAAATTGGGATAAAGAAAGGTGGTGATGTTGCAGTTTTCAAATATTTGCGCCTATATTTGCAAACGGAAAGCTAAGACAAGACAAAAATAGTAATTCAATAAAAAAGAAAGAAACAATGAAAAAGTATTCACAGTACCTCATTGGCGGATTATGCTTGCTTTCTGTTGCATTCTCTGCCGGTTCATTTATGAAGGTTAATGCCGCATCAGCATCCCCGACGATGCCTGCACAACCTGTAGACCTTACCTTTGCCGCAGAAAAAGCACTGCCCGCCGTTGTGCATATACGGTATGTTCAAAACTCAAAGGTTGAAACCGTAGAAGTGGAGAGCGACCCATTTAGCGACTTCTTTGGCGATTTTTTTGGAAGTCCAGGACGAGGCAATGGTGGAAAACAAAAACGACAAGTACAAACCCCGAAGCGCGAAGCAACAGGTTCGGGCGTTATCATATCGGCAGACGGCTACATCGTTACTAACAACCACGTGGTAGAAGGTGCCGACCAGCTAACTGTAACATTGAACGATAATAGGGAGTTCTCTGCCCGCATTATCGGTACGGATAAGAGCACAGACCTTGCGCTAATTAAGATAGACGGGAAGAACTTACCCACCTTACCTATCGGAGATTCTGACAAGCTGAAAGTGGGCGAGTGGGTGCTGGCCGTTGGAAACCCCTTTAATCTCAACTCAACTGTCACAGCCGGTATCGTTAGTGCTAAGGCGCGCTCGTTGGGCGGCAACCCCATCGAGTCGTTCATCCAGACCGATGCTGCCATCAATCAGGGCAATTCGGGTGGTGCGCTCGTTAATACCCAAGGCGAATTGGTGGGCATTAATGCCATGCTCTATTCGCAAACAGGTTCGTATAGCGGCTATGGATTTGCCATTCCCACAACCATCATGAATAAAGTGGTGGCCGACATCAAGCAATATGGTAGCGTTCAACGTGCCGTTATGGGCATTAAAGGTAGCGACGTGCGCATTTACCTCGACATTGAAAAGGAGAAAGGTAAGGAACACGACCTGGGAACAAACGATGGTATATATGTTGATTCGGTTGAAGACGGTGGCGCAGGTTCGGCTATTGGGTTGAAATCTGGCGACGTTATCGTGGCTGCCGACGGTAGAAAGCTTACCAAGATGGCCGAACTTCAAGAATTGCTTTCGGGCAAAAAACCAGGCGACAAGATTACCATTACTTACTTGCGTAATAAGAAGAAAACAACTGCAACGGCTACTTTGAAGAATGCTCAGGGCAACACGAAGGTGATGAAGAGTGCCGACCTAGATATTCTTGGCGGTAACTTCAAGGAAATTACCGACGACCAAAAGCGACAACTGAACATCAATTCGGGCTTGGAGGTAATAAGGGTGAACAATGGTGCGCTGAAAGATGCTGGCGTTGCCAAGGGCTTTATCATCCAGAAGGTGAACGAACAGATTATCAAGTCGACCGAGGACTTGCAGAAAGCCGTTAAGGAAGCATCGACAAGCAAAGACCCCGTGCTTTATATACAAGGCATTTACCCAACAGGTAAGAAGGCATATTTTGCTGTTGTGGTGGGTAACTAACAAATTAATGTTGCAAAGGCTGTTGTGTAGCTTGTGTTATAAGTCATATATATAAAGGTTGGCTGATAACACATGTACCCAAAACGGAGAACTCTATGGGCTTGTCCGTTGTGCCTATTGGGTGTAAACCAACAGCAGAGGCAGACAATAACAAAACTTTTAAGAGCCGCATCCACTCTGTAAAAAGAGTGAGATGTGGCTCTTTTCTATGTACATGTGCAAGGGACATCAGTGATGTTAACTACCATCAGCCCACGTTGCTGCTTGTATCTGCGTTGCCAAAATAATGTATAGGGGTGGGGTTAAAATAGCTTTTTCAAAGCTTTGTCGGCGGGCGCGGCCAGTTCTTTAAGCTTTTCTTCAAGGTCCTCGTTGGGGTGCAGTCCAAGCTTCTTCCTCACATTGCCACGCACAGTGCTGATGTTTGTAGTGGTTTTTCCCATAATTAGCGCAATTTCGCCAAGCGTTTTCCCTTCAACAACGAGCCTGCTCACTTCTAGTTCGGTTTGCGTGAGGCTGGGAAAGCATTTGCTTAATTCAAGTTGTTGGGCATCGTGTTTTTTCTTCAAGACCATTGCTGCATGGATAAGGTTATGTTTTGATTGCTCGTTAAGTTGGCTTAAAAGCATGTCTACGTGCTGGTTGTTGGGTTCTTTGGCACGGCATATTTGTAAATAGGCAATCAATTCGCTTTGGTTCATGTTGAAAGCGGTGAGTATCGAGTTATGTGTGTCTTGATAATCTTTGTTTTCTTGCTGCATCTTGTGCATGCCTCGTTGGCTGATGATGGCCAATGCACAAGTGAAAATGCAGAGTAGTGCGAAAAGTAACGCGATTTGCGGGTCTATGGCGCTGTCGTCGTATAGGGTCACAAAGAGCAACATGGCTATGTTTAAAGCCGTAACTAGAACCGGAACTCGGCGGATGAAGCCCAAGGCTAGGTAAAGTAGGATGGTGTACGAACCTACTTGGTAATAGATGACCATAGCTTCGTAGCCCGCTGGTTTCGTAAAGAGAAGAAATGCGATGCGCGCCATTTCAAGTAACTGGGCAGTAATGGCAAATGTGGAGAAAGCAGAGACAAGCGACAGCATACGGCTAAGATATAACGCAACCATTGCTATACAAAGCGCAAGAAGGGCAAAGGAAGCAGTTTGTAAGAAGGGGTGGTAGATGCCAATAGCGCCCACGATGTTCAGTATGGTGAATACAATGAGTTGAATGGCACCTGCAAAGAAAACGAAGAAACGTACTCGTTCTTCCTTATCTTTTGTGTGCGAAGCAACGAATTTTTCGCATTTGGTTGTTAAAGTAGTTATTTTCATCTGTGGTTAATGTTATTGATTTTACGTTTCTTTGTCGGCTTAGCATAGTGCCGAATGCAGTATAAGTTCTCAGAGTCTCGACAATTACTTCAAATGTCGCATGTCGTTGTTCATCAATTCAATGGTTAGTCTTTTGTGCTATCCTGTTAATAAGAAGAGCTGCTTTTACGTTCTTTTCAGTTGCCTGTTCGGGTTAATTTGCTCAAAGAGACATTCCCAACAGTCATGTTTCGCTTGGCTGTATAGGCAAAACGCGAAAGCATAAGCAGCTCTGCTTTACGGCAAAGATATAAAAATATATTGGTATTGCCTCGTTGCATGCACCAAAACTTTGCTTTTGGACAAGGCAAAAGCCACTTCTTGCCTGTAATTTTTGCGCATTTTGCGTTTGTTTGCGCATCAATTATTCTTCTTTGCGCAATTTTGCGCCCTTTATTATTTCTTGAAATGAAGTATTAAGTCTATTTTTGCGGTTGAAACATTCAGATAAATAAAATCAGGAAACGATTAAATTGTTTTGAATAGTATGGATAACGGATTGCAGAAACCAATCCTTTTCAACATTATAAAGAATAAAAGCATCTCTGTAAGGGTGTCAGAGCTCAGAGATAAGAATACTAACCAGTGAGGTGCCAACCTAATGATAGGCAAGAAGTATTAACGATAATAGTGAAAACTTTGTTACCAAACGTTTTAAGCTTTATCACATAATGCAGTTTATGAGTAGATGCAACGTTCGCATTGTCTCTATTAACGGTAAAAGGCTTTGCCTTAGATAGCAGCCTTTCCTAAATAAGTCGCACAGCTCCTACTAGCAGGAGCCAGTTGTGAGGTTATTTTAGTGTATGTGTTATTAATAAAAGAAGTATATCTATCAACAATTATTAATTTTAAAAACGAGTGTTATGAGAAGAATGTTTTTACACGCAAAGACACGTGGCAGGCTGTTCGCCGCACTCTTGCTCGGTGCTGTGTTTAGTGGCATACCAAGCAAAGCACAAAACGTTACGGTGAGTGAAAAGACAGGTAGTATGATTTGTTCGCAGACCTCTTATTCTGGTGGTACAACAGAAACAGGCTTTGCAGCGGGTGGATTCGCTACTTGGAAGCATTTCCAATTGCCTTTGACGATGGCTGCTTCAGATTTGAAGGACCTTTCTCCAAACGGACAATTGGCCGTGCATGGCAACAACCTTTACAATGCAGGTGCAGATACGGGCATACAAGTGCTTGGCGGACAGCGCGAAGATGGCTATATAACCTTCGCTTTGCCTCGCGGATACAGATTCACAAGCTATAAGATTATTGTGCAAAACAACGTTGACGTGTTTGGAAACGGAAGAGCTAAGCTTCGCGTAACCCACGACCGCGATTTCTATTTCGGTGAAACCAATTCGAGGTTTGATTTCTTTTCTACTTATTACAAGAACCTCAAAAGGGGCATAAGCAATGAGGAATTCACCATCGAACGCACCAGCATGGTAGAAAGCGACATGGGCAATATCCTTTACTTTAAGATTGCTAACCATGAGACTAAGCATGTTGCAGGCAGGTATGTGGGCGTTACATTAAAATATGTGGAACTAACTTTCACGCCCGAAGCCCCATTTAAGGTTAACATTGCTCCGCAGCAAGCTAGCGCGGAGGGGGTAAGTGTTGTGCAATGTCCATTCCCCACGGGAAAAGTAGACCTTGGACAAATCTCTCAAAACACCTATACGGGAGTGAAAAGACAAAGCTATGTTTACAGAAACGTGAAAGACTTGATGGCTCAGTCGCTGTTTTACGAAGGGGCTAGCGTTGACGAAACTTTGGATTTGAATGGCCGCACTGCCGGTTCTGCCGTTGGTAACAAAACAATCAAGGCGGTAACCATCGACCATAGGGGCTATTTTGAGATACAACCGGGGCAAACTTACTTTGCCGAAACGCCTGTTTGTACCAAAGACCAGAAAGGCAACGATGTGCCTTTGCACTATCGTATCATTTCTGCAAAGGTGAATTATCATGTAAGTTCGGGACAAGGCATGTACATTACATATACAACTGGTGGCGACACTTGGTACTTACAAAGAGATGCAACTTTTGGAATCACCCCACAAATATGGGCAATTGACAACCAAGGACGCATCAATGCAGTGGGAACAACTACCTATCTGTCGGTCGATCCTAACAACACCTTAATGATAAGCTCTGGAACAGGAAGCCAATTCAACCTAGTTGCGAATGGAATAGTGTACAACAACCTATACATGTTGGGCCGTAATCCTGGCGCATCCGTCCAATTTGCACCATACGACAGCCAAGAGTCTGCCAAATGGGTTAACACCAATACAGCTGGTGCTTATACGCTGAAAGTTTACGACAAGACGGGCAAGGTGGCCAACGAGATTGAAGTTACGCAACCGGGCAGCTTCGAATTGAACGACTTAAACAACGATGCCGTAAAGCTTGAAGTAGTAGGCGGAAACGGACTTGTAAACCTCGAACTGACCGTGGAAGCACTCGACCCATACATCAATCACATGGAACTGATGTGCACACACGGCGACATGAAGATTTCGCGCGAGTTCGTTTCTAACGATTTCAGCGTGGGTGGCGGTGTGTTCTACTTCTACATACCTCGCGATTGGCTCAACACTGCTTGCAACTTCACTTTCGAAAACTTGAAGAGCAAGTGTGCCGACAATACATATTATGATGGCTCGTACAATGGTAATGCACGCTTCAGCTTTGTAAAGTCTGAATATTTCAATCTCTTTGGCGAGTCGAACAACAACATTTACAGCCATCCCGACTATGCAGCCAACTATGATTATAAGAAGAAAGTGTTTGTGGCCACGGCAGGAACAAAGGCATTTAAGTTTAACAATGCCCATGAAGTGAGCAAGTCGGGCACCGCAACTTCACTGGTTGAGTATCCCTTTACGCTAGAAAAGTATGCCGCTGCGGGCGGTCTGTTCAAAAATGTGGTGATGACCCCAACGGAAGAAAACAAGGATTACATGACCAACGCTTATGTCTTCACCACAGACGAGACACGTTATAACATCGCTCCCACCACCGCAACCCAACATCGCTATTACGCTTACTACGACATGGAGATTCACCTCGTGGCACGTACCTACACGCCCAGCGTGGCTTTCGAAAAGATTTACGACAAGTCTTTCTATGGCGAAGCGGAAAGCGGTGAGTTCTATGGTGCTGTTGTTACGTCAAAAGACAATGACGGCAACTTAGGATATAGCTCTGTTGAAGCCGTGAAAGAGCAGCTTGAAACGGCTATTGCTAATGGTGGCGGCAACGTTCCCGCAGCAATGGATAAGCTGCTTTACGTAGACATGGGCAGCCAAATGCAAGGTGCTTACTCGTCTAATGGTGCTTCGTGGGCCACTTTGAAGAATGCGCTGGCTAAGAATGCTTTGATATTCTTGCCCAAGAACACCACGCATGCTGCTGACAACTTTGCCTATGCCGAGGAAGGCGGAACTTATAAGGCCGCACGAAACATCATACTCACAGATAAGCAGCCATTCTATTCTCCTTATAAGATACGTGTTGATGCTGCAAACTATGCTAGCTATACGCGCGAAGTAACTGGAACCAACGGCCAAGCAAACAAAGCAACGCTGATGTTGCCGTTCACCTTGTCTTTGACAGATGGTAAACACGTGAACAAGGGAGACAAATGCTCGTTTGAGGTTTATGTGATGCAACCAACCAATTGTCTCAGCGTTAGTCCCGAACAAAAACCGGGTTACGACTACATGAAATTTGATGGTGATGTTCATTTCATTAAGGCAGAAGGCTCGGCAACAGAGGCTAACAAACCTTATATGATATTGGTGGACGAAACCTATATGCCGAAAGACGGGCAATCGTTCTTGGCCTTGCAGTATGGCGCAGACATTATGCCCACCACCGCCCATAAGAACAACACTTACTTGGCGGGCGAGAAGGCTACGGGAAGTGGAAACGGAACGAACTATGCCTTTGAAAATAGGGGTACCTACTGCGGCGATAAAGTTGAAAAGGTGTTCTACTTCGCCAACAATAAGTACTATTCATCATTGAACTTGCCCACCGACCCGAAGCTGGTGAAAGTAAGACCATTCCGTTCGTACTATTCGTTCTGCAGTACAAGCGGAGCCAAGATGGCTTCCTTCGACATCGTGTTTGGTGAGAATGGCGAAACCACCACAGGCATTGATGGCGTAAGAGCTAATGCCGACCTGGCTGTAACAGCTGCTAACGGAATGATTACATTCTTTGCAAAGAAAGCACAACGGGTAGAAGTGTTTGGTGTTAACGGAATGAGTGTGGCCAAACTGAACTTGAAGGCCAACGAAACACGTTCGGTTCCTGTTGCCGCTGGTGTGTATGTTATTAATGGAGTAAAGGTATCTGTACAATAATGAAAGGGATTAGCTATGAAGACGAATTATATAAAGCCAATATCGGAGATAGTTACCGATGAGTATGAGTCAATATTGATGTTACAGAACTCTGGTAATCAATCAGACGATGCCGATGCAAAGCCATTTGTATTCGACGAAGAGGAAGATGAGGAGGAAACTCTGCCTTGGGGTGTTGTCTACTAGCATGCTAGGCAAATGAACAACCATTGACAATTTGCAAAGGCTAATTGTTGAAACATTATACTTTAAGAAAGCGGAGCGTACCTGTTATGGGTGCTTCGCTTTCTGCTATTTACAAGTGGAGCGTTAAAGGTGAAAGGATGGTTTAAAGGTGAAAAAGTGAAAAGGTGAAAGGGTGAAAAGATGGCTGCGCCTTTTAAAGGTGAAAAGGTGAAAAGGTGAAAAGATGGCTGCGCCTTTTAAAGGTGAAAAGGTGAAAAGGTGAAAAGATGGCTGCGCCTTTTAAAGGTGAAAGGGTGAAAAGGTGAAAAGATGGCTGCGCCTTTTAAAGGTGAAAGGGTGAAAAAGTGAAAAGATGGCTTCGCCTTTTAAAGGTGAAAGGGTGGAAAGGTGAAAGGGTGAAAAAGTGAAAAGGTGAAAAGATGGCTTCGCCTTTTAAAGGTGAAAGGGTGAAAAGGTGAAAAGATGACTGCGCATTTTAAAGGTGAAAGGGTGAAAGGATGAAAAGGTGAAAAGGCGAATAAATGGCTGCGCCATGTTCGTTTCCCAACTCGTAAACAGGTTAACCGATCAACTTGTCAATTCGTCAACTTGTCAACTGATTAACTCATACACTCACCAATCATTGTAATCTTTTTAGTATAAATTTTAACATTGTGAGTGCAATTTTTGCCAGCTCTCGCTCATCAGGCCGCAAATTTTCAATTCTCGCGAGGGTTTGTTGCGATGCGAAATGGGGGGTGCATGTGAATGGTTGAATATTGATTTCCGTTGCATAAACACGCAACCGGTGCCAGATTTTGGGCTACTTGCACCAAAATGAAGTGCAATATGCTGCTAAATGCACTGCGTTTTGGTGCTAAACGCAAGGTAAAATGGTGCTAAACGCAAGGTAAAATGGTGCTAAATGCAGGGCAAAATGGTGCAAATTGTAGTACAAAAGGCTGCTAAATGCGAGACGATATGTATAAATATCCATATCTAAGAGATAAACAAAACCTTTTCGAAGCGTTAAAACAAGGTTCAAAAGGGGTAAAATGGTCATTAAAAAGTGGGGTTTTAGGGGCTAAAAGTGGGAATTAGGGCTTGATAAATTACGAACCAGGAACCCAATTTAGAAAGGCAAAATGGTGCAAATTGCAGGCGATGTTCTCGAAAATGCACAAAATATAATGCATGAAAACAAGAAAAGAGGGGCTAATTGCCTGCTAATGGGGCTCAATTTACGCTAGAATGAAGTGACGGGGATGGTGTAGTTTGTAAAGTATCTATACTAATTTTAAGATTTCTGGATAGATTAGTTGGTGCATTTGTAAACTTGTGGATTTATAGGTTTGGCAGTTGGCAGCTAATCGAGTTTTGTAAGTTTGAGGGCCTATAAGTTTCTCAGTTTGTAAGCATCCAAACGCAATACAGGTTATAAAGAAAAGGTTTCAGAGTGGTTGCTGCCTAGAAAAATGACGACTACGCCCAAATTTACGAGTTGATAAGTACGCTAGTTATCAGGCTTACGGATAAACATGGTGAGAAATTGGCGAGTAAATTGGCTGAAAGCATAAGCTTAAACCTAAATCGCACATTATAGCCTGGATAGATTTTGTGTATGGTTGAACATCTTGTCAGTCTTATTGTTGCAGGCGCAGCGGGCTACGTCAAGAGAATAAGACTTGGCAAGATGCCGACAAGCAAACGCAAGAAAAACTGGAAGCAATGCAATCAATATATCCTATTTGATAAACGGGCAGATGCCCGATTGGGGCTAGATGCCAACTGCCTAAAACCAAACCTATACTTTGGGTTTAAGCAGTTGTTACGGGTTTGAAAGGCTGTTTAGATTGTTGCTTAGCGCAATGGCTGCGACTTCTATCGTGTAAGCTTGCGTTGGATAACCTTGCCCAACAGCGGCAACTTATGGGCTCGTTTGTTGAAAACTCGGCGCATGTCGTTGAGCTCGTTGAAGAGCGAGGCGGCAATGGATTGGAATGCGTT
Organism: uncultured Prevotella sp.; assembly: GCA_938028745.1. GTDB lineage: Bacteria > Bacteroidota > Bacteroidia > Bacteroidales > Bacteroidaceae > Prevotella. The sequence goes on from CALIZL010000021.1 coordinate 80,590, forward strand.
GGGTTCTCGTAACGACTTGTCGGCATCGGGGTTTACAATCACATTAATACCTTTTTCTTTTAAAGACACGACAATATCTTTGCCCGCCTCAACGGGATCGCCATCGAAATGTATTACCCCCTCGTTCTTTCGGTGTATTTTTAGCTCTTTACATCTGAAAGTTTTTATCTTCGAGTTTTTGTCGAGTGTTTTGTTAAACATGTCGAGACTAATTTGCGGTGCATCAAGCAAGTCGAAAGGCTCCATAATAATTACGTCTAGCAATCCATCGCTCATCGATGCCCTAGGGGCTATGTAGGCGTTGTTGCCATATTGCGAGGCGTTGGCACACGAAATAAGGAAAGCCTTGTAGCGATGCACGCCCGTTTCGTCTTCTATCTCGTAGGTTTCGGGCTGATACTTCAACCCCTCACGCAGGATGTTTTCGGCGTAAGTGATGGGGCCGCGCTTACCTGCTTGGGCAAATTTTTTGCTAACAAAGGCATCGAAACCCATGCCGCAGGTACAAAAAAAGTAGTGTTCGTTAATCTTCCCATAGTCAAGCCTATGTATTTCGCATGTATTTATCAGCTGCAAACATTTCTTAACGCCCATAGGCAACATCAAATGGCGAGCCAATCCGTTGCCCGATCCACGGGGAATGATGCCCAATGCCGTGTTAGACTCGGCAATGGCGCGTGCCACCTCGTTAACGGTACCATCGCCACCAATGGCCACCACCACGTCTATACCTTGTTCTTTGGCCTCGGTGGCTATCTCGCAAGCATGCCCTGCATACTCGGTGGTTCGTATTTCGTAGTCGAAAAGTTCCTTATCGATGTATTTATCAATTGCTTCGGGAATGCCTTTTTTACTTCCCGACCCCGATATGGGGTTCATGATGAACACAATTTTCTTTTTCATTCCGTTTTGTTTATGGTTTTCAGACAGGGTTTAACTTTACTTTAAAGGCATTGCCCAAGCCTAATTGCAAAGATAATAAAAAACATTTGATAACAGCACGTAACCGGCGAAAAACGTTTTAAATGCCGATTTCTTTCAAAATATAGGCGTTTTGCTGTATTTTTTTGTACCTTTGCACACTGATAAACAAAAAAATAGTTCTTTTACCTATTTAGAAATGGGACAATTACAAGAAAGATACAAGGCTTATCGTGAACCGCAAAAATATATTCAAGCGGGTGTCTATCCCTATTTTCGCGAGATAACAAGCAAACAGGGAACCGAGGTAGAGATGGATGGACATCATGTTTTGATGTTTGGTTCGAACGCCTATACCGGGCTTACTGGAGACGAAAGGGTGGTGAAAGCTGCCAAAGACGCGCTAGACAAGTATGGCTCTGGCTGTGCCGGAAGTCGATTTCTTAACGGGACATTAGACTTACACGTGCAATTGGAGAAAGAATTGGCCACGTTCGTGCACAAGGACGATACGCTATGCTTCTCTACGGGTTTCTCGGTTAACCAAGGTGTGCTGGCTATGGTGGTTGGAAGAGGCGACTATATTATTTGCGACGACCGCGACCATGCTAGTATTGTAGACGGAAGGCGCTTGTCGTTTGCCAAACAACTGCACTACAAGCATAACGACATGGAAGACTTGGAGAACATCCTCAAGTCACTACCTTACGAGGCTGTAAAGCTGATTGTTGTGGACGGCGTGTTCTCTATGGAAGGCGACTTGGCCAAACTTCCTGAGATTGTGGCCTTGAAACATAAGTACAACTGCTCGGTTATGGTGGACGAGGCGCACAGCCTTGGCGTTTTTGGTGAACACGGACGTGGTGTTTGCGAGCATTTCGGCCTTACCGACGAGGTGGATCTTATCATGGGAACATTCTCAAAGAGCCTTGCATCCATCGGTGGCTTTATTGCATCGGATGCCGATACCATCAATTACCTACGCCACACGTGCCGTTCGTACATCTTCAGCGCCTCTAATTCGCCTGCTGCAACGGCAGCAGCCCTTGAAGCATTGCACATTATTCAGCAAGAACCCGAACGAATCGAAAAGCTTTGGAACGTTACACGCTATGCCCTGCGCCGTTTTAGAGAGGAAGGTTTTGAGATTGGTGAGACCGAAAGTCCTATCATTCCGCTCTACGTTCACGATGTAGAAAAAACTTTCCTTGTAACCAAGTTGGCCTTTGAAGCGGGCGTTTTCATCAATCCCGTTATACCGCCAGCATGCGCTCCGCAAGATACACTAGTGCGTATGGCATTGATGGCTACGCATACGGAAGAGCAAGTAGAACGTGGCGTACAAATACTTAAAAAGATATTTGTAGACTTAGATATCATAAAAAGTTAAACAAATATTTGCAGTACCCAACAAATAGTAGTACCTTTGCAACCGCAAAACAACAATGGGTTTTGCGATTCGGGGTGTAGCGCAGCCCGGTAGCGCTCCTGGTTTGGGACCAGGCGGTCGCAGGTTCGAATCCTGTCGCCCCGACAAAAACGGCCAATCACGCAATGTGTGATTGGCCGTTTTTGTGTGTATTATGCCTGTTTAGGCATTGATGTAGCTGTCTTTAAAGCCAAGGAAGTAGAGCACACCGTCTAGTCCGATGGTGTTGATAGACTGCTGGGCATTGGCCACAACGCGCGGTTTGGCATGGAAGGCTATGCCAAGACCTGCCTCTGAAATCATGGGCAAGTCGTTTGCGCCGTCGCCAACGGCGATAGTCTGTGCTAAATTTACCTTTTCCACTTGCGCAATAAGTTTCAACAGTTCGGCCTTGCGATGTCCGTCTACTATTTCCCCCACATAATTGCCGGTCAGTTTTCCGTTGTCGTCAACCTCCAACTCGTTGGCATATACGTAGTCGATGCCGTATTTGTGTTGCAGGAACTCGCCAAAATAGGTAAACCCACCGCTTAATATGGCGATTTTGTAGCCGTATCGTTTAAGTACCGACATTAATCTGTCTACACCTTCGGTAATAGGCATGTGTTCGGCAATGTCTTTCATCACCCCAACATCAAGGCCTTTGAGCAGTGCAACGCGTTTTCTGAAACTTTCCTTAAAGTCTATCTCGCCTCGCATGGCACTCTCGGTAATGGCCTTTACCTTATCTCCAACGCCTGCACGCATGGCTAATTCGTCAATACATTCTGTTTGGATGAGGGTTGAGTCCATATCAAAGCATATCAGGCGGCGCATGCGGCGGTACATGTCATCCTTCTGAAACGAGAAGTCGATACCCATTTCGGCCGAGAGGGTCATTAGTTGTTTCTGCATGACCGAGCGGTCTTGTGGGGTTCCTCGCAACGAAAACTCAATGCAAGCGCGCACATTCTTGTCGGGGTTCATAATGCTGATGCGACCCGTTAACCTAAGAATGGAGTCGATGTTAAACCCTTGCGACGATATGACCTTTGTGGCTGCCTCAATCTGTTTGGCCGAAAGACTACGGCCTATAAGGGTAAGTATATAGCGGTTTTTACCTTGTCCGTGAACCCAATCTTCGTATTGCTGGTCGCCAATGGGTTCAAAGCCGATGTGCACATTTAATTCGGTGGCCTTAAAAAGCAGTTCTTTCATTACCTGGCCAGAGTGTTTGTCGTCGATACGTATAAGCACCCCCAACGACAGCGAGCTATGAATATCCGCTTGTCCGATGTCTAATATCTGTGCATCGTAACGCGCTAGGATTTTCATTACAGAGGCGGTTAGTCCCGGTCGGTCTTGTCCTGTAATGCGGATAAGTATCTGTTCTTCCTTGTTCTTTTTCGTGTTCATAAGCCTTAGTCTCTTAGATAGTCTTTCGAAATCATGTCGTAATACAGCGCTTCAAGCTCGCCAAGGGTGAGTTCTTGTAGTGCATGTTCTATTTTGCGTACCAATTCGTCGCGCCGAAACTCGTCGGACGAATGGCCGAATGTGGTGAATGTCTTTGCCATGTGTAACTTTTTACAAAGGCAAAGATACGCATAAATAACGAAACGCGCACAATGCCGACAGATGTTTTGCAGGTACGCATATAGAAAGAAGTGGGTTAGAGCCTAGCCCCAACCCACTTCTTACATTGATTGCAGTGTGCTATGCGTTAGCCTAACGCCTGCATTATTATTCCCATTCGATGGTCGAAGGCGGTTTCGACGATATGTCGTAACATACGCGGTTAACGCCTTTCACCTTATTGATAATCTCGTTAGACACCTTAGCCATGAAGTCGTAGGGAAGGTGAGCCCAGTCGGCGGTCATGGCATCGGTACTAGTCACGGCACGTAGGGCCACAGGATGGTCGTAAGTACGTTCATCGCCCATTACGCCTACACTGCGAACCGACGATAGCAGAACCGTTCCGGCCTGCCAAATCTTGTCGTATAGTTCTTCGCCGTCTTCGCAAATGTAGTTGTGCATGTTCTCAATGTAGATGTCGTCTGCCTCTTGTAGGATGCGTACCTTTTCGCGCGTGATGTCGCCAAGGATACGAACGGCAAGCCCAGGACCGGGGAAGGGGTGGCGTTTGATAAGGCGTTGGGGCATTCCCATTTCCAAACCAACGCGCCTAACCTCGTCTTTGAACAGCCATTGCAGGGGTTCGCATAGTTTCAAGTGCATTTCCTTGGGCAGTCCGCCCACGTTATGGTGGCTCTTGATAACCATACCCGTGATGCTAAGGCTTTCAATTCGGTCGGGATAGATGGTGCCTTGGGCCAACCATTTGGCGTCGGTAATTTTCTTTGCTTCGGCATTGAAAACCTCAACAAAGTCGCGGCCGATAATCTTTCGCTTCTCTTCGGGGTCGCTAACACCCTTTAAGTCGGCAAAGAACTTATCGCTGGCATCAACGCCAACCACATTCAGACCTAGTCCCTTGTAGGCTTCCATTACCTTTTGGAACTCATTTTTGCGCAACATGCCGTGGTCTACGAAGATACAGGTGAGCTTATCGCCGATGGCTCGGTTGAGCAATGCGGCGCAAACGCTTGAATCAACGCCTCCGCTAAGTCCCAAAATAACTCGGTCGTTGCCCAATTGCGCTTTCAGTTCGTTCACCGTACTCTCCACAAACGATGCCGCACTCCATTGCTGTTTACTTCCGCAGATGTTCACAACAAAGTTTTTAAGGAGCGTTGTTCCCTGGGTGGAGTGGAACACTTCGGGGTGGAACTGAACCGCCCAAACGGGGTTTTGCTCGCTTGCATAGGCCGCAAACTTAACATCGTTGGTGGATGCGATGACACGATAGCCTTCTGGAATGGCCGTAATGGTGTCGCCGTGGCTCATCCATACCTGCGAATTAGGCTCGAAGCCTGCGAACAAGGGGTTATCTAGGCATATATCTTGCAGGTGGGCACGGCCGTATTCGCGGGTTCCCGTCTGCTCTACCTTTCCGCCATTGGCATGCGAGATGAACTGCGCGCCATAGCAAATGCCCAGCACAGGGTATTTTCCGATAAAGTCGTTTAAGTCTACTTTAAACGCCTCCTTATCGTGAACGGAGTAAGGCGAGCCGCTAAGGATGACGCCAATGACGGAGGGGTCGTCCTTGGGAAACTTGTTATAGGGTAAAATCTCGCAGAAAGTGTCGAGCTCGCGCACACGGCGACCAATGAGTTGTGTGGTCTGCGACCCGAAATCCAAGATGATAATCTTTTGTTGCATGTTGTCGTTGAGTATGAAATCGGTTCCTCGTTCGTGTCCAATGGCTTATGGACACGGCGAAGAGCCTTATTGTTTATTGCGCATACAAATGCTGTAAGATGTCTGCATCGCTGACGGCGAGACCGCCAGTTTTGGGCTTTGGCAGACGTTCTAGCGTGTTAAGCTTGCCCACATCGAGCAGTTGCAGCCCCTGCTGTTCGTATCCGCGGATGTCGTTTTGGGCGCATTGGTCGAGATAAAAGTCGATAATGCCGAACTTAGCAGGGTATTTCTCCATCTTTGCGAAAAGCTTTGGCGAAAACGAATGGATGCCGGCGAAGGCCAGTTTCTTACAGGTCTGCGGGTTGAGTGTGGGGTAGGGCGAGCGTACTTCTCCCGTTTCTATGTTCGTCCAGCCAACAAGTCGCATGTCATCATTGAAAAGCAGGTAGCGTTTTGTTTCGCGTTGGCTTACAAGCAGTAAGGCTTCGCTCTGTGCTTGGTGGGCATAAAACGCTTGTAAGTCTACATTGCTAATGATGTCTACGTTGTGAATGAGGATGTTGGCTGTGGTCGAAAAGAGCTGGGCAGCCTTTTTCAGTCCGCCTCCTGTGTCGAGCAAGAGTTGTGATTCGTCGCTTACGGCAATCTCTACGCCGAAGTTGTTGTTGGCTTGAAGATAGTCTACGATGGCTTGCGCAAAGTGGTGAACGTTTATCACCATGCGTTTTACGCCGCAAGCTTTCAGCCTTTCGATGGTGCGTTGCAGCAAAGTTTCTCCGCCAACCTCAACCAATGCTTTGGGTATGCTGTCGGTAAGCGGTTTTAGTCGTGTTCCCAAACCTGCCGCAAAAATCATTGCTTGCATCATGCTCGTGCTGTTTGTATTTTATTGTGTTGCAAATTTAACCATATTTTTTCACTCGGCAAAGGCTTTGCCGTGCCTTTTAGCTGACTACCAATGGCGTTATCGCTTACCGCTTTGCCTGTAAAACCGAACTGATGTTCTGCTCGCGATGGGTGATATGCACCTCAATGCCAAACTTCTTATGCAGATGTTCGGCCAAATGCTGTGCCGAATAAACGCTGCGATGCTGACCGCCCGTACAGCCAAAGCAGAACATCAGGCTGGTGAAACCGCGCTGAATGTAACGGCGCACGTGGTGATCGGCCAAGGCATAAACGCCATCAAGGAAGTTTAGTATCTCGCCATCGTCTTCCAAAAAGCGGATAACGGGCTCGTCAAGTCCCGTTAATTGCTTATAAGGTTCGTAACGTCCGGGGTTGTGTGTAGAACGACAATCGAAAACGTATCCGCCCCCATTGCCCGACGTGTCTTCGGGAATGCCCTTGCGATAAGAGAAACTGTAAACGTTAACCACCAACGGTCCTTTGCCGTCGTACTTAGAAAACGTTGCGGGTCCATCTTGTGGGTGCGCCTTATATACGGTGTGGGGCGTTGTCTTAAATCCGTCGGCACGACTCAGTGCAGGTTCTTCGATGTGGGCGAATTGCGGCAACTCGGTCAGTCGCCTCAGCATATCCATCATGTAAGGGTAGGGGAAGAATTTCTTTAATTTAAGCAATTCGCGTAAGTTATCAATGGCTGGCGGAATGCTATTGATGAAATGTTTCTTGTGTTCGAAGTAGCCCCTGAACCCATAAGCGCCCAATACTTGCAATGTTCTGAATAGAACGAAAAGGCTAAGACGTTCAACGAAATGCCTTACCGATGGCACTTCGGTGTAGTTTTTCAACGAGTTGTAGTATTCGTAAACCAGTTCTCGGCGCAGTTTAAAGGGATATTTGGCTGCCGCCTGCCATAGAAACGAGGCCAAATCGTAGTAAAACGGACCCTTCCGGCCACCTTGGTAGTCGATGAAATAGGGTTTTCCGTTGCTGTCGAGCATCACATTGCGCGCTTGGAAGTCGCGATAAAGAAAGCTCTCGCTCTTCTCCGACGTCAAATCCTTAGCAAAAAGGCGGAAGTTAGCCTCCAATTTCAGCTCATGAAATTCGAGCTCAGTGGCTTTGAGAAAGCAGTATTTAAAGTAGTTGAGGTCGAAAAGTACACTGTCAACATCAAACTCCGGCTGCGGATAACACACTTGCCAATCCAGTCCGCGCGCACCTCTTATCTGTATGTTGGGTAGCTCGCGTATAACGGCTGTAAGCAATTGTTTCTCGTGCATGTTGTACCTTCCACCCGATTCGCGTCCACCGCGCAGAACGTCGAAGAGCGAAGTGCTGCCCAAGTCGGTTTGCAGGTAGCGCAATTCGTCATCGTCAACGGCCAGAATGCGAGGCACGGGCAATCGCCTTTCCGTAAAGTGGTGGGTAAGGTATATAAAGGTGTGGTTCTCGTCCCTGCTGTTTCCCACCACACCGATAACGCTTTCTCCGTCTTCACCGGTTAGTCGGTAATACTTTCTGTTGCTTCCCGCTTCGGGCAATTGAGCCATCATAGCTGGAGCCGTACCTTTCCATCGTTTATATAGTTCAGCTAGTTTTTCCATTTTGTGCGCCTTCGTTTGCTTAATCTTCGTATTCGTGTTCTTCGCTTTGCTTGCGTCTTCTCCTGTTTTCGTCGTATCTAGCCAATAAGCTATCGGCTGCAAAGAGCAGCAAAAATATGCCAGCAGACATGAGGAACGACTTGGTGATGTAGACCAAGCCTGCCGATACAAGGAGGAGTACAAGGATGCGTTTCCAGTTAATTCTTATTTTCATGAACACAAAGGTAACAAAAAGTTATGGTGTAACGGCCAAAAGCATGAAAAATGTGCATATAAAAAAATCGGATGTCTCCCGACAACCGATTTCCAAAACAAACTACTTAAAAACTAATCTACTAAAACAAATCAAAAAAATATCTTTGAATGGATTTCTCCATTGTATCTTCTTTACATTTGCAAAATTAGTCAACTCTCATTAAACTACAAAATGTTTTTATTTAAAAAAGCCAAATCAATATGCAAAGAAAAGCTAAAAGGACGTCTATCCGAAGACAAACGTCCTGGTATTTAGCTATTTTGGCACTTTTTTGAGCCTTTTTGTAACTATCTTACATCATTCCGCCCATCCCAGGATTTCCCATAGGCATTGCAGGAGTATCTGATGGTTTCTCAACAATGAGACATTCGGTGGTGAGGAACATGCCTGCAATAGATGCGGCGTTCTCTAATGCCACGCGTGCAACCTTTGCGGGGTCGATGATTCCTGCCTTACGCATATCCTCGAAAGCATCGGTGCGAGCGTTGTAACCATAGTCGCCTTTGCCTTCGCGAACCTTTTGCACCACTACCGCACCTTCTCCGCCTGCATTGATTACGATTTGGCGAAGCGGTTCTTCAATAGCACGCTCAACAATGTTGATACCGGTCTGTTCGTCTGCATTGTCGCCTTTAAGTCCTTTCAGTGCATCGAGGGCGCGAATGTAGGTTGTGCTACCGCCAGCAACCACACCTTCTTCAAGTGCAGCGCGAGTTGCGCACAGTGCATCGTCAACGCGGTCTTTCTTTTCTTTCATTTCCACTTCGCTGTTAGCACCTACATAGAGTACGGCAACGCCACCCGAAAGTTTGGCCAAACGCTCTTGCAGTTTCTCTTTGTCGTAAGAACTGGTGGTGTTGGCTATTTCGTTCTTAATCTGAGCAACGCGGTCGGCGATGTTTTGCTTTTCGCCAGCACCGTTAACAATCGTCGTATTGTCTTTAGAAACAACAACCTTGTCGCAGGTTCCCATCATTTCGAGAGTAGCTTGCTCCAATTTCAAGCCCTTTTCTTCGCTGATAACCAGTCCGCCCGTTAGCACGGCGATGTCTTCGAGCATAGCCTTACGGCGGTCGCCAAAGCCAGGAGCCTTAACGGCGCAAATCTTCAAGCCACCACGCAGACGGTTAACCACCAACGTTGTAAGTGCTTCCGAGTCTACATCTTCTGCGATAACAAGCAACGGACGGCCGCTTTCGGCAGCAGGTTGCAAGATGGGGAGGAAGTCTTTCAGGTTGCTAATCTTCTTGTCGTAGATAAGGATGTAGGGGTTTTCCATTACAGCCTCCATCTTATCGGTGTCGGTAACAAAGTAGCCAGAGAGGTAACCTCTATCAAATTGCATACCCTCTACGATACCGATGCTTGTTTCGCGGCTCTTGCTTTCTTCGATGGTGATAACGCCATCCTTGCTAACCTTGCGCATGGCATCAGCAAGAAGTTTTCCTATTTCGGGGTCGTTGTTGGCACTTACCGCGGCCACTTGCTCAATTTTGTCGTAGTTATCGTCTACTTGTTCGGCCGATTCGCGGATATAATCCACCACAACCTTAACAGCCTTGTCGATACCGCGTTTCAAATCCATTGGGTTTGCGCCAGCCGTTACGTTCTTCAAGCCCTCGTTAACAATGGCTTGCGTAAGAATAGTAGCTGTGGTTGTACCGTCGCCAGCATCGTCGCCCGTTTTCGAAGCCACACTCTTTACGAGTTGTGCACCCGTGTTTTCGAAGTGATCTTCCAACTCAACTTCCTTTGCAACGGTAACTCCGTCTTTGGTAATCTGCGGTGCACCGAATTTCTTTTCAATCACCACGTTGCGACCTTTTGGGCCAAGCGTAACTTTAACGGCATTTGCCAGTTTGTCTACACCGTTTTTAAGCAAGTCGCGTGCTTCTATATCGAATTTAATTTCTTTTGCCATTTTATGTTTGTTCTTATGTTGTTATATATAATATAAGGAGTAGAACCCTACCTACTGTTTCTGTGTTGGGATAGAATGGTGCGCTTTTCGCACCATTGTCCCAAATATCACATGGGTTCAACAACGGGTTACTTACTTCACGATGGCCAGCACATCGCTTTGGCGCATCATCAAGTATTTCTTTCCTTCGTATTCAAGTTCGGTGCCGGCATACTTGCCATACAGCACGTTGTCGCCCTCTTTCAAAATCATTTTCTCGTCTTTCGTGCCTTCGCCCACTGCAACGATGGTTCCGTTTAGTGGTTTTTCCTTAGCCGTGTCGGGGATAATGATGCCGCCAACCTTCTCTTCGGCGGGGGCAGGTAAAACTAGCACTCTGTCTGCTAATGGTTGAATGTTCATTGTATTTGAATTTTAAATTAAATCTCTTTTTAAAAGAACGCCCCATCAATAAGCGTTCGACCTATGCTATACGAAAAGCGTGCCAAAAACGTTGATTGACATCTTGGCACGCCTTTACTGACATTTTTTCATGTTTAAGGTTTCCATTATGGCAGTAGTTCATAACTTTATAGGCTAGGTTTTAAAAACACCTTTGCTAATTCTTAAGGTATATGAGGGCTGATTTCTTTTGGCCTATGGGCGTGCATAGTGCCCATGTAACCAAAAAGGCAAGTAAAAGATAACTGATAAAAGCAACTAGCCAGCAAGTAACAAATCCTTAAAGGTCATGTTTCAAGCCCCCAAATATGAGCTGAAACACGACCTTAACGTTTTGACTCAATGGCCTTTTGTGGCTGCCATAAGGCCAAAACAGGCGGCAATCCCTTGGACGGGATATTAATCTACTATTGACATAGAGCCGTTCTGCTTGAATTATTGGGCAGCGGGATCTGTCATAGGCATAGACTTGCCCTCGTAACTTCCAGCCATTGTGGTTGTCTTATTAGCAACGGTTTGTGCCAATTGGAACTTTATTTTGTAAACGCCATCTTCGGTTTTGTTTACGATGTAATGACTTTCCTTGCTAAGGGCTAGACCATCACTCAAAAAAGAGCACTTAACATTTTTAGCATCGCAAGCAATTTTTTTCCCATAGTCCTTGATGGGAAAATTAAAGTTAAGTGTTATAAGATCTTGTCCTTCCTTTATAGGTTGAATAGTTAAGAATATGTTAGCAGTCTCACCTATCTCTTGGGCATTCATACTTACAACTTTGGTTTCTTGACCATCAATTTTTACGATGTTGGACTCATCGTCGTCATCACTGCCACAAGCTGTGAATACAGTAAACGAAGCAAGGAACATCATTGCCAATGCAATGAACTTGGAAGTTTTAGAAAATGTTGTTTTCATAAATGTTTTTTTTAGTTTTTCCATGGTGTATTAATGTTGAATCATGATGCTGTAGAAGAGTTCTGCGCTAATCCCCATGGTGACTTGCAGGGAACACCGCCACAACTTACGCTGCAAAATTAGTGATTTAATTTTACATCTTCATCATAAAAGCAACTTTATTTTACAATTATTTTCTAACTTCTCCTCTTTGTCCAATTTGTTGTTCAATATAAACGAAGGGTAAGGACGAATGTTTGCTGATTATAATAAAACGAAAGAACATAGCATAGCCTGTTTACATTAAAATGACGATAATAAGTAAGGCACACCTTTATATATAAGGAAACTATCTTGACATTTAACCCAAATCGGTCGTTAGTGCCTGTGCAGATTTTGTGTATTGTTGAGCATATTGCCTGTCTTATTCTTGAAGACGTAGCGGGGTACGTCAAGAGAATAGGACAGGCAATATGCCGACAAGCAAACGAAAGATGAACAGGAAACGATGGAAACAACCTAAAAATAATAGGTAGGCGGTATAACGACCGATTGGGGTTTAATATTTCTATCAATAAGGTGGAGTTTGTTGTCTTTGTGATGCCAACACAAAATATACACTCCTCAGAAATGTGAAGTGCAGTACAAATCTACGCACGGGGCCATCAACTCACGAAAACCCAACAACTCCCGAAAACATCAACTCAACAACTTACAAGCACAAGAACTTAAGAACTAAAGAACTCACAAACTCATCAACTTAAAAACTCATCAACTTAGCAACTCAAAATGCTTTTAAACTCATCTACTCACAAATCTTAAAATCCTTGCCTTTGTTTTACAATGTCGCTCTAATTTTCGATCAGTTCTAGAGAAAATACAGACTATAAAGTAGGTAAATAGCCACTATTTCTAGCCTTACATGTCGTTTATTTTGTCCATTTTTAAGCATACAAACTGCATTTTGCACCATTTAGCCTTTCTAGATTGGCTGCCATCTCATGATTTTTAAAGCCCAATTACGCACTTTTAGCCCCTAAAAACCTACTTTTTGGTGAGTATATTGTACTTTTAAGCCATATACTTCATAGCTCGAAGGGGTTTTATTTATACCATTGCAGCGGATATTTATGCTTTTCATCTTGCATTTAGCACCATTTTGCACTGCATTTTGCACCATTTTACCTTGCGTTTAGCACCAAAACGTACTGCATTTAGCGGCATATTGCACTGCGTTTAGCGGCATATTGCATTGCATTTAGCACCAAAATGCAGTGTATTTAGCAGCAAATAGCCCAATAACTAGTGAAAACGGCTTTCTTGTTAAATAAACATTCATTTTACAGCATGCGTAGCCTAACCCCTTTTTGCACCAAAACAAACCTTCGCGAGAATCGATTTTTTGCGGCAAGGTGGCGATTGGTGGACGGAAAAGGCACTCAGAATGTTAAATTTATTACTGAAAACCATACAGAATAGCGATTATATCGCGTTCACGCGCATGGACAACGGAATGGGAAACACGTGCACTTTTAACTCCTCGCAAATTATAGAAACATTAAAAGTCAAGGCAACGTCAAAGTGTACTCTATAACAACTGCTTGATGCAGTTGCTCATTTCTTTTGCCAATTGCGCACTAGCAACATTTCATTGCCAATTCTTTCGATGTCACTTAAAAGATACGTTTGCTCGCCTTGGCAAGATGTAAACTAATGTGGCAGTGGGCGTTTGTGGGTGACGAGAACATTCTGCTTATAGGTCGACAACGGTAATGCCGGCACCGCCGAACTGCACATGCTCGTCTTTAAATGATGTTACATTGGGTACCGTGGCTAGGTACTGTCGGATAAGTTGGCGAAGAATGCCGTTACCCTTGCCGTGAAGGATGCGCACACGGGGCATGCCCACAAGAATGGCATCGTCGATGAAGTGCATAACGGCATTAAGTGCGTCGTCGCCCCGTTCGCCCCTGATATCGAGATCTTGGTGAAAGTGGCTCTTACGTTCGTCGATAGTTTGCCGCGTTCCTTTACTCATGGTGTATTGTTGGGCTTGCTCTTTCTCCGCGGGGGTGGCCAATTCAAGTCGTTTGACATCCATTTTAGAGCGCATACCCCCGAACACCACCAAAGCCATGCCATTATTGTCGAACGACTCTACACGGCCAACGGTTGAAAGGCCTTTCATCTTAACAGCATCGCCAGGCTTAATCTCGCCCGTGGGCGATTGTTTCTTACTCACGGCCTCCCTTATTTGTTCGGCCGCTTTCTTCTGTTTTTCGGCCTTTTCCTTAATATGTTTCTCGTGCCTTTCCTTTCTGCGCTTTATCTGCTCAATCTTCTTGGCGATAAACTCGTCGTTGGCAGCAGCGTCAACTTGTTCCACCGAGGTACGGAACTCGTTCAGTTCTTCGCGAATGCGTTTAGTGCGTTCCTTTTCGGCTTGTGCCTCCTTAATCTCACGGATGGTTGTTTCTATGCGCTTGTTGCTTTCGCGGAGCAGTTCTTCGGCCTGTTCTTTCGCCCGTTTCAGTACATCTTTCCTTGTTTTTCCAATTTCCTCGATGTCTTTTTCATAACGTTCGATGGTTGCCTGCAATTCTTTCTCTTGCTTATGTATGGTGGCTCGCTTGTTTTCCCAATAGCGTTTGTCGCGCACAATGTCTTGCAAGTACTTGTCGCTCTGTATATAGTCTTCGCCCACAATGCGCGATGCGTCTTGTATTACCTCTTCGGGCAGACCTATTTTGCGTGCAATTTCGATGGCAAACGAACTTCCTGGCTGTCCAATAGACAGCATGAAGAGGGCCTGCATCTCCTTCCTGTCGTAGAGCATGGCTCCATTGGCCACGCCTTGATGGGTATCTGCAAAATGTTTTAGGTTCTGATAGTGGGTGGTGATGACGCCAAACGCACCCTTGTTGCAAAACTGGGTGAGCACAGACTCGGCTATGGCGCCACCGATGAGCGGTTCGGTGCCCGTACCGAACTCGTCGATGAGGATGAGGGTCTTATCGTTGGCATGCCTCATCATCATCTTCATGTTGAGCAGATGCGACGAGTAGGTGCTGAGATCGTTTTCAATACTTTGCTCGTCGCCAATATCTATCATCACATTTTGGAACACGCCAAACTGTGAAGTGTCGCCCACGGGTACAGATAAGCCACATTGAAGCATGTATTGGAGCAGGCCTACGGTTTTAAGGCATACCGACTTACCGCCCGCATTGGGGCCCGAAATGATGAGGATTCGCTTTTGTGGAGTGAGTATAACGTCAAGAGGAACAACCCTTTTGCCCTGTTTCTCTAATGAAAGCCTTAATAGCGGATGCACGGCTTGCCCCCAGTCGATGAGCGGTTTGTTGCTTATCTGCGGTTCGATGGCCTTGAAGGTTCGGGCCAACTCTGCCTTGGCACGTATAAAGTCGATGTGCGCCAATAGCTGATAAGAGGCAGTCATGGGGGCGATGTGTGGCCGAATGTCGTTGGACGCCTCTTTTAATATGCGCACAATCTCCTTTTTTTCGTCGGCCTCTAATTCCCTTATCTTGTTGTTTGCCTCCACAACTTCGGTAGGCTCGATGTAAACCGTACGCCCAGAGGCCGACTCATCGTGAACGATACCGCCGATTTTGCGTTTCATTCCAGGCAAGACGGGTATCACAAGCCGTCCCTCGCGTATGGCAGGCGTAACGTCTTTCTCTACCAATCCTTCTTGTTGGGCATTTCGGAGAATGGAGTTGAGGATGCGCGAAACACTTCCTTCGGTTTGTGCTAGTTCGCGTCTGATGCGCGCAAGTTCGGGCGATGCGCTGTCTTTTATCTTTCCGAACTTGTCTACAATCTGCGTGATGCGGCGCACGATGTCGGGAAAAGTGGTCACATCTATGGTTAATTGTTGCAGCGAAGGGTAGGGAAAGCGTGCCTCTTGGCCCTCGGTAGCCACTTCGCCCTCGGTGGTACGGTTGAGAAACCGCACAACTTGGTGGATGGTGTCGAGCGAACGTAGCAGGTCGAAGAGTTCTTGCTCATCAAGATGTGTTCCTTCGATGCGCAGGCGCGAAAGGGTGTGGCGCAGGTCGAAGAAGTATTGAAGGGGGAAATCGTCGGCTTGGGTTTGCAAAAGCCTGAACTCACGGATCTGCGTAAGCCATGTTCGTATCTCGTCGGCATTGTGGCTCATGGTCATATCGTCTACCTTGGTGGTGCCAAGTGTAGACAGACATTTTCCTTTTAATAAGGTTCTAACCTCATTGAAACCAATTTTCTGCTCAAAATTATTCGGGTAAATCATACTGCAAAATTACTTCACATTATCGAATTGGCAAAACCAAAGGAAGAAAATACTGCTTTAAAGTTAGGGTGCATGTTGTGAGGCCTCATGTTTAGCATTGCGTCGTTATGGATGTTTTGGCGCATTTTACCAATAAAAAAGCACCCGACGAATGTTCGGCAGGTGCTTTTGTGGGTTTGTAGGAACTGTGATTATTACTTATTTTTGAGCAAGTCGCGAATTTCTGAAAGCAGTTTTTCTTCGTTGCTGGGCTCTGCTGGTGCCTCTGGAGCAGCAGGTTCTTCTTTCTTGCGCGAGAGTGAATTGATGCCCTTGATAAGCAAGAAGATACAGAAAGCGATAATCGTGAAGTCGATAACGTTCTGAATAAAATTGCCTAACATGATTTTGGCTGCATCATCTTCTGTGCCAAGAGGAATAACCAACGACTTGAAATCTACCCCTCCAATCAATAATCCGATGACAGGCATCAGCAAGTCGTCTACAACAGACGAAACAATTTTGCCGAAAGCACCACCAATGATAACACCGACCGCCAAATCTATCACGTTACCCCGCATGGCAAAGTCTTTAAACTCGTTTAAAAATTTACTCATTGTTTTTTTGTTGTTGATAATAATTATTTGTGAAATCCAATGCAAATATAGAAATAAATTCGTAACTTTGCGGTGCAATTGAGGAAAAAAAGCATTGTTTAGGCTAACATTTTGATTTGTTAAACCATTTTGTAATGTCAACTTGCTAAATGCCCCCACAAGCATATTTTTAACCCATTAAAAATAAGAACAAAGATGATTAAAATTGGTATTAACGGATTTGGCCGTATCGGTCGTTTCGTTTTCCGTGCTTCTCTCGAAGAGGCAAACGCTAAAGAAGTGCAAGTTGTTGCTATCAACGACCTTTGCCCCGTAGACTACTTGGCTTACATGCTGAAGTATGACACGATGCACGGTATCTTCAATGGCACTATCGAGGCAGACGTTGAGAAGTCGCAACTCATCGTAAACGGCAACGTTATCCGTGTAACCGCTGAGCGCAATCCCGCCGACTTGAAGTGGGGCGAGGTTGGTGCAGAATATGTTGTTGAATCTACCGGCTTGTTCCTTTCTAAGGAAAAGTCGCAAGGACACATCGATGCAGGTGCTAAGTATGTTGTTATGTCGGCTCCTTCTAAGGACGATACGCCCATGTTCGTAACTGGCGTAAACGACAAGACCTACGTAAAGGGTACGCAATTCGTTTCTAACGCTTCTTGCACCACCAACTGCTTGGCTCCTATCGCTAAGGTGTTGAACGACAAATGGGGTATCACCGATGGTTTGATGACGACGGTTCACTCTACCACCGCTACACAAAAGACTGTTGACGGTCCTTCTATGAAAGACTGGCGTGGTGGCCGTGCAGCTTCGGGTAACATCATTCCTTCTTCTACCGGTGCTGCTAAGGCCGTAGGTAAGGTTATCCCCGAATTGAACGGCAAGCTCACTGGTATGTCCATGCGTGTTCCTACGCTCGACGTTTCGGTTGTTGACCTTACGGTTAATTTGGCTAAGCCCGCCAAGTACGAGGAGATTTGCGCTGCCATGAAGGAAGCTTCTGAAGGCGAACTCAAAGGTGTTCTGGGTTACACCGAGGACGCTGTTGTATCTTCTGACTTCTTGGGAGACCCTCGCACCTCTATCTTCGACGCCAAAGCAGGTATTGCTCTTACCGATACCTTCGTGAAGGTTGTTTCTTGGTACGACAACGAAATTGGCTACTCGCACAAGGTTGTTGAGTTGATTAAGCACATGGCAAAGGTTAACGGCTAATTATTTTAGCGTTAAACTGAACAAAAACGAGCCGTCCTATAAGTTAGGACGGCTTTTTTTATTACCTTTGCCTTTGTGAAGATGATAACGATATTGGGTCCAACGGCCTGCGGCAAAACTGCCTTGGTTGTTAATCTTGCCGCCAAAACGGGGGGCGAGATTATCAGCGCGGATAGTAGGCAGGTGTATCGAGGCATGGATATTGGTACAGGTAAAGACCTGACTGAATATAATGTGGACGGAAAACAAATTCCTTACCACCTTATAGATATAGAGGATGCGGGGCAGAAGTATAACCTGTTTAGGTTTCAAGAAGACTTCAACGCCGCATACAAAGACATTGCCAATAGGGGTGTGTTGCCCATATTGTGCGGTGGAACGGGTCTATACATGGAGGCGGTGCTGAAAGGTTATGCCTTGTCGCCTGTACCACAAGACGACAACTTGCGTAAAAAACTATCCGCACGAACATTAACCGAGTTGAAAGAACTGTTGATGTGGTTGAAGGCTAGAAACGGTTCGGCCATGCACAACGAGACAGACGTCGACACGGTAAGCCGCGCCATACGGGCGATAGAAATTGAATTTCACAACCTGCGCCATCCCGTTGATACGCGAAGGCAACCTGCCGTGAACTCGCTCATCGTAGGGTTAGACGTTGACAGGGATGTACGGAGAGAGCGAATAACTGCTCGGCTGAAAGCCAGACTGAACGAAGGTATGGTGGAAGAGGTGCGCGGACTGCTTGCAAAAGATGGCATTACGAAAGAAGACCTGATGTACTATGGACTGGAATATAAGTATGTTACGGCCTATGTGGTTGGAGAAATGTCGTACGATGATATGTTCAAGCAGTTGGAAATAGCCATTCACCAGTTTGCCAAACGGCAGATGACGTGGTTTAGAGGTATGGAACGGCGCGGGTTTAACATCCATTGGCTAAACGCCAGCATGCCTATGGCCGGCAAGCTGGCGCAAATTGAGAGGTGGATGGAACAAGAAGACGAAACAATTTAAGGAAGAGAGGATAAAAGCATGGCAGCAAACAAGAAATGGGCTATATTGTACTGCCCCAAAAAAGGGATGTACAGCAGGGGAGTGCGTTGGAGTAGGGTGGAACGAAGCCTTATGGACAACGGCATCGACTTTGACTATGTGCAGAGCGAAAACGCCAATAGCGTTGAGCGACTGATAACCATGTTTATCGAGAATGGTTATCAAACCATTGTTGTTGTTGGGGGCGACTCGGCCCTTAACGATGCTGTCAATTGTCTGATGCGCACCGACAAAGAAACGAGAGACGGCATAGCGTTGGGCGTTATACCCAATGGGCTGATGAACGACTTTGCTCATTTCTGGGGAATGAAAGACGGCGACGTGGACTCTATCGTGAAATGGCTGAAGAAAAGACGTGTAAGGAAGATTGACTTAGGGCTTATCCGCTATATTAATAAGGAGGGGAAGAACTGCCGACGCTACTTTTTGAATTGCGTAAACGTGGGACTGATTGCCACCATCATGAACTTGCGCATGCAAACACGACGCCTTTTTGGGTCGCGTACCTTGTCTTTCCTTTTCTCTTTCGTACTTCTGGCCTTCCAAAGGCTAGAATATAAGATGCGTTTGAAAATTAATGAAGAAGTGCTGAACCGCAAGATAATGACCATCTGCGTTGGAAACGCTTTGGGGTACGGTCAAACGCCCAATGCAGTTCCCTACAACGGATTATTGGATGTGTCGGTAGTGTATCATCCTAAGATGATGAAATTGTTTGAAGGTATTTACTTGTTTTTGCGTGGTAAATTCTTAAATCATCGTAGCGTGCACCCTTATCGCACACGCATGGTTGAATTCATGGATGCCAATCACGCCTTGGTTGGCATTGATGGAAGGCCGATGAACACGCCCGTTGGCGAGTTTAAGATTAGTGTAGAGCAAGAAGTGATAAACTTCTTGATACCCGATTAACCCAGTTTGCTTACTTTGCGCAGCTCTTCGTCTTGCATGATGCGTATCTTGCGCCCGTCTATGGCAACCATGTTTTCGGCAGCAAACGAGGAAAGCGTGCGTATGGCATTGCTCGTTGTCATGTTAGACATGCTCGCTATATCTTCTCTGCTGAGGTATATGCTTAGCGTGTAGCCATCTTCTTCCACTCCATAGCTGTCTTTTAAAAACAATAAAGTTTCGGCTAGTCGGCCGCGTATGTGTTTCTGTGTAAGGTTTACAGTTCGCTCGTCAGACGAACCTAGCAGCCTTGCGAGATGTCGAATGAAAAACGACGAGACGGCAGTGTTTTCGTGAATGAACTTCACCACTAATTGAATGGGTATGAAAGCAACCACGCATGTGTCGATGGCTATCGCCGACGTCTTATATTCTTCGCCAGCAAAGAAAGCTCGATAACCGAAAAATTCCACCGCCTTAATAGCGCGGATAATCTGACTTCTGCCGTTAACACCATCCTTATATATTTTAACTTTGCCCGATATAAGGCACATCACTTCGTGTGGAGATTCCCCTCCTCGATATATGATGTCGTTCTTTTTAAATGTAACAATCCGCAAATTGTCGGCCAACAAGTCTTGTTGAGCTTTCGAAAGGGGGCTCCAGTGCTCGGAAATGATACCTATCACTTCCTCCCTTGATACTAGAATTTTAGCTGTCATAATTTTCCTGGCTTTACTCAGTCTTGTATTGATTAACAGAATTGCATACAAAATTACACATTTTTCTTCTAAGGGGCGGGTTTGTTGTTCTCTTTTTTATCTGAATGAAGTGGAAAAAAGGTTATTTTTGCATTTTCATAAGGTTTTATTTGTGGTAAAGCCGATATTTTTGTACTTTTGGCGGAAGAAGAGTTGACATCCTAACCAATCTTCTGAACTTGATGACTAACAATTAAACCTTAAAGTATAGCTATATGGGTTATATACGATTTGAAAAATCCCTCATGACCAATCTTGAGGAAACATTACCTAAAGAGTTGCTGCGGACTAACCGGTCGGGAGCGTACGCTTGTTCGTCTATACTGGATTGCAATACGAGGAAGTATCACGGGCTCCTCGTTCTGCCTATTCCTGAAATCGACGACGACAATCATGTACTGCTCTCTGCACTAGATGTCTCTGTTGTTCAGCATGGCGCAGTATTCAATCTTGGGGTGCACAAGTACCGCGGAAACACTTACAGTCCTAACGGACACAAATACATCCGCGAGTTCAACTGCGACAAGGTGCCTACAACTTTGTATAGAGTGGGAGGTGTATTATTGAAGAAAGAAGTGGTTTTCCAGCACTTTGAGGACAGAATCCTTATTCGATACACCTTAGAAGATGCTCACTCAGCTACCACACTGCGTTTTAAACCCTTCCTCGCTTTTAGGAGTGTGCGAGAGTTCACGCACGAAAACACCGTGGCATCTCGTGAATACCATGAAGTAGAGAATGGCATAAAGACTTGCATGTATGCTGGTTACCCCGATTTGTTCATGCAATTCAGCAAGAAGAACACATTTGTGTTCGAGCCAAACTGGTATCGTGGCTTGGAATATCCAAAGGAACAAGAACGCGGTTACGATGCCAACGAAGACCTCTATGTGCCTGGTTACTTTGAGATGAACATCAAAAAGGGCGAAAGTATCGTGTTCTCTGCCTCCATCAAAGAGTTTACAACCAAAGAACTCTGCCAGTTGTTTGAAGATGAAGTGAATGAGAGAAGTCCCCGCGACAACTTTTTCCACTGTTTAGTAAACGCTGCTCATCAGTTCCACATCAGTGAGGGAAACGGCGATGAGTACATCCTAGCCGGTTATCCTTGGTTCAAGTGCAGGGCACGCGACACCTTCGTTGCTTTGCCTGGGTTAACGCTCGCCATCGAAGAAGAAAGCTATTTCGAAGCTGTTATGCGCACAGCCGAAAGAGGATTGCGCGAGTTTATGGACGATAAGCCCTTGACCGTTAACATCGCAGAGATTGAACAACCCGACGTTTTGTTGTGGGCTGTATGGGCCATACAGCAATATGGACGAGAAACTGGTAAGGAACGTTGCATAGAAAAATATGGCCAACTGGTTAAAGACATCATTATATATATAAGGAGTAACAAACACCCGAACCTTATACTCGACGATAATGGACTTGTTAGGACCAACGGAAAAGACAAATCCGTAACGTGGATGAACTCTACCATCAACGGCAAACCCGCGGTTCCTCGCTCTGGATACATCGTAGAGTTTAATGCCCTGTGGTATAATGCGCTGAAATTCGCTGCAACAATCGCCACCGACATGGGCGAACCCCACGAAACAGAGAACTTGGAAGCGATGGCGGCATTGTGTAAGAAGTCTTTCGTGGACACGTTCTTGAACGAATACGGCTACCTTTACGACTATGTTGACGGCAATATGGTAGACTGGAGCGTGCGCCCGAACATGATTTTTGCCGTTGCACTAGACTATTCGCCATTAGAGTTGAACCAAAAGAAGAGCGTTCTCGATGTCTGCACGCGCGAATTACTCACGCCTAAAGGGCTTAGAACCCTGTCGCCCAAGAGCGGAGGATACAATCCCATGTACGTTGGGTCGCAGATACAACGCGATTATGCTTATCATCAAGGAACCGCATGGCCTTGGTTGGGCGGATTTTATATGGAAGCGTGCCTCAAACTCTATAAGCGCACACGCCTGAGTTTTATCGAAAGACAGATGGTTGGCTACGAAGACGAGATGTTCTACCATTGTCTCGGAACCATTCCCGAACTATTCGATGGCAACCCACCTTTCCATGGGCGCGGTGCAATATCGTTCGCTATGAATGTAGGCGAAATATTGAGAACTTTAGAACTACTTGAAAAATACTCATATTAATAATTACGGAGGAACTGAATAATGAAAGTACTAATGTTTGGTTGGGAATATCCTCCTCACATCTTAGGCGGTCTTGGCACGGCAAGCTTTGGCATCACCGAAGGATTGCATGCCCAAGGCGACATGGATATAACCTTCTGTTTGCCCAAACCTTGGGGCGACGAAGATAAGAACGCCGCCAACATCGTGGCCATGAACTGCGTTCCCGTGGCATGGCGTGACGTAAACTACGACTATCTTAAAGAAAGATTAGGCAATGTAATGTCTCCCGAATACTATTATGAATTGAGAGACCACATATATGCCGACTTCAATTACATGAACTTGAACGACTTGGGCTGCGTGGAGTTTTCCGGACGCTATCCTGACAACCTGCACGAAGAGATTAACAACTACTCAATTGTTGCCGGCGTTGTGGCTAGGCAGCAGTCGTTCGACATCATTCACGCACACGACTGGCTTACTTATCCTGCGGGAATTCACGCCAAGCAGGTGTCGGGCAAGCCGCTTTGCATTCATGTACACGCCACCGACTTCGACCGTTCGCGCGGAAAGGTAAACCCAACGGTTTATTCAATCGAGAAAGATGGTATGGACAACGCCGATTGCATCATGTGCGTGTCTGAACTTACTCGCCAAACGGTTATCAACCAATACCATCAAGACCCGCGTAAGTGTTTTACCGTACACAATGCCGTATATCCTTTGGCGCAAGAACTGCAAGACATTCCGCGCCCAAATCACGATAACAAGGAGAAGGTAGTAATCTTCCTTGGGCGTATCACCATGCAAAAGGGGCCCGAATACTTTGTTGAGGCGGCCACTATGGTGTTGCACCGCACCCGAAATGTGCGTTTCTGTATGGCTGGGTCGGGCGACATGATGGATCAAATGATTTATCTAGCAGCCAATCGTGGCATTGCCGACAGGTTCCACTTTCCCGGATTTATGCGGGGCAAGCAGGTTTACGAGTGTCTAAAAGCCTCTGATGTATATGTGATGCCCTCTGTAAGCGAACCCTTTGGCATCTCGCCACTCGAGGCCATGCAATGCGGCACGCCCTCAATCATTTCCAAACAAAGTGGTTGCGCAGAGATATTGACCAATTGTATCAAGGTAGACTATTGGGACATTCACGCTATGGCCGACGCCATTTACTCCATCTGTCACAACGATAGCCTGTTCCATTACCTCCAAGAAGAGGGGAAGAACGAGGTAGACCAAATTACTTGGGAGAAAGTTGGCCTTTGGATACGCACGCTTTACGAGAGAACAATTAACAAGAACTAATGCAGCCTTTAAAACAATAAAACGATGAAAACGATATGTTTATATTTTGAGATACACCAAATTATCCATCTCAAGCGGTACAGATTCTTCGATATTGGTACCGACCACTACTATTACGACGACTTCGAGAACGAACGAACCATAACCGACATTGCCGAACGCTCATACATGCCTGCGTTAAATGCGCTACTCGACATGATTAAGGCCAATGGCAAGTACTTCAAGGTAGCTTTCTCACTTTCGGGTGTGGGTATCGAGCAATTAGAAATGCACGCACCGCAAGTACTGGATAAGCTGCAAGAACTAAACGACACGGGCTGTGTAGAATTCTTGGCCGAACCTTATTCGCATGGTTTGGCATCGCTCATCAACGAAGACTGTTTTGAGGCCGAAGTGAAGAAACAATGCCAAAAGATAAAGGAATACTTCGGACAAGAACCCAAGGTGTTGCGAAACTCTTCGCTCATCTATAACGACGACATAGGGTTGAAGGCTTCGCACATGGGCTTTAAGGGCATGTTAACAGAGGGAGCCAAGCACGTATTGGGTTGGAAGTCGCCCCATTACCTCTACCATTGCAACATGGCACCCAATCTGAAACTGCTTTTGCGCGACATCCGTTTAAGCGATGACGTGTCGTTGCGCTTTAACAACAGCGAGTGGGACGAGTATCCACTCTTCGCAGACAGGTATGTTGGTAAAATAGCAGCTTTGCCCGAAGAGGAACAAGTTATCAATATCTTTATGGAACTTTCGGCTTTGGGCATTGCACAGCCCTTGTCGAGCAACATCTTAGAGTTCCTAAAAGCCATACCCGTTTGTGCCAAACAAGCAGGAATAACCTTCTCAACTCCCTCCGAGATATGTGCAAAGATGAAGAGCGTAGCCGCATTGGACGTTCCTTACGCCCTGTCGTGGATTGACGAAGAACGCGATGTGAGCAGTTGGTTGGGTAACCCCATGCAACGCGAGGCATTCAACAAGCTGTATAGCGTGGCCGATAGGGTGAGAATCGCCAACGATTCGCGCATTAACCAAGATTGGGACTACCTGCAAGCCTCCAATAACTTCCGCTTTATGACCACCAAGAATACTGGTGTGGCCATCGACCGCGGCATTTACAGCAGCCCATTCGACGCTTTCACCAATTACATGAATATCCTTGGCGACTTCATCAATAGGGTAAACAGCCTATATCCCGAAGACATCGACAACGAAGAACTTAATGGCTTGCTCACAACCATCAAGAACCAAGGCGATGAAATTGAAATGAAAGAAAAGGAGATTGTTCGTTTGCAAACCAAGATTGCTAAGATTGAGGCCGAAGACGATAAACTCCGCGCCATGTTGGATAAGGGAGAGGTGAAACCAAAAGCCAAACGTGCTACTGCCAAAAAAACCGCACCTAAAAAGGTAGACAAGTAAAAAGGCAATAAGATAGCATAACATTCTTCCTGCATACATTTTACCAGGTGTTGTCGGCGCAACAAAATTATTTTAAGCGCCCACCTACTAGGTAATTTATTGGTTGCGCGAGCTTAGGCATTGTCCTAGGCTCGCGTTTCGCGTTCTGTCGTCTGCAATGTAAAATATTACTATCACTTACTTGTTTACACTTTCGCCTGTCTTCCATTCATAATAGTTCAGAAACTTTGGTGTTGTTGCTTTAATGTAGTAACTTTGTATCACGCAAAACCATATAGATAGAATGACTTTACAACAACTAGAATATGTGATGGCGGTGTTTAGGTTCCGCCATTTTGCCAAGGCAGCCGAATATTGTGGCGTTACCCAGCCCACACTTAGTTCGATGGTGCAGAAACTGGAAGACGAGTTAGGACTGAAAATCTTCGACAGAAAGAGTCAGCCCATAGCCCCAACTCCCACAGGACGATTGGTTGTGGAGCAGGCCTGGAAAGTGTTGCTGCGTGCACGAAAGCTCAAAGAAACGGTGGAAGAGGAGAAACATTCGCTGTTCGGAACCTTCACCATCGGCATCTTGCCCACCATCGCACCCTATCTTATTCCACGTTTCTTCCCCCAACTGATGAACAAATATCCCGATATGGATGTGCGCATCGTGGAGATGAAGACCGAAGACTTGAAACGAGCCTTGGTTCGTGGCGATGTAGATGCTGGTATCTTGGCTCAATTAGAGGGATTGGACGATTTTGACAGTGTGCCGTTGTTCTACGAACAGTTCTTTGCATACGTGGCCGATGGCGACCCATTGTTCAGCAAAGAGAGCATAAAAACAGCCGACCTAACGGGCGAGTACCTGTGGTTGCTTGATGAAGGGCATTGCTTTCGCGACCAATTGGTGAAGTTTTGCCACCTTAAAGCAGCATCGGCTGCCAAGAAAGCCTATACCTTAGGCAGCATCGAAACGTTTATGCGTATTGTTGAAAGCGGCAAGGGCATCACCTTCATACCCGAATTGGCCGTGCACCAGCTAGACGAAACCCACAAACGCCTTGTGCGTCCCTTTGCCATCCCTGTTCCAACACGCGAAATAGTGATGATAACAGGTAAGAACTTTATTCGCAAAACACTGCGCAGCTTGCTTGTTGAAGAGATACAAGCTAGCATACCTAAGGACATGCTGACGTTGAGACAGACGCAGAAAAAGATATAAAAATGGTAATCCTCTGATAAAGTGTTTCTATCTTCAGGGAATAAAAAATAACGTGCGTTTCGTTTATATCGAAACGCACGTTATTTTTTATGTGCATGTTATAAGGCATGTCAAGACCTTATAGCCAAATACCTTTGCCTAAGTCATGTGGCGCTGTCGTGAAAATAGACGTGTGATAATCACGAAGAGCCTCGGTCCACGAGAGATTAAAGGCTTTCATGATACGGTGAATCAGTTTGTTGCTTACATCTTCTTTAAAACCATTTTCTGGAAAATTATCAATGTCCATGTCTTCCTTAAAGGCTTCTTCGTCGATGTAATCTTCCCTATCTGCATAAACCACCACAGGAACCGTGAAGTTTATATCCCATGTGCCCTGCTGTAACTGCGTTGGTGAGAAACGATAATAGGGGCTGAATTGACCCGTCCGAGGATCTTTCTTACCTTTGTATCCATGATAGAGTCTGATACGGAGGTCCATTGTTACATCGTCTTTTAAGAATTTCATCACCCCTTTAAGCCCAATGGGGTTAGTGGTTCCTGTTAGTTTGGCGTCGTCGTATTTCACTGTTTTATCCCAAGGTGTTGTGTCTGTGTACTTATAATCGATGTAGTCGGGGGTGTCGAGCTTACTGGCTATTTCCTTTCCACTCATCAGCTCCTTCACGTTTTCAACCGTAAAGAAGTGTTGGTGAATAGCATCTTGACCATTCGTCACAAATTGTCCGTTTATATATTCGCCTTTGGCGTTGTAGTACTTGATGAACAAGAGGTAAACGGGGGCGGGATTCTCGAACCCTTTTTTCTCGCTATAATCATGTGCTTTCACCACATAGAATTTGTCTGCACTGCCTTCTGCTAGTGTCCATCCTTTGCCAGGCTTTACCTCGTAGGTTATTTCTTGGATGCGTTTCAAGTATTTGGCTTTCGATTCAGAGTCTTGGTGGAACCCTCCTTCCGTGTCAACATAAAGCCAATTGGCGTGCATGTGTCCTTGAACCAACTGTACTGTAACCTTTGCGGGGTCTTCGTGTAGCTTGTGGTCTATTTCTTTTATGGGGGTGTCTACATCGTTGTTGCAAGCAGTGAAAGCTAGTGCGAAGAATGCGGCGCAAGATAATGCCAGCATTGATTTAAAGAAATTCTTTTTCATAACCTTATTAGTTTTGTTGTTTAATTGTCTATGTTTTTTAAAAGAACCAGCCGATGGAGAAGCGTATATCGCGCCCCATATCGTGGGCATAGTAACGCGAACGGTTGGTGTATTCCTTATATTCTTTATTAAAGAGGTTGTCGGCGGCCAACAACATACGCAGCTTGTTCCGTTCGCCAAGTGGCCAATCCATGCCTACCTCAAGTCCGAAGAGGTTGTATGTGGAAGGCGTAAAGTCGATGAGGTCGCTTGCGGGATTAAAGCGCGTCTGTTTCAAAACCAACCTGTGCTTCAATTGCAACCATGCGTTACCTTTTCCTACGCGGATGTCTTCCCACGTTAGGTCGTGGTCGAAGCGTGCCGAAGGAATATAAGGCAGGTAGTTACCCGTTCGCTTTTCGTTGGCCCAGATAAGGCCAGATAACAGGTGATACTCCAAGTGTTGCATGGGTTTTAGCCGCACATCGAAGTCTATTCCGCGGAAAAAAGCGTCGGTTTGCTTGTATTGGAACAGCGGATAAGAACCTGAAATCACCGTGATATATTTTCCTCTCTCTGGCTGATCGTAGATGTAACCGTTTATCCATTGCAGATAGGCGTCTACCCGAACTTCGGCAAAGGCAGAGCGATAGGATAGTGATGTAACCCATTTTGTGCTCTGTTCGGAGTGCATGGTTGAGTCGCCCATGACGAACATGCCCGATCCCAGCTCGTTTCCATTGCTATAAAGCTCGTGAACGTGTGGTGCACGCCACGCCAAACCTAAGTTGGAGGTTAGTTTCCATTGTCCGTTGAGGCGATAGCTAGTGCCAAGATTATACGAGAAGTTACTGAAAATGTGGTGTCCGCCATAAAGCTTGCCCGTGTAATCGTAACCCGATGCCCGTGTTTCTTGGTTGTCAAATCGTACGCCAGCCTCTGCCGTCCAATTCTCATGGCGATACTTCTGTATGGCGTAAATGCCTAAGTCGTACTCGGTGTAGTTGGGGATAAGCGGCACAACACCCGTTCCTCCTTGGTTGCGGTTACGTATGTGCAAGTAAGATGCGCCTGCTTCGGTATTCCATTTGTTGTAAGTCAAATTCCATTTCAATTGGTTTTGAAACGAGGTAAGATACAGGCTCACTGCCGGAATATTCGAGAGGTTCATCCTTCTGATGCGATTTTCCTTGCGGTCATCGTGCTGAAAGGCTGTCTGCCATAAGAAAATGCCGAACTTGCCCGCATCAAAAGAAGCCTTGCCAATGGCCGTATGGTGAACAACATGCTGAAAAGGGTAGTCGATGTGACGGCTGTATGGATAGATTTCCACGGGTTGACCGAGCTCGATGCGCAGCTTCAACAAGTCTTCGCTACCCATTTGCGCACTAGGCAAAACGCCCAATTTTAGGTTGTACATGCTGTAATAGCCTTCCAATTTAAGGGCGTTGTACTTGTAACCCAATGACGCCGAGAAGTCGTGTTCGCGATAACCGGTGTTGTTAAGCAGGTATTTGGCCGCGCTTTGGTCACCCGAATTTGCGTAGGTTCCTTGCAGTCGCCAAGCCAAACCATTACTGAAAGGCATCGTTCCTTCTGCCTGTGCCACAACAGAATAGCGTTTGCCATTGCTACCGTAGAGCGTTCGTAGGTGTCCCGAAACGCCAGTTTGTCCGTAAGGCAGTGGTTTTTGTTCCATCACGATTATTCCGCCTAGTGCCTCAGATCCATACCTTACAGACTCTGCACCTTTGATAACCTCGATAGAACCGCTGCTGTTCTGGTCAATTTCGGGTGCGTGGTCGGCGCCCCATTGCTGTCCCGTCTGCCTTGCTCCATTGTTAACAATGAGTATACGATTGCCATACATGCCGTTGATAACGGGCTTGGCCACCGTTGTTCCCGTCTGAATGGAACTTACTCCACTAACATGTTCGAGAATGGATGCAAGCGATTTGCCCATTGAGCGGTCGATAAGGTTTTCGCCTATCTTTTCGCTTACGCTGTTGATGCTGGCCTGTTGTCGCACACCTGTTACAACAATCTCGTTGATGTTGTGCTCTTGGCCAAGAACCGACTTGCCGTTTTTCTTGCTTATGTTTGTCGTTGTGTCGGTTTGTTGGCTTAGCGAGATAGGGTGTTTAGCGGTTGAGGGTTTTGCTGAAACCCATAGTGCAATGCTCGCACCGAGTGCGACGCAAAGAAAAGTTCTTTTAAACATACGTCTATGTGTGTTGGCTTGCGTGCGAAGTGATATGTTGATTCAGCACGACAAGCAAACAGTGTATAATTACTGATTGGAGGAGCGACCGAACCTAGTTCGGCCTCCTGTGATAAAAATGTAAATGCAACCTACAATGCCTATCCGAAAAGGCGTAATTGTCCTGCCGAATAGATACAATAGGGGTGAGTGGTGGTAAGATTAAGCGCGCGTTGGCGGCGAGTGGCTATTTACCGCTTCAACGTGGCGGTAAACAACTTGCTGGGTAAATATATAAGGCGTGAGTATGGTGGCATACACTGCTGGTTGGTAAGTTTGCAGTGTAGGCGTACTAGCCTCGTGCATGATAAAGTCGCAGATGAAACAGGATGATTTGAAAGTCTTCGTGCTGCCATCGCATACGAGTTGCACCTTGGCAGAATGGTCGTCGTGCGCATGAAAATCTTTTATAACAAGCACCGACATGAATGTTACGATGAACATCCATGCTAGAAAACGTCTGATGTGTTTGTTATTGTTCATGTGTTAAACCATTGATTGTGCCTATTGGCGACTAAAGCTGCGTGCGTTTGTTTTCTGCGCGCAATTATTCACCTTGCAAAAATACGACAAAAGAATGAACCTTGTTTCTAAACGTCCCATTTGTTAGCTTTATTTAACGCTTGCTTGTGTTTGTTGTGATGCTGATGCTTGTATAACCTATTGTCTTGTGGCAATCGTCCATCATGGTATGAATTGGGAAAACTCAACCTATGAAGTCTTGCAAATCCTAAGCATATTACTAGGGGTCAACACCTGCTTAACTGCCTTGTTCGATAAAACTAAATTCAATGATGGAAAATAGCTAGATAGTCCGCTCGTTATGGGACTATTGATTAATATAAATTTGTTCCAATCTTAACGGGCCATAAACAAGTCGTCCATTTTAAAGTTATAGAGATGAAAGTTGAGAGGGTGACAAGTTTGGTAGAGTTCTCAAACCTACCAACTCACAAACTTATCAACTTTAAAAACGAAAAAACATTGCTTTTGTTTTACAAATCCGTTCCAGAATTCATTCCGTTCTAGCGAAAATATTGGTTAAAAAGTCGGTAAAAATCCTCTATTCCTAACCCTGCTCATGTTTTACTTTGTCTACTTTTAAGAACACAACCTGCATTTTGCACCATATGACCTTTCTAATTTGGTTGTCATTGCTAGATTTTTCAAGTCCAATTACCCACTTTTAGCAACGAAAACTCCACTTTTTAATGTGTATTTTGCCCCTGTTGATACATGTTTTTAATGGTATGAAGGGTCTTTTTCTATACCATTGCGGTGAATTTTTATGCTTTTCGTCTTGCGTTTAGCATCAAAATGGCTTGCGTTTAGCATCAAAATGGCTTGCGTTTAGCACCAAAATGGACTGCATTTAGCACCAAAATGCGCTGTGTTTAGCACCAAAATGCACTGTGTTTAGCACCAAAATGCACTGCATTTAGCAGCATATTGCACTGCATTTTGCTGCAAATAGCACATAATCCAGTGTAAATTGCAATTTTATGCAATGTGGATTCATTTTGCCAGCATTTACAACTAGCCCCATTTTGCACCTAAACAAACCTTCGCGAGAATCGATTATTTGCGGCAAGGTGGGCGTTTGGTGGACGGAAAGGGCACTTATAATGTTAAAATTTCTACCAAAAACTAGACAAAAACAATTTTACCGCGTACACGCGCATGGCCAACTGTGCAGAAAAGACCTAGGTTTACGACCGACCGCGCGATGCGAGTTATATCTAAGTAACTAGTAACAGTGGTGAAATTTGCAGTCTCAGTTCCTCGTTGTTGGGGTGGAGTGGGGGCCGCTGCTTGTTAGTAGCAAAAAAGCGGGGGGATGTCTTGCCCAGGCAATAACATCCCCCCCGCTGTTCTTAACATGTGCAAACAAGGGCGCAGTACTCGTCGTTTCAGGCTATTTACAGATGCCTGTTGTCAGGTCGCACGCCATGCCTTTGGCAGGCTTTCTTACGAAATAGCTGTTGTCGGCAGGTTGTTTTATCAGCTCACCAGTGGCCAGAAGTGGAGCGATGGCATCTTCCATAGCTTGCAAATCGGCAAAGTCGAAAGCCTCTTTCACCTCTTCGGCAGCTAGTCGGGGATGTGTTTCCATCAGCTCGAACAAGGCGTCAGGCGAGAAACTAACAGCTTGTGGCAATAGCTTTCCGCCGCTAACAGCCTTTATCATGGCAGCCATCGTGTTGTAATCACGGAAACTTTTGAGAGCCATCTTTTTGCCTTCGTACTCGAAAACAAAGGTGGGGAACACCTCTACTTTAAGACTTTTAGCCTCTTCTACGTCTTGCCAAAAAGCCTTTTCGGCCGAACCATCGCTCAATGGGTCGAGAAAAGCGGCGATGTCGATGCCACTTTCGTCGGCAATGGCTATCAGCTCGCTTTCGCTTATTGCCTGTCGTGCCTCTGCCATAGCTGCCGCACGCAAGTTATATAGAAAGAGGTCGGCCTTTTCCGTGTCTGCCATTTGCGCAGCTTTAAAGGCAATGCAAAGGGGGAACGACGAGTTTTCTGTTTCCGAAAAGAGGTTGAACCCTTCCACTTTGATGGGCATGTGGTGCTTTTCGGCCGTTTCCAAGCAGTGAGTTATGAAGTCCTTGTTCTCCTTATTATAATAGGATTGGGCATCCATGTCGGCAGGTTTGTTCTTATTCATGTCCTCAACAAGGCCGCCCATCACGTTTCGCCAAGTGATAAGATTGGGGAAATGGGTCTCTAACTTTCTGAAAAAGGGTTCTTCGCCCCAGCACCAAGGGCAAACGGGGTCGGTAACGTTGGTTATAATTACTTTGTTCATTGTGTTGTCTTTAATAAATGTAGTTTATGTTGTTGAGCACAAAGTTACTCATAAAACAACTTTTCTCCATCATTTTAAATTCTTTTATGAATACAAATCATTGTTTTATGCGTTTTTTGTTCTAAGTTTGCACCCGATTTTAATTCAAACATAAAAGAGAAACATGAAAAAGTTATTTATGATGGTAGCTGCTTGCGCAGTTATCGCTTCTTGTAACCAAACGGGCAAGAACGCAAAGGTAGAAAATCCTAAGGACTCAGTAATGGCTGTTGACACAACTGCAGCAGCAGGTATGACTTATAGCGGAACTATCCCCGCTGCCGACGGTCCTGGTATCAAGTATACTGTAACATTGTCTGGCGACTCTGCAAAGACCTTCAAGATGGAAGAGGTTTACTTGCAAGCTAAGGACGGCAAAGACGACGTGAAGACCTACACTGGCGCCGTTGAAACCATTAAGAAAGACGTTAAGGGCAAGGCTGTAACCGCTTACAAGCTACCTATGGACAAGGACAACGCTCTTTATCTGCTCGTTAAAGACGATGCTACTTTGAGTGTTGTTAACGACCAATTGGAAGAAGCTGCCAGTGGCAACGACTACACCTTGAAGTTGGTTAAGTAATTTCAACATCAAGAAGTAAACCATTTTATCATCCCGTACGGCTTATCCGTGCGGGATGAATTTGTTTAGCTATGCAGCATATGTCGATTTTTTAGGGTTTACCAACATCTTTTCCGCAATAAATTATGTAATTTTGCATGGTGGGCAAGCCCCACAAGAAAGATTGTTTTAGGTAAAATAATAAAGACATGAGTCTAAACATAGCAAAAGACGGCCGCAAGCGGATTGTGATAGTTGGCGGTGGATTCGGTGGTTTGCAGGTTGCAAACAGGCTTAAAGGCACCGATTATCAGGTGATACTTATCGACAAGAACAATTATCACCAGTTTCCACCGCTTATTTATCAGGTGGCCTCGGCAGGAATGGAGGCCAGTTCCATATCGTTTCCTTTCCGCAGAAACTTTCAAAAACGCAAGAACTTTTATTTCCGAATGGCCGAATTGCGTGCCATCTTCCCCGAAAAGAAACTAATTCAGACCTCAATAGGGAAGGTGGAGTACGATTATTTGGTGCTGGCGGCTGGTACTACCACCAATTTCTTTGGCAATAAGAATGTTGAAGAGCATGCCATGCCCATGAAAACGGTGGCCGAGGCAATGGGTTTGCAAAACGCTATACTGGCGAACATCGAACGCGCCATAACCTGTGCCACGAAACAAGAACAGCAAGAGCTGCTTAATGTGGTGGTGGTTGGCGGTGGAGCAACGGGCGTTGAGATTGCAGGTGTGCTCTCTGAAATGAAACATACAATTCTTCCACACGACTATCACGACCTAGACCCCAGCTTGATGAACATCTATCTCATCGAGGCTGGCAATAGATTGTTGTCGGCCATGTCGCCCGAATCGTCGTCGGCAGTGGAGAAGTATCTGCGCGAAATGGGCGTAAACATCTTGCTTAACAAGATGGTGACCGACTATAAGGACCATAAAGTGATGTTGGCCGATGGTTCTTCGATATCTACTCGTACGTTTATTTGGGTAAGCGGCGTGGCAGGACAGGCCGTTGGCAACCTCGATGCCACTCATTTAGGCCGTGGAAGGCGCATCAAAGTAGATGCCTTTAATCGGGTAGAGGGGCTAGAAAATGTGTTCTGCATTGGCGACCAGTGTATCGTTGAAGGCGATAAAGACTATCCCAACGGGCATCCGCAGTTGGCACAGGTGGCCATTCAGCAGGGGGAAAACCTGGCTAAAAACCTTAAACGCATGGCAAAAGCCAAGCCGTTAAGCCCTTTCCGCTATAAAAACCTTGGCGCAATGGCCACCGTTGGTCGCAACAAAGCCGTGGCCGAGTTTGCCAAAATAAAGATGAAAGGCTTTTGGGCATGGTTCATGTGGCTCGTTGTGCACCTGCGTTCGATACTTGGCGTGCGCAACAAGATGGTGGTTCTGCTCAATTGGATGTGGAACTACTTTAACTACAACCAGTCGTTGCGCATGATTTTCTATCCCAAGAAGGCCAAAGAAATACGCGATAGGGAAGAGCGCGAGGCCAAAACGCACAGGGGAGAAGACCTGATGGAGGGATAAACGTAAGGGAGGTGATACGAAGAATAAACGTAAAGGAGCTGAGAGAAAAGCGCGCGCCAAATGGTGTGTTATAGAACGCCGAATGCCTCAAAGTCTAAAACTTAGGCGGACAGACGTTCACCCTTTCACTTTTTTTTCGTACTTTTGCAATCATAAAGCACATAGAAGAAAGTATGAACGTATTAGAACTAAGTGAGCAGGAGATAGTAAGAAGACAGAGCCTGCAAGAGTTGCGCGACTTGGGAATAGACCCTTATCCCGCAGCAGAGTATCCCACTGATGCTTTTTCAACCGACATAAGAGATAACTTTAAGGACGACGAGCAACGCGAAGTGTGCATTGCTGGTAGGATGATGACGCGCCGCGTGATGGGAAAGGCCAGCTTTATGGAGCTGCAAGATTCGAAAGGGCGCATACAAGTGTATGTTACGCGCGACGACATCTGCCCTGATGAGAATAAGGAATTGTACAATACGGTGTTCAAACGCTTGCTCGACATCGGCGACTTTGTAGGCGTACGTGGGTTCGTATTTCGCACACAGACGGGCGAAATATCGGTTCACGCCAAAGAACTCACGCTGTTGAGCAAGAGCATCAAGCCACTTCCCATAGTGAAGTATAAGGATGGAGTGGCCTACGACAAGTTCGACGACCCCGAATTGCGTTTCCGTCAACGTTATGTAGACCTCGTTGTGAACGAAGGCATCAAGGAAACCTTCTTAAAACGCGCAAAGGTAATTAGCACTATGCGCCAATTCTTCGACGAGGCAGGCTACACAGAGGTTGAAACACCTACGCTGCAAAGTATTGCGGGCGGTGCTACGGCGCGCCCATTCGTTACACATTTCAACGCGCTGAACCAAGAAATGTTCCTGCGTATCGCCACCGAGCTTTATCTAAAACGACTCATCGTTGGCGGATTTGAGGGTGTTTACGAAATAGGAAAGAACTTCCGTAACGAGGGTATGGACAGAACGCACAACCCAGAGTTCACGTTGATGGAGCTTTATGTGCAATATAAGGACTACAATTGGATGATGTCGTTCACCGAACGTCTGCTCGAAACCATCTGCGTGGCCGTTAATGGCAAGCCCGAAAGCGTTGTTGATGGGCAGGTTATCAGCTTTAAGGCTCCTTATCGCCGCTTACCCATACTCGATGCCATAAAAGAGAAGACGGGTTATGACCTTGATGGCAAGACGGAAGACGAGATTAGGCAGGTTTGCAAGGAACTGAAGCTAGACATAGACGACACGATGGGCAAAGGAAAGCTTATCGATGAGATTTTCGGAGAGTTCTGTGAGGGTCAGTTTATTCAGCCAACCTTCATCACCGACTATCCAGTTGAGATGAGTCCGCTAACAAAGATGCACCGTTCTAAGCCTGGATTGACCGAACGTTTCGAGCTTATGGTTAACGGAAAAGAGCTGGCTAACGCCTATTCAGAGCTTAACGATCCCATCGACCAAGAGGAACGTTTCGTTGAACAGATGAAACTTGCTGATAAGGGCGACGACGAGGCAATGATAATTGACAAGGACTTCCTTCGTTCTTTGCAATACGGCATGCCCCCAACGTCGGGTATCGGCATCGGTATAGACCGCCTCGTGATGCTTATGACGGGTCAAACTGCCATTCAAGAAGTGCTGCTCTTCCCGCAGATGCGTCCCGAAAAGAGTATTCCCAAGAGCACTACGGCCGAGTGGCAAGCACTAGGAGTGCCCGCCGAATGGGTGTCCGTGTTCAATAAAGCTGGCTATAACCTCATCTCTGACATAAAAGAGGTGAAGGCGCAAAAGCTGCAAATGGACGTTTGCAACGTAAACAAGAAATATAAACTAGGGTATGAGAACCCGAAGGTGGACGCCTTCCAAGCTTGGATAGACAAGGCCAACGAAGGCTAAATAACGGCTAGGGGTGAAAGGGAACGCGTAAGGCACAGGCCTTTGTTTTCCTTTCCGCCCTTTTGCCTTGTTATTTTTTGAGGTTCAAAAGGGCGATACTTGCCCACTCCTCGCTCCTTCTCACCTTTAACCCTTTCACTTAACCATGTTTAATTGCGGTAAAATAGCAATAGTGGGAGGTGGTAGCTGGGCTACTGCCATTGCCAAAATTGTGGTGCGACACACGCATCACATCGGCTGGTATATGCGCCGCGACGACCGTATAGACGACTTTAAGCGCTTGGGACACAACCCAGCCTACTTGATGAGCGTTCATTTTAACGTAGACGAGATTTACTTTTCGAGCGACATCAACAAGATTGTGGAGAACTACGACACACTTGTGTTTGTTACGCCCTCACCTTATTTGAAGAGTCATCTCAAAAAGTTGAAGACGCGTTTGCACGATAAGTTCGTGGTTACGGCCATTAAGGGACTTGTGTCTGACGACAATTTGCTTTGCTCCGAGTTCTTCCATCAGGTGTACGATGTGCCTTACGCCAATATTGCTTGCATCGGCGGTCCTTCGCATGCCGAAGAAGTAGCCCTCGAAAGGTTGTCTTATCTCACCGTAGGCTGTGCCGACAGAGAGAAAGCGCAAGCCTTCACCGAGATTTTAAGCAGCGATTTCATCAAGACAAAGACCAGTCAGGATGTCGTGGGCATTGAATATTCGTCGGTGTTGAAGAATGTTTACGCCATTGCCGCCGGCATTTGTAGCGGTTTGAAGTATGGCGACAACTTCCAAGCTGTGCTCATGTCCAACGCTGTTCAAGAGATGTCGCGTTTCCTTTCGGCGGTACATCCGCTCGAACGCAGTGTTTACGACAGTGTTTATCTCGGCGATTTGCTGGTTACGGGCTACTCTAATTTTTCGCGAAACCGTACCTTTGGTACGATGATTGGCAAAGGATATAGCGTTAAAAGCGCGCAAATAGAAATGGAAATGATTGCCGAAGGCTATTTCGGCACGAAGTGTATGAAGGAAACTAACCGTCATCTGCACGTGAACATGCCCATTCTCGATGCCGTATATAATATATTGTACGAGAAGATTTCGCCACAAGTGGAGATAAAGTTGCTTACCGATAGCTTTAGATAAACCTTCAAAAAGATATTCATATTTTTGACAGAAGGACATAAGCACATGCTCTTGATTTAAGCTTTTCACAATACGATCGACAATATGGAGGTAGAAAATGCGATAACTA
This sequence comes from uncultured Prevotella sp., assembly GCA_938028745.1. Taxonomy (GTDB): domain Bacteria; phylum Bacteroidota; class Bacteroidia; order Bacteroidales; family Bacteroidaceae; genus Prevotella. Next base: position 118,623 of record CALIZL010000021.1, read on the forward strand.
AGATTATAAATTGTGCTTATACAGTGCACAAACAGCTGTCTATTGGTTTTGCAGAGAATGTATACAAGAATGCAATGGTCATTGAGATGAGGGAACAAGGTCTTAGTGTAAAGACAGAAATGCCTTTTGAAGTAATGTATAAAGGTCGCGTAGTTGGAAGTTATCGAGCTGACATTGTGGTGGAAGATAAAGTCATACTGGAACTCAAAGCAGTTCATTCACTTGCGGTTGCGTACGAAATACAGCTAGTAAACTACCTTACGGCTCTGCATATTGACTATGGTCTACTGATCAATTTTGGTAGTGAACTCATAACTATTAAACGTAAATTCAGAACTTATCGCAAAGCACATTAAACATTTTCGCAAGCCAATAACATTCAATCTCTCAAAGGAATTTCCTTTTCAATAAACTTATGTCCTTATGTTCTTCTGTCAAAGCAACATTAACTTCTGTCGAATAAACAAAGTGGTATAAAGATTAACTTACATATAATAACCCCCGACCTAAAAACATGTCCTTCTGTCTTTCAGTCAAAAGAACATGCGCTTACGTCAAAAACAAATATATAAGATGAAAAATATCAGCTTAGACATCACCAAAGCCGCCCAATTTCTTAGTGAGGGCGCAGTGAAAGCCTACGAGCCGAAAGTGAAAGCGGCGCAAAAGGCTCTTGAAAATGGCACTTGTCCTGGTAACGACTTCTTGGGTTGGCTGCATTTGCCCAGCTCCATCACCCCCCAATTTCTAGACGAGGTGCAAGCCGTTGCCAACACCTTGCGTGAGAAATGCGAAGTAATCGTTGTGGCAGGCATCGGTGGCAGCTACCTCGGTGCGCGTGCCATAATCGAGGCTTTGGGTAATTCGTTCGCATGGCTTGTGGGCGATAAGGCAAATCCCACTATTGTTTTCGCAGGAAACAACATCGGCGAAGACTATCTCTCCGAACTTTCCGACTATTTAAAGGATAAACGTTTCGGTGTGATTAATATCTCCAAGTCGGGTACTACCACCGAGACGGCTCTCGCATTCCGTCTACTTAAAAAGCAATGCGAAGAACAACGCGGTAAGGCGGAGGCCAAAGATGTTATCGTGGCCATTACAGACGCCAAACGTGGAGCTGCAAGAGCTGCCGCCGACAAAGAAGGTTATAAGACCTTTGTGATACCCGACAATGTGGGTGGACGTTTCTCGGTGTTGACACCTGTTGGCCTATTGCCCATCGCTTGCGCAGGTTTCGACATTAAGGCATTGGTTAATGGTGCCGCCGATATGGAGAAAGCCACAGCCCCCAGCGTTCCCTTTGCTGAGAACATCGCTGCCCAATACGCTGCCGTGCGCAACGCATTGTACACCGAGAAGGGAAAGAAAATCGAGATAATGGTGAACTATCAGCCCAAATTGCACTTCATTGCCGAGTGGTGGAAACAACTTTACGGCGAAAGCGAAGGTAAGGAACACAAGGGCATTTTCCCCGCATCGTGTGACTTTACCACCGACCTACACTCTATGGGACAATGGATTCAGGAAGGCGAACGCAGTATTTTCGAAACCGTAATAAGCGTGGAACAACCTGCAAAGAAACTGTTGTTCCCCAACGATGACGAGAATCTAGACGGTTTGAACTTCCTTGCTGGCAAGCGTGTTGACGAGGTTAACAAGATGGCCGAGTTGGGAACACTGCTCGCTCACGTAGATGGTGGCGTGCCAAATATCCGCATCAGCGTGCCCGAACTGAACGAATATTACATCGGACAATTGATTTATTTCTTCGAAATAGGTTGTGGCATCAGCGGAAACGTGCTTGGCGTAAATCCGTTTAACCAGCCAGGCGTAGAGGCTTACAAGAAAAACATGTTTGCCTTACTAGACAAACCAGGTTACGAGGCCGAGAGCAAGGCTATAAAAGAACGTCTGAAATAAACTTTTTAATATGCGAAACGCCTCTTCGCCTGCAAAAACGAAGAGGCGTTTTGCTTGCTATTGTATTCGCAAATGAACAATATGTATGCTCCAACTTCGCCCAATTTGCCTTTTGGACACGAACAAGAAGTGAAGTCTTATTTGGAAAAACGCGGTTTCGATAGCTTTCAACCGCAAGCCGTACTCTTCGATATGGATGGCGTGTTGTACGATTCCATGCCCAATCACGCCCGTTGCTGGCAAGAGGCTATGGCAAAATTTGGACTGAAAATGACGGCTGCCGGCGTGTATGCTACCGAAGGAATGCGCGGCGTAGAAACCATTAGGCTGATGGTGAAGGCTCAACAGGGACGTGACATATCGGAAGACGAGGCGCAAATGATGTACGATGAGAAGGCCCGACTCTTCGGACTGCTACCCAAAGCACCCATCATGGAGGGTGTTTTAGAGTTGATGGAGAAGATAAAGGCGGCTGGCATGTGCATCGTTGTGGTTACCGGGAGTGGTCAGCTACCACTGATTGAGCGTTTGCAACATGATTTTAAGGGCTTTGTTACGGCCGATAAGATTGTCTCGGCTTATGATGTGACGCGTGGAAAACCAGCTCCCGACCCTTATCTGATGGGCTTGCAAAAAGCCGGAAACTTACAACCCTGGCAAGGAATTGTGGTAGAAAATGCGCCAATGGGTGTGCGAGCAGGTGTGGCTGCAAAGATATTTACGATTGCCGTTAATAGCGGACCCTTACCCAATGCAACTTTGGCTGGAGAAGGAGCAAACATCGTGTTCGACAGAATGACGCAATTACGTGATACATGGATGGGCGACCATGACTGATTTTAGTTTCATATCGCATACCATAGGCAAGGCGATGGTGGCCGAAGTTGCCGCCAACGATATGCTTTTGACTGTCCCCGAAGACGTAAACGACCTTTTGGGAAATGCCTATTATCAAGGTTTCGATGGCATGATCATCTCTGCCGACAAAATTTCGCCACGCTTTTTCGACCTCAAAACGATGTTGGCCGGCGAGATTTTGCAAAAGTTCTCCACCTTTCGGATGCGTTTGGCCGTTGTTGGCGACTTCTCCGTCTTTCCCAGCGAAAGCCTTAAAAGTTTCATTTACGAAAGTAATCGTGGTAACCTAATACACTTTTCGCCAACCATAGCCGATGCCTTAGCTTGGTTTTTAAAAATCTGTTAATAGTACATTTTTCCTAAAACAACAGATAGTTTAATTTCAACCACTAGTGTCCACTAAAAGAAATTAAGACTTAGCAGAGTTGCAGATTGTAAGTTCTCCTTTGCTTTCTCTGGCACCAGCAAATCTCTAAGCGGCAT
>CALIZL010000022.1 GCA_938028745.1 uncultured Prevotella sp.
ACATTAAGACTATATGCATTGCATGATAGGCGTCTACGCATTTAACGGAAGAACCTAAAAACATGGCACAAAAGGGCAAAACAACCATTAAAAAGTGCGTTTTTAGGGGCTAAAAGCGAATAATTGGGCTTGAAAAATTACGAGTAGACAACCAAACTAGAAAGGTAAAATGGTGCTAAACGCCTTTAAAATTCGAAAATTTACACAGAAAGTAAAAGACGAGAAGCAGAAAACAGCGATTTTTTGTTCGTTTTTAAGCCGTTTTTTCACTAGAATGTGTGAGAAATAAATCACGTTTTGTAAAATAAAGCAGAGCGACATTAGACCATTTCTGCGCATAGGCTCATAAGCTTATAAGCGCATAAATTGATGGGCTCATAATGATTACATTTATAAAACAGTAAAACCATTTTCCCTCCTTTCTTGCCAGCAAGAAACGTATATACACGAGAAGTCGAACAGGGAAGGTGCAATTACTCCCCTGCTCGAAACTCCATTCAATCATCACATCCTATAAAAAACTTATGTTCAGGTGGCCATTAAGAACACCCCTTTACCAAAATCCAGTTGGCGAGGGGTTGTCACTTTCCCCCAAAATTATGTCTTCGTCTTCCTCGAAATCATTCGAGTCTTTTCCATCAATGGGTTTACCGGGGTCGTAGCCACCACCAACGCCCGGACTGGCAACCTCCATCAACCGTTCTGCTACTACACTTATGCTTTCGGCCAGCGGCGTTATGTATGTTCTCTTCTTCATGGTATATACATTATTTAAAGATAACCTTCTTACCCCGATGTATGTAGATACCTTTCTGCGGGTTGGTTACGCGTTGTCCGTTCAGATTATAGTATCCATCATCGTCCGTTTTGTTCTCATCGGTTGTTACACCTTCTATACCTGTTGTTTCTTCACCTTCAACTACAAGCTCTTCATCATCAAATTGTAATATCAACTTAGCTCCTGCAACCTTTTTTACGCGTAGGAAGGCCTTGTGTACAGGGAAGTTTTGTATAACAGTGTGAACCCGCTTAAACGTTCCTCCTTGCATGACGTAGAACGTGTTTTGGCCAACGGGCAACAACTTGCGTGGCTTTTCTGTAACCCCAATCATTACATTACTGTTTATGCTATACTTTACATTGTCCTTTTCGCCAATGGTGTAATAGAAGTTTGCGTTGGTGGCACTTTCCTTCCCTATAACCTTTAACAACACGCCAGTGTGTGCAGGTATGTAGCCATACGAGTTGGGTACCCCACCATTAAGGTCGATGCTCTTCATCCTGATGCGAAACATGGCATTGCCATAGTCGGGAACCCCGAACTTAATTTGAGAACCTGAAACAAATGCAGCCACACGCGAACCGTTTTCAGAAAGACAATCCCCAAAATCAACGTCGAACTCGCGGGCAAATGTAGCATACTTCGTATTTATATTTACATCTTTTATTCGATAGTCAATCTGCGAAGTGAAGTCGTATTGGCTTGGCTCTTCCTTTTTCGTAGTAGTATTATACACCATTTTCTTCCACGCATTCATATACAAGCCGTAAGCCGACTTCTTCACATATATCTTAGTGCCTGAAGCAAACTCGTTATAGTTCTGTTCCGTTGCATCCAGTTCAAAACGTGTGGTGCTAAGCATCTCCTTAGAAGGACTAGACTCTATGAAGAACACACTTTGCAAAGTGTTTCCCGACGTAACGAAAGCCTTAGCCCCAATGTACGCCACATTTCGCTTTACCACTACCTCTTTAACGTTGGGCGAGATATTCTCGAAAGCATAGTCGCCAATATAACTCACGTCAAAAGACTTAGTACCGAACCTAATTTTCGTAGGAAGCACAAAGGTATGGTCAGTATTCGTTGTACTGAGCAGGGCTACGGCCTTGTCCGAAACAGCGATATACTCTTCCTTAGCATCTGTAAACGAAGGATATATCCCTGCGAACTTCTTATAGAAGGGGATGGTTTGATACTCACCGAACTTACTCTTACGGACATTAATCGCGATCTTACCCATCTTCTTTTGGGGACCTTTGTCAGCATCGAATGCCGCATCATTACCACCTTGACTGATGAAACCAGGGCCAATCACCTCATCGCAAAGGAAGGTGATGGTGTTAAGGTTGTCGCAAAGGCCAAACGCTCGTTTACCAATGGACTTCACCTTGTTGGGAATGGTTACGTTCTCCAACTTCTTACAGTCGTAGAAAGCGTAATCGCCGATCTTGGTGATGGACGGTGGCAAGAGCGTAAAACGATCGTTTGCCTTACCTGGTGGGAATATCATCAGTTCCGTTTTGTTCTTCGACAACAGATACCCATCGATGCTGGTATATTTAGCATTGTCTCTATCTACGTTTATCTCTGTTAGCTGGGTGCATTGCTTAAATGCCTCAGGACTAATATCCGTCGTTGCCTTTGTGATGTTGATCTTGGTAAGTGCCTGGCAACCTAGGAAAGCCTCGCGTGCTATCTTCTTAACATTCTTAGGGATGTTAATGCTGGTGATGCCACAGTCGGCAAAGGCTCCCTCGCCTATCTCCTGTATCACAGCCTCGTCGTGGAAAGTCACTTTCGCCAGCTTCTTGCATCCAATAAAGGCATTGGCTGCAATCTTTGTTACCGATCTGGGTATGCTGAAGGCTTTAAGTTCTGTAAGTCCGGCAAACACATTGTCGCCAATCGTCTTGAGTTGGCTTTCACCTTTAAAATTAAATTCCCTCAACTTTCTGTTGGTAGCAAATGCGCCACCCCATATATTAGTCAACTTAGCGTTTTCGGGGACATTCACAACCTCGAGATTACTGCACTCGTAGAAAACCGTACCCAACGAGGTTAATCCCTTAGGCAGTGTAACCTCTTTAAGTTTTTGGCATCCTCTGAATGCCAACCCTGCCAAGTAATTAACTTGCGACTCTTTATCGAAAGTCACCTTCGTAAGGGAATTCATTGAGCGGAATGCGTCTGTACCAATAGATTTAACCTTCTGGGGAATAAAAATGGAGGATATGTACTGCGCATCCTGGAAAGCCCTTTCAGCAATAGTCGTTACCGTCGTGGCAATAGTGTAGGTGTTACCGAGCCTCTTTGGTGGATAGAAGTAAAGAATCCGCTTATCTGCCGAATATAAAACTCCGTCTTCGGCAACAAAGTCGGTGTTGCCAGCAGCCACAACATAGTTTTTCAACTCACGGCACGACTCAAAGCATCCCTGAAGCAAGCCTTTATAAGGCACGGTCCCATATTTCTTAATGCCTTTGGGGATAGTTATTGTGGTGAGCTTCCCTGCATTGTAGATGGCCGAACTCAACAACGTGTTAACTTTATTCAGGTTAACGCTCAACAGATTGCCGTTGTCGGATATGGCATAGTTGTCAATCGTTTCTATGTCATCTGGCACGGTGTAGTGAGGGGTTGTTTTGCCTCTGGGATACACCACAAGCGTTTTACCATCAAACAACACCCCGTCCTTTACGTGAAACGTGGTGCTACCACCAGACGCAACCGCGAATTCTTTGAGCGAATAAGTGGGAGCTATGGTGAAGAAACCCTTGGATATGGTTTTCAGGTTCTTAGGTAACACAACCTTGTTTAGTCCCGAAATATTGAGAAATGCCCCCCTGCATATATGCGTGACTTTAGAATCTACCTCGTAAACTCCACCTGATTTAAGGGGAATTTGGGAAGGTACGGAGTATAGTTTCCCTTTTCCCTTTGAATACAGCGTACCTGTGGCATCTGCTTCAAAATGCTTGTTGTCGCCATGCACGGTATATTTTGGGGCAAGCCCAATATTGCAAAGAGCGTTGTCGGCAATTTTCGTCACCGATTTAGGGATATACATAGTCTTCAACTTGGCCCACGAGAGGGCATAGGCCTCAATGCTCGTTACGGTTTCTGGGAGTACAATACCCGTCATTTCCTGACAACTATAACCAGGATAGTAATCCACAGAGGTAACCGTAAACGTCACATCCTTACCATCAGAAACCGTTGCAGGCAAGTTTAACATGCTCGTCTTGCTACCGTCGGTCCCTATGAAGGCAAGTGTGTTCTTGGTTCCCGAGGTCACCTTATAGTATAGTCCGCCGAACCCCACAATCTGTCCGGTGGTATAAGAGAAGCCTTTTAATGGCAGTGCCATCAATAGCAACGTTAAAAATAAAAGTCGAAAAGTGTTCATGTTCCTATGGTTTATTATTGGATTATTAGATGTTTTGAAACTTTTGAGAGATGGACAAACGCGCTACAAGCAGCAACGCGTTAGCATAATCGTTCGCTGTTGGAGGCATCCATTCATGGGGCAAAGCGCCATTTGGGACGAAACTCCTACTCTTTCTACATATGTTCGATGTGTTTTGTGTTTCATGTTCTTTCCTAATTAAATGTATAAATACGAGCCGTACAAATCTCCTAATTCTCCATTTCGGCAATTGTCGCCTCTAATTCCCCAAATTATTTCTTCATGGCATACCCTTTGTCCGTACAGTGGGCATTCATCTTTACCTGTTGGCCTAACACTAACTCAAAATGACATCATAACCCCCAATAGGGATAACAGGATGTTCAATAATGTTGCCGGCATTCGGCTTTGTTTTGCAAAGTTAAACGTTTTTACAAACAAAACAAATTTCTTTACGTTATTTTATGTTATAACTGGTTTATAAAGTAATAGGATGGCGGCCGTTCTTTTCGTTTTATCACAATTACATTTCATTATGTAACCACTTTTGTTTATTTTAACTCATACTGCATAGATTATGCTTAGTCTTTTAAAGCATCTGGTGACTCATGTGACTAGAAAAAAGCATTGAAGGAAAGATTAAAACAAAGTTGAAGTAAAAGAATTGCCAGCAACTTGGAAATAAAGCCTACAAAAATTTAGGAAAGTAACGCGCAATTACTTTTCAGCGAGCCTATGGAAAGGTAAGTCTTAGATAACTGGATGGTCTGCATCACGCTTGTCGATGCCTTGCATTGCAGTCTGGCGCATCTGTTTTAACTATGGCTATTCGTACATTCGGACATAACTTGGGCTACAGAACGTGTTGGGCGTGTACTGAATAGGCATAGGGCAGAACTTATATAGGAACACTCCTTATTATATATAGGAGGCCGAGCACGGGATAAGACAATATAAAATGTGTGTGGGAATAGTGTGCGAACGAACTTTTTTGAGTAAGTTTGCAAATACAAAATAACGAATAACGACAATGAACTGGCAACAACTGATATCCAACATGCGCCTTGGACAAGAAGGCAAACACCCCAAAAGGCACGACGACCGCTCGGAATTTAAACGCGATTACGACCGTTTAATCTTCTCGGCTCCTTTCAGACGACTGCAAAACAAGACTCAAGTGTTCCCGCTGCCGGGCAGCGTATTCGTACACAACCGCCTTACCCATAGCCTTGAAGTGGCCTCGGTGGGCATGTCGCTGGGCAACGATGTGGCTCGCGCACTAGTAAAGTTGCATCCCGAATTGGCCAATACGCTGTTCGAAGAAATCGGCACCATCGTAAGCGCAGCCTGTTTAGCACACGATATGGGTAACCCTCCCTTCGGGCACAGTGGCGAAAAGGCCATACAGACGTTCTTTTCAGAAGGTGTCGGGCTGACGTTGAAAGACAAATTGTCACCCAAATTCTGGACAGACCTCACCCATTTTGAAGGCAACGCCAATGCCTTCCGCCTGCTTACACACCGCTTTAACGGGCGTCGCGCGGGTGGTTTCGTGATGACTTACACCATGCTATCCAGCATTGTGAAGTACCCCTTCGAAAGTGGCGCATCGGGAAAGAAGTGTAAATTTGGGTTCTTTGCAACGGAATCAGACACCTATTGCAAAATCGCCGATGAATTGGGCGTTATTCGCTTGTCTGCATCCAACGAGCCTTTGCGGTTTGCTCGCCACCCATTGGTGTATCTGGTAGAGGCTGCCGACGACATTTGTTATGAGGTAATGGACATCGAAGACTCGCACAAACTGAAAATCCTGTCGTTTGAAGAGACCGAAGACCTGCTGCTAGGGTTCTTCGACGAGCACGAAAAGCAACGTATAAGAAAGCGAATTGAGGAAGAGGGCGTTACCGATGTACACGAAAAGGTGGTGTATATGCGGGCTTGCGTGATTGGCTTGCTGGAACGCAGATGCGTAGATGCCTTCGTTGCCAACGAGCAAAAATTGCTTGATGGCACGCTTGGAGGCTGCCTTATCGACCATATCTCGCCCCTGGAACGCGAGGCTTACCGCCACTGCGAAATGGTTTCGAGACAGAAAATATACAACAGCAAGCCTGTGCTTGATGTGGAGTTGAGCGGTTATAACATTATGGGAACCTTGCTTACGGCATTGGTTGAGGCTGCCGCCGAGCCGCAAAGGTACTATTCTAGGCAACTTATTCAGCGGTTTAGCAGCCAATACGACATCAACAGCCCTAACCTTGAAACGCGCATACAAGCCGTGATAGACTATATTAGCGGTATGACCGACCTGTTTGCGCTAGACGTTTACCAAAAGATTAAGGGCATTTCGCTGCCCATCGTGTAAGACGTTGCCGTGCGAAAAGCAGAGGCAAGCACACGGGCTATGGCATATTCGCCTGCGCTTTCGCTTACCACCACACACGTTTTCGCCCATTTCATCGGCATTATGTTTAAAAGGTGACGTAGGGTTGCAGTCTTCGCACCTTCTCTTCCGAGAAGTCTTTCAGCAGTTTTAGCTGTTCAAGACTTTGCAAGTCGCCATGCAAACGGCGGAAATCCACAATGGCCCGCGCCATATAAAAGTTGATGTACGGATGTCTTTTCAGTTCGTTTAGACTTAGCTTGTTAACGTTTAGGCGATGAATTTTAGCCAATTCATCGGCAGAAACGGCAAAGTAAGTGAGCGACTCAATGGGAAAATCGTCTATCTCGGCCAACTGTTCGATACCTGAGAAACCGCCTAGTCTATTACGATAATTCACTATTTGTCGGGCAAAATAACTGCCTATGCCAGGCACTTTCTTCAAGTCGGTGGTGTCGGCCGTGTTTAAAAACACGTGCATACCCGCCTTCAACTTCATGGGATAGCGCAATGTGTCGCGCTGGTGCATGCTGCGTGGCCGTTCGGAGGCGATGAAATCGGCCGCTGGGCGATAGTCGTCGGCAATGCGGATGTAGGGTTCTAGTTGCCGATATTGCTTTAAAGTAAGGCCGTATAGTCGGGCAAAGTCGGATGGCTGCCGAAAAACACCGCCTTTGTTTCTATATTTCAGCAAGCTTTTCACCTGCCAAGGCTGCAAGCCCAAAGCCAAAAGTTGTTCGGGCGGAGCCGTATTGGGGTCGAAGGGCGTTAGGTGAATGGCCATCTGTGTGGGCTCGTCCAAATTCCAATCGCTATCAGAATGGGACGATGAAACCGCCTGTTCTGATGCCTTACGCTGCTCGGCAGCAGGTTTGTCGGCCGTTATTGACAAGCCACTCGACCAACGAATGGCCACGAAAATCACCACAATGGCCTCCAAGAGGAAAAGGATGGCCTTGCGGTCGGACTTTGGAAAGTAGAACAATTCTTTCATTGACATGGTATGTAGGATTATTGGTTTCGATTAAATGGGGCTTTTTCGTTGGCTCGCCACATGTGTGGGGCAACTCCGAAGCATCAGAACAGCCCTAGCTGATGCAAGAAAATGGCAAGTATGCACAGCGGACAAATGTAGCGCACGCTGAACAAATAGGCGCCAAAGAGCGTAGAACGAAGTGTGCCCCAATTGGTGAACTCGTCTTTTACAAGCTTTCGCGGCACAAACCAACCAAGGAATATGCAGGTGAGAAAACCACCCACGGGCAGGAATATCTGACCTGTTACGAAGTCGAATATGTCGAACAGCGTGTGCCCAGCGATGCTCAAACCGCTCATTGCACCCAACGAAAGCGAGCAAAACACGCCTATGGTGAGTGTTCCTGCCGTTACGATGGTGGCTGCTTTCTTACGGGTGGTGTGCAATTCTTCGAAGAAAAAGGCGGTGCTTACCTCGTGCAACGAGATGAGCGACGTGAGCGCGGCCAAGGCCAAGAGGGCATAGAACATGAGCGAAAGCACATATCCCACGATTGGAACGCCCGAAAAGGCTTGCTGGAACACGTGGGGAAGGGTGATAAAGATGAGCGATGGGCCGCTATCGGGGCTTACTCCCACCGAGAATGCGGCGGGAAATATCATCAAACCTGCCAAAATAGCCACCACACTGTCGATAACGGAAATCTGAACAGCCGATTTCAGCAGGTTGGTTTGCCTACTGAAATAGGAGGCGTAGGTGCAAATGCAACCCATTGCAATGCTCAACGAATAGAACGATTGGCCTAGGGCATCGAGAAAAACGTTGGAATTGATCTTAGAAAAGTCGGGATTGAAGAGGAAAGCAATGCCCTTGCCTGCTCCTGGCAGCATGCACGAGGCCACAACGATAACCAACAGCAACACGAAAAGCGTGGGCATGAACAGCTTGGAGGCCTTTTCGATGCCCCCACGCACGCCGTGGATGATTACATAATGGGTGAAAAGCAGGATAATGGCCGTCCAAAACACAGGCATGAAGGCACTAGACGAGAAGTCGGAGAAGTAACTGGCAATGGCCGCATGGTCGCCTTGCAACTGGTTTGTGGCCGAGGCGTACATATATTGCAGGCACCAACCGGCCACAACAGCATAATAACCCGTGATGAGAAAGCCCGTTGCCACACCCAAAAAGCCCACCCAACGCCACGGACTGCCTTTGCCGGCAATCTTGGTATAGGCTCGCGCGGTGTTAGATGCGCCGTGCCTGCCAATGATAAACTCGCTAACCATACAGGGAATGCCTAGAAATAGGATGCAGCATGTATAGATAAGAATGAACACAGCCCCGCCATCGGCACCGGCCATATAAGGAAAACGCCACACGTTGCCCAAGCCTACGGCCGAACCTGCCGTGGCTAATATCAATCCTAACTTACTCCCAAATCCTGCTCTACTTTCAGACATAATCGTAACTATTTTGGTTTATCATGGTGCAAATTTACAAAAAACATCTACTTTTGCATAGAAATTAGCAGCATTATTACACGTTGGCGATACGATTTGGTTGTTTTTTGGGGCTCGGAAACAGCAATTTTGCACTTTACAGAGGCCATAACGAGCCATTCGTTAGCCAAAAAGACATTAGAGATATGAAACCAACAAGACTGCAAAAAACGAATTATGGCCGACACATCATTATGGCCTATCCCTTCGCCACCTGCCTCATCTTGGTGATATGGGTGGTTTGTTTGATGCCTGTTCCCGAAACACCGCTGAACAATCTCACGCTTTTCGACAAGTGGGTGCATATAAGTATGTACGCCGTTTTGTGCTTGGTGATGTGGGCAGAATACCTCCGCCATCATGAAAAGCTAAACAAAACACGCCTTTTCATCGGTGTTTTTCTGGCTCCCCTGTTGATGGGTGGACTAATAGAGTTGGCACAAGCCAACTGCACGGGCGGCAATCGCAGTGGCGACTGGCTAGACTTTGCCGCCAATAGCATAGGCGTTGTTATGGGAAACCTTATCGGTATGCTTCTGGCAAGGTGTTTCGCCAAAGGCAAAAAGGGTTAGCCAGAAGGTTGGAGTTGTAGAAACGGCGGTCGCCTGTTACTTCCGGACCGATGAAATGGGGCTTTTCAAAGGCCTCGTCTTCACTTTCCAATTCCACTTCGGCCAACAACAAGCCTTCGTTGTTGCCGTAAAACTCGTCGATTTCAAAGGTGTGGGCACCGCTTTTCACCAGATACCGCCGCTTGTCTACCACTCCGCCACGGCAGAGCAGCAACAGTTGGTCGGCCTCTTGGGGCGGTATCTCGGTCTCGAACTCGTATCTCGACAAGCCACCATTCATCGAACGCCCTTTTATTGTAAGGTAAGCGCGGTCGTCGCGCTTGCGTATGCGCACCGTCGCCCCTTCGCATGGGATGTAACCTTGCACGATATGGCTGCTCGAAAAGGCCGCCTCGCGATAGGCATCGCCTTTTTCTACCAAGAATTTTCGTTCTATTTCTTGTCCGCTCATCTGTTTGACATGTTGCGTTTAGTAGACTTTACCTTGCTTGCAAGCGCATGTCGTAACAACACTTACAAGCAAGGCGTAGGCCTAGAACTACGAAAAATCACGAATTCATCGCATAAATCAGCAAGATCAGGGCTAGCAAGGCCAATACGCCCACTAGCCAATAAATCACTTGTTTGGCTTGTTTCTCTTGGCGCGCCTCACGTTGTGCACGGCGCATTTTGCTTTTCTCACTCATAGACTTTTAGTTTTTAGGCTCGCGTTCGGGTAGTTCAACTTGCAGCACTGCACACGCCCATTTCTCAATTGAATATGAATTTAAACCTCGTTTCGGGCTTAATGAAATCGTTTTTGGCGGTTTCCTGTCCATTGTTCATCACTTAGATGGACCTCGTGCATTGCTTTAAACGATTGCTCTGCATGCGAGCGGCATTAAAGTTATCTAGATTTTCAAAATCTCTACAAATTGAGAGGAGTATATTATCGCTGTGCTGTAAAACCAAGATAAACACCCCTCTCATGTACGAAGTACTGGACAAAGATACAATAAAATTTGAGAACTTGCCACATTCATCGGCGACAAAACGCAGTTATGTAACAAAAAAAGAGAGCTGCGGAGGTAATTCAGTGCATTCTCTACAAGTTGAAAACGGACAGTCAGTGGCACATAATGAGGAAAAAGTAAAAGGGCACTTCTTCATGTTTCTTATGTTCCTATGTCAGCATGGACATATTTCTGCCAAAACACGAAAGGGAACGTTTTCGTTAAGCCAAATGAACAATGTTGAGCTTGCTCAAACATTGTCATGGCGAGAATTGGAAATCGCCGACACGGAGCTTTGAGCGAAGTGGAAAGGCAAAACGCACTTTTAGAGGGACGATAAAAGAACAATTAACTCGTTCACTTGTCCACTTGTCCTCTTATTAACTTGTCAACCTACCAACCTGCCAGCTCTTGTCTATTTTTCAGCATAAAATTTAACATTATGGGTGCCCTTTTTATCCACCAAACGCCCACCTTGTCGCAAAAAATCGATTCTCGCGAGGGTTTGTTTTGAGGCAAAAGGGGGCTAGATTGTGAATGCGGTAAAATGAATTTATATTTAAAAAGGCCGCCATTTGTACCACATTTGGAGCTATTTGCGGCTAAATGTACTGCAATTTGCGGCAAAACGCAGTGCAATATGCCGCTAAACGCAGTGCGTTTTGGTGCTAAATGCAGTGCGTTTTGATGCTAAACGCAAGGTAAAATGGTGCTAAACGCAGTGCAAAATGCAGCTAAACTCAAGAGGAAAAGCATAAATATCCACTGCAATGGTATAAACAAAACCTTTCAGAGCCATGAAAAACATGGCTGAAAAGGGCAAAATAGCTGTTAAAAAGCAGTTTTTGGGGGTTAAAAGTGAGTAATTGGGCTTGAGAAATTACGAGCCTTTAGCCAAACTAGAAAGGCTAAATGGTACAAAATGCAGGCTCTTTTCTTAAAAACGAACATGTTGGAAGGTGTGAAAGACTAGAAATAGTGGCAATTTACCTACTTTATGCCCTATATTTTCGCTAGAACGGCGCGGGATTCGGAGTAGTATTGTAAAATAAAAGATAACAATTTAAGTTTTTGAGTTGGGGAGTTTTTGAATTAATGAGTTTTTGAGTTGTGGAACTTTTGAGTTGATGAGCTATTGAGTTGATAAGTTTTTGAGTTGGGGAGCTTTTGAGTTTATGAGTTTGTGAGCTGATGTCTTCGGGAGTTGTTGGGCTTTCGTGAGTTCATAAGCCTGCACTCCTCTCAATTTATAGAAATAACCCTTTGGCGGAATTAATTTAGGGCATACTTAATTCTGCCGATGGGTTGGTTATTAATGAAATTCACATACTAAAGGTTGCCGCATTCATTGACGAGATTTTGTGAGAATTGCTTGCATATCTCAAGGATTCTCACGAATTTTGTATAAAGGTTGTACGTGCGATGATTTAAACTTAATGGATTTATAGTTGCTAAAAATCAACGACATGCGCAACTTTTTGTCTGTATTACCTGAATCCGTTTAATATATATATATATATGCAAATGACGACACCAAAAATAAAGAAGAAAAATAATATATGGTATTTTGACGATTACTTTGACTTTCTTTATAAGAAAGAAAAAGAAATACCAGAATCGATAAGGCATTTTATATTGGATCCTAAGAGGTATTTATTTAATACACGAGAAACTCTTCACGATGCTATTTTGACCGAATTTAAATTTAGTATATCAAAAGATAAAGATAAACTGCTCATAAGCTTTTTGTCTCCTTATCAGGATAGGCACTATAAGTTTATATTTAACGATGTCATAAATATTAGCTTTAAAACAGATGACAAAACATTTAAAAATAATGATTTGCTTATCCATCAATTTTTATTTAAATCAAAAGAAGTATATTCGTACGAATTTATTTTTGTAAACGGGCAAAAGGTGACTATAAATTTTAAGCAGCTTCAAATTATTGAAAAAATGAGGTGATGACTTTTGCGTATCTCTTCGCATAAGCCTGCTGTTTTCTTACGGCGGTCATTGAACTGCCTTCTTGATATGAGATTGGGGAACTTGCTTTTGTGTTCTTGCAACCGGTAGTCAAACAACCATTTCTCACTGTCAATACTTTCGGCCTCAGCCGTCAGCGATAATGCCGCCACCTCCAAATCTGAGAACTTGGGTACTGGGCCACGGCGTGGAATGTTGCCACATTCATTGACGAGATTTATTGATTTGACTCCGCCAACGGGTAGAAATACTAAAAGTCAAGACAACTTCAACATTTATCACGAAATATTTTGCCATCCCCCCTTTTTTTCATACCTTTGCAACCGCAAAACGCGCACATCAGGCGTTGCAATACTGGTTCCGTAGCTCAGTTGGATTAGAGCAACAGCCTTCTAAGCTGTGGGTCTTGGGTTCGAACCCCAACGGAATCACTTAAAGAGGGACACCTAAAACAGGTGTTCCTCTTTTTGTTATTACCCCAATGTATGCCTTTGCGCCCACTATAAGCTTGTTGGTGTGAGCATTAAGGTGCATAAACAATTCTTCATCCCAAAGAGTGGCTTTCTCGCATATTATTCGTACTTTTGCCTTAGCAACATGCTGGGTAGAACATTTTTCTTGCAACGCAGAAATAAGCCAATGCGCGAAGTGGCTAAATGCCAAGTTACTTACTTGTTGCCAAGAAGGGCATAACCTGCTTAAATTCGGAGGCTTGCACAATGAAGCAGTCTTACTTGGAAGATTACTTGCTATGGACATTCTGACACATTTCAGAACGATAGAAGAACTAACAAAGACGCTCGCACGCGAACAGGCATTACTAAGCGAGATGTTTGAAAAGCGAAAGCTGTTGAAGTTTCCGCGAGGGCTGGCCATCGACCTGGTGGGAGGGAACGAAACCCGACTAAAACGTCTGGTGGACTATGGCGTGCTTGTGGAAACAGGTAACACCGTTGAAATTGAAAGCGACTACCTGAACTTCTTTGAAGAGGTGCTGAACGTGAATGAAGAAATAAGCGTGTTGAGCGTGCAAGAATGTATCAATACGCTGAAAGAGCATATCGGCTATTTTCTGCAAGAAAACAACGTTAACCGCAAGGCCGGCTATCAAGACAGCGTGAGGCAACTGTTGAAGAAGACGGGATTTAGAACTTTGAAGAATGTGGTTGACCTGAAACGCAACATGGATAATGCCTATAAGCAAGAGCCTACCTACAACATAAAGAAACAACGACTGAAAAACCTGGACGAAAAAAGCCACAGCATACGGGCAATGATAAAAGAGTGCGAAAAGCTGATGGATACTGAACAGGCCTTCTTCATCATGGCCAACGACCCACACATGGCTAAGACGTGCAGCGACGTGAGGCACGATTTTGTTGAGGCATATCATGCCTTGATGGAAATAGACAGGCAGATTATTGTGTACATCAACCAAATTGACTTGCAAAACCAGCTGTATAAGAAGATACGCAAGCTGAAATACCTGCAAGACCAACTGCTTATAAAAACCGACACGAACATTGTGCAGGTGCTTGAAGACACGAACCTGCTATGGATGGAAGGTAGGCAGTACAGCAAAATACGCCTTTCGCTGGAAATGCTGCGAGAGAACGAAGGGGTGGCAAAGGTGCTAAGGCGAATTGCCGAACACAACGGTGTGCAGAAAACAGCACGCACAGAGGCGGAGCCACTGACCAACGAAGACTTGCAGGAACATGTGCAACTGTTGAAGGAGGTGGACCCAACAGAAGTGTGGAACGCTTTTGCGGCATCGGGGTACAACCTGTTTGACTTCGTTCTGGCATATAACTATAAGGTAGAACGCAACATCGAAGACCACGCCACCCTATTTTGCCAACTGGTTATACTGCATGCCGACGAATGCAAGCTTACTGGCGAATATGCAACTTATCAAGACATTGAATATCCCATCGTCTATGCGAAATAATACACAACGAATATACGAACGACTGAGCCGAGGAGAGTTTCTATCGGTGGACAGTACAGACAGTACGGTTAGGCATCTGTATGAAGACATTGAAGAGAATATGGACGACTATGCCAACTACTTTAAGGAAATAGGACTAAGGCTTGAAACGGGCAACGGATATTTCTACCTGTCGCGAATGGGGGAAAACAAACAAGCCATAGAGAGCAAGCTGGAGAGTTTCGCCAAATGGCTAGACTACCTTGACTTCCTGAAATGTTATAACCAGTCGTTTACGGCCGGATATCAGTTTCGTAAGAGCAACCTGATAGAACAGATAAGTCTTGACATTGAATTGAAGGAGAAAGCCGGACACTTGTTTAAGAAATATGGTGTGGGTTCTAACTTAGAGATTGTAAACAAACTGCTGCAAGAGATGGGAAACATGGGCTTTGCCGAATGCGTAAGCGAACAAGACGAGACGTACAAGGTTACTTCGGCATTTCGCTATGCAGAAGAACTTGTAAACATGATACAAATAGCCAACGAAGATGAAGTTCCTGAATAAAATTGTGTTTGTAAATAGCACCAATATTCCGTATGCTGAAATTTCGGTAGACGGAAACGTGCACTTCACAGGTACGCAAGGCGTGGGCAAAAGCACCGTGTTGCGCGCGCTATTGTTCTTCTATAACGCCGACAAACATAGGCTGGGCATTCAGCAAGGGCAGAAATCGTTTGACGAGTTTTACTTCCGCCAATCTAACTCGCACATCCTTTACGAGGTGATGCGCGACAATGGCGCATACACCATCTTGCTGAGCCGTTACCAAGGGCGTGCGTCGTGGCGATTTATTGATGCGCCTTATCAGCGCGAATGGCTAGTAGGCGAAGACAAACAGGTGTTGAGCGACTGGGTGAGGATACGCGAACGCATTGACAAGAACGTTGTTGTATCGGCAAGGATTGATTCGGGCGTGATGTTCAGAGACATCATCTTTGGAAACACGCGCGACAATAAGTACACACGCTATGCGCTAGTGCAGAGCACCCACTATCAGAATATACCCCGAAGTATACAAAACGTTTTCTTGAACACTAAGCTTGATGCCGACTTTGTGAAGAATACCATCATACAATCGATGGCCGAAGAGGAACTGCCCATTGACTTGCAAACCTATCGACGGCTAGTAACCGACTTTGAACGCGAGTATGATGAGATTGACTGCTGGTTTAGGCAGGCACGAGACGGCAGCTACCCCGTGCGACAACAAGCATCGAAGATTGCAGAACAAGGTAGGAAGGTTGTGGCCTTAGACCAACAACTGAGGGATGTGTGGCACATGCTGAACCATGCGGTGGCCGACAACGAGCAACAGATACCACTGTTGGAGGCAGATGCAGCAGAAACCAAGGCGGCCATAGAGAAAGAACGCAACCGCGAAAAGGAACTTACAGCCGAATATAATAAGGAGAACAACTCGCTTAACCAGAAACTGGGCGGTAAGAAACAAAAGTTAGATGAGGTGTTGCAGGCAAGAAAAGAGTTTGAGGCTATGGGCATCGAAGACAAACTGAAACTTGCCAACCGAGAAGGCACGATAAAGAAAGAGGCTGACAATAAGCAGACTTTGCTAAACGACTTGCTGAAAACTCATGCTTCGATTGAAGAGAAATACAACATAGCCAAAGCTAAATTGGAGAATGCGCAACAAGCATTTGACAATGCCAAAAAAGAACGTTTCTACCAAGAACAAGACAAGATACAAGCAGAACGTAAGCGGCTGGAAGACGAACGAACGAAAAACAGAAACCAAAGGACAGATGCTTTTGCGGCATGGCGATACGAGTCGGACGAACGTTTGCAGGCGTTGCAGGCCGAACAACATAGGGCTGACGCTGCATTGAAAGAACTAAAACTGTGGCATCCCTTGGCCAACGAGATGCAAACCATAGCGGAGCAGATTAGGACATTAGACGTAAAGGAGAAGGAAAATGCCGCACAACAGGCTGTTGTAAAAAGCAAAATAGAGCAACTTACGGCCGAATTTGAAATGGAGGAGGCCGAACTGAAAAAGAGTACGCAGCGCGAACAAGAACGGTTTGAGGCTAGCCGCACATTATGTCGCGAGCAAATTGAAAAGATAGCGGGCTTGTTGTCGCATTGGGATGATTCGCTATACCAATGGCTGAACAATAATGTAGAGGGATGGGAAAGCACTATCGGCAAGGTGGTTGACGAGGAGAGAGTTCTGTACGCACAGGGTTTGGAACCAAGGCTAGACACTTCGGCCGAGGGTTTGTTTGGCGTGCATCTTAACTTATCAGATGTTGGTGCGACACATCGAACTCTCGACGAATATCGAAAAGAAAAGAAAAGGCTTGAAGAAGAGCTGCAACAGATAAACCGCCAACTGAACGATTTACCCCTTACGCTTGAAAAAGAGACATCGAAACTCAGAAAGAAGTATGCCACAATGCTAGACCCCTTGCGCCAAAATGCAACCCTGTTAAGGGTGGAAGAGGAACAGATGCCAACGAAACGACAAGACCTGCAAAACCAACAGCACAAGCTGAAAATGGACGAACAGGAAATGATTGAACAAGAAAAGGAGGTACGCGAACGGGCGTTTAACGCGGCCTTGCTTTGTGTGCAGGCAGAGAAAGATGAACGGGAGCGACATGAAACGCTGCATAAGAAGGAGTTAAAAGAACTGGACCTGCACTTCAACAGACAATCGAAGGAGTTTGAAAGCAAACTCTGCGCTTTTCAAATGGCTTTGGAAACAGAAACAAAAGCTAGACATGAAGAGTTTTCCAACCAAAAGAAACAATTGGAGGAGCAACAAAGGGCAGAGTTGTCGGGAAAAGGCGTAGACGTGAACTTGCTGGGGCAGTATCGCCGGGCCATAGAACAACTTGCGGACTTGCTACAACAAATAGACAAAGAACGGCCTATGGTTATTAGGTATCGCGACGCTCAGCAGAACCTCTTTGCTAAGGAACCCGAAATAAGAAAGGACATAAAGGACATTGAGCAGCAACTAACCAGGATGAGTAAGCGATATGAGGACAAGAAAACAAGGGTGGCAAAGAAACGGCAGGAACAGGAAGAACGACAGAAGGCCATTATTAAAGACCTTGCTCGTCGCCGCGAGGGGCTAAACTTGTATCGCCAAATGGTGGAGAACGAACATCTTGTTCCCGAAACACTGCTTACAGACAACAAACCTGTTGCAACTAAGCAAGACTGCCAACAGCTGTTGAGCCTACTAAGAGGTTCGGTTAATCAGAAGCGTGAAACGATTGAAAGGCTAAAAGACTTTGTGGTGAACTTTAACCGAAACTTTAAGCCGCAAAACGCGTTCCACTTTAACACGATGCCAATTACAGACAACGAATACTTGCAAATAGCTGCCGACTTGCAAGACTTCATGGACAATAACAAGATTGAGGAGTTTCGCAGGCGCACTAGCGAGCATTACAAGGACATACTCGGACGCATCTCTACCGAGATTGGCAGTTTGCTGAAACGGAGGTCGGATGTTGATGGCGTAATATTAGACATTAACCGCGACTTCGTTGAAAAGAACTTTGCAGGCGTAATCAAAAGTATTGAACTGAGAGCGGACGAATCGTCGGACAGGCTGATGCAATTGCTCATGTCTATTCACAACTACACCGCAGAGAATGCCTTCTCGATTGGTGAGCTGAACCTTTTTTCTAACGATAATCGCGATGAGGTGAACCGTAAGGTAGTGGATTACCTCAAAAGTCTTTCGCATCAGTTGCAGAACGAGCCAAGCCGAACAACAGTTTCGCTGGGCGACGCATTCCGCTTGCAGTTTCGCGTAAAGGAAAACGACAACGACACCAATTGGGTTGAACGCATCAATAATGTGGGGTCTGATGGTACAGACATCTTGGTGAAGGCAATGGTGAACATCATGCTCATCAATGTGTTTAAGAAAAAGGCCGCCCGAAAGAGCGGAGACTTCATCGTGCACTGCATGATGGACGAGATTGGACGACTGCACCCGAACAATATTAAGGGTATTCTGCAATTTGCAAACTCACGTAACATTTATCTTATCAACAGTTCGCCAACATCGTACAACCCTTACGACTATCGCTATACGTACTTGTTGAGCAAGCAGGGCGTGAAAACGCGAGTGGAAAAACTGTTGAAACGTAACCCATAGGATTATGGCGATAGGAAAAGCGATACAAAGTTTGGTTGCTGGGGAACAGGTGGCAGGGTCAAAGATAGGTGGAAAGCTACTCGAAGAACTGTTGTCGGAGGGCTTGCTTGTGGTTGTTGCTCGTGGTTCGAGGAAGTCGTACCGCGCTCGCGACACTGAAACGTTGAAGAGATTTCTTACAGACAGGGACGAAAGCTATCGTATGCTTGAAGTGGAGAACGCAGAGACACGTGCTGCAATGGCCAACAAAACGGGTAACTCGAAGTTGGTGACGGTGCGTTCGTGTCCTGGCTTTCCCATTAACAGCTACGAACCCATTGCGTGTCTGCTAAACGGCGAGCCGTTTGTGGTTAATCCGCATGAGGGCAGTTTCTTGTTCGTTACACAATGGGAGAGTTTTGCTATACCTTCCGACGTAATCGTTATCGGAATAGAGAACATGGAGAATTTTAGGTTAATCCGCAAGCAAAAGAAGTTCTTTGAGAATTATCTGCGCGCGCATGCACTGCCTAACAAAACGCTTTTCGTGTCGCGCTACCCACAATCCAACGACCTAAGGAAATGGCTCACGGGCATACCTAATCGTTATCTGCATTTCGGCGATTTCGACTTGGCAGGAATACACATCTTTCTGACAGAGTTTGAACGACATATTGGAACTGAACGTGCATCGTTCTTAATCCCTCCTGACATTGCCGACCGATTGAAATCGGGGTCTAGCCAGCGATACGACGAGCAGCATGCCCTATTTAAAGAGATGCAGACTGATGTGCGAGAGCTTGGACAACTAATAACACTCATCCATCAAGAACGAAAAGGTTACGACCAAGAGGGATATATATAAATAGGTGTTTGGCTGAGTAATGCCAAGGAGGAACTATCCGATAAAGCAGGATTGCCGTAAATACCCTGTTACCTCCTGCTAATTGTTGTGCATTTAGCAAGAGGCAACGAGGTATCCTCGTCGACTAGTAAGCTTAGTTATATTCTGTTATTTTACAAACTTTTGCTTGTTTGCACCTGCTTGCAGCACATAAACGCCTTGGGGTAGCGTTGCAACAGAAAGGCTGCGAGTGCCCTTTTGGTTGAGCAATAGTGCACCTTGCAGGTTGTAAACTTGGGCATCGAGTGCGCGAGAGAAACTGAATACATCTCCCTGACGTGTAACAACTGCATCGTCGGCTACTGTGCGTACACCGGTTGTTTCGTCTGCATCGAATGCCGTGTAGGTGATGTTAATGCCATTCACCGTAGAAGTAACAATCGTATTGTGGTTGTGGCCTAGGCCATAGACAAAAGAATCGTTGCCTTTGGTAAGCGTTCCATTGCTACTCAAGGTGTAAACCAAGGCTGTTTGGGGCTTGTGCTCGGTTGTTTCTTCGGCATAAGCGGCCACAACCATCTTGCCATTTACGGCCGACATACCAACCAGAACTTCGCGATTTTTCTTGTTGTCGCCATCGTCGAAACCACTAGTAGCCACCCAACGCACGCCATTGGCGTTGCGATTGAAGGCTGCAACGAAGACATCCGACCCGCCTTTAAACGTCTTGTTCACACCGAACACGGCTGGTTGGTTGAACGTTCCAGCGACATAGACGTTGTCTTTGTCGAAGGTCATTGCGCCCAAGAGGTTGTAGTTGGTTTCCACATCGGTGAAAGCAGAGTGGAAAGGTGTGGTTAGTGTGGTAGTGCCAGAAACCTCGGAGAAGATAAAGCCGTGCTCCCTCTTTCCGTTTCCTTCACCAAAGGTAAATGTTTCTGTTTTGTTTGGCGAGGTTAGTTTTACCTTTCCTGTTGCCACGAAGGCCGCGTAGAGTTTGCCGTCTGCTACGGTAAAGTTAACGCTTTCGGGGCGAGTCATGTTCTCTGCACCTTCGTTGTCGTAGGTAAGTGCCAGTTCTTCTTTGAAGTTTCCAAGGTTTGAGGCGTCTACCGAGTAAACACCCATGCGAGGAATGTTCACATACATGAAGTTGCCAAAAAAGAAATAGTTAGCTACAAGGCTCTTGCCGCCAAACGAACTCTCGCCAGTGTACTCGGCAGAGAAGTAAAGTCGGTTGTCTACCCACATCACTTTGTTCGATAGGAAAAAAGTGGCGTCGGGGGATTCAAAGTAATTTCCTGAGTTAACAATGTCGTCTTTCACCTTAGGAACTACCACCTGATGCGCCAACAGCTTACCGTCCTTGTCGTATTTCACCATGAAGAACGAACTGCGACTGTCGTCTCCCTCCTTTCCGTTGATGGTAACTTCGGGGTTGTTGCCCGTGCTGGTGAGTTTCACTTCTTTGGCAAAGGTTCCCACTGCATATACATTGCCGTTGCCATCAGCGGTTATGGAGGTTATGCGGGCGGCACCTTTCATGGCAACGGCCCACAATTCATTGCCCTCGGCATTGTATTTACCGATGAAGGCACTAGTGGCAACGTTCGAGAGAATGGCTGTTCCGAAAAGCATGTCGGTGTTGAAAGAACCTGCAACGTACGTATTCCCGTCGCTAGATACGGCCACAGGAGCCGAACGAACGGCTTTGTCGGCCAGTGAAAAAGCCTCGACGTTCTTCGTCCACTTAACTGTTCCGAACGATGCGGCTTGTAATGTGCATGCCATGAAGGCAAGACTTAAACTTAGTAGGATTTTTTTCATACTTTATTTCTCCTTAATTTGAATGTTTGCTGAAATGTTGTTGTGTAGTTGATGCCACGAGTGTGGCAGCTGATAGGGGGTAATAACCAAAGTTTATAGGCTTGTGAATTGTTGGGTTTATGCGCCTTTGCAGCTCTTTTAACTTCTTAAAGGGAGATTGGCTTGTTGGCTTTCTGCTTGAAGTTTGCGCAAAAAAACGTAAACTCAGCAACTCACGAACCCTGTGAAACCTCGTGTATTTAGCGTTCTAATTCTTCTATTCCTGGGTTTGATTCAACCGCCTCGGTGGGGAATCGCAGGGTATAGCGACTGTCGTTTTGCGGAAGTGTGTAGGTTTGGCCGTTGTAAGTTTTCTGCAACTGCGGGCGTGTGGTGCGGCGCAGGTCGAACCAACGGTGTCCTTCGAAGGCCAATTCGCGTGCACGTTCGTCGTAGATGTAGTTCAGTAAATCGGCTTGCGACAGGGTGTCTACACCCGCAGCGTGAAGTTTGTAAAACGCCTCGGTGTAGCGTTTCGCCATCAGTGTTTTGAGATAAGTTTGTGCCTCAGTTAGGTTTCCTAACTCTGCGGCAGACTCTGCGGCGATAAGATAGAACTCGGCCGTTCGGAATGTACTGCGTAGGTCGCCCCCTCCACCTTTTCGTAAGAGGGTGGTGGTAGAGGAAACTTCGTTAAAGTAATGCGTCTTGCGGCGGTCGCCCGACTTGTATAAGGCCAATAGCTCGTTAGAAACGCGGCCTGCACGTGTATAAGTGGGCGTCATTACCTGTTCGAGGGCAACGATGTTCTCTTCCGACTGATAGCTAGTAGGTAGCTTGGCGGATGAAGAGGTAAGGTCTTCGAGGGCTGGATGCGCCGTAATAACTTGCTGGGCGGCGGCCAATGCACCCGTCCAATCGCCTTTATACAACGCCAATCGGGCTTTAAGTGCCTTTGCCGATGCGGTGTTGAAACGATAATTGAAACCAATGGGCCACGTTTCTTTGTTCATCAGCACGGCGGCACTGTCCACATCGCGTTCAACTTGCTCGTAAACAGCGGCCAGCGACTTGCTTTTGGGTACCAAATTCACATCGGCAACCAGCATCAGGGGCACGGCTCGTGCGGTGTCGGCCTTCACCGTGGTGTAGGGTTGGGCGTAGAGATTGGCCAAAAGGAAGTGGCAATAGGCGCGCATCATGTAGGCTTCGCCCACTAGCTGACGGCGGTCGGCTGTGGAAATCTGCGTCATGTTGTCGCGATTGGCAATGATGGTATTGGCAATATAAATGGTGTGATAATATCTGCGCCAGCCTAGTGAGACGGTGGTGGGCGCAGGTTTCAGGTCGTTCCAGACCCAGATGTCGAAGAATGAACTGAGATCTTCGCTGGTAGTGGCAGACTCGTCGAGTGTCATCTCGTCGCTACGGAAACTAACCAAGCCGCGATCTTCGGGGAAATTCTTGTACTCTGAGGTGAGCAATGCCCGATATTCTTCGCCTGTTTCGGCGATGACTTTGCCCGTTGGACGGATGTCTAGAAAGCTATCGCACGAACTTATTGCCGTTGCGAGGCAAAGAAGAAGGGCTAATCGGAATTGTTTCATATACTAATTGATAATTGACGGTTGGGGATTGATTGGATTAAGGGAGGTTCCAATGGGGTTAGAAACTTGTCCCTCGGTGTCGTTGTGCGTTCAAATTGGGTTTAGAACTGCACGTTCAGTCCAAAGATAAAGCTTTTGGCCAGCGGTTGGGCAAATGGATTGCCCATTGTCTCTGGGTCGAGATAGTTGTTGTAATTGCTGGCAATAACGAGCAGGTTGCGTGCCTCTGCCGAGAGCGAGGCGGTGCGAATGCCCACCTTCGAGAGCCAAACCTTGGGCAGCTTGTAGCCCAAGCGCAGGCTTTGCAGGCGGCAGTAGCTGTTGTTGCGCACCCAAGTGTCGAGCATACTATAAAGATTGAACTCGGAATAACGAATGTATTCGGCTGTGCGTGTGCTGTTGGTCATCAGCCCAGCGAAAGTGCCATTGGGGTTAGTCGAACTCCATCTTTGCAGAATGTCGCGGTTGGTGTTCAGTCCGCGGTCGTAGTTGGCCGGCGAATAAGTAGGTTGTACGCGCACTTTCATCCCAAGATTGAAGATGAAGTTGATGCCCAACTGCCAGTCTTTATAATCGAAGGTGTTGATAAAACCGCCCGAAACTTTCGGATCGGTGGTGCCCATATATTGGTATTGGGCACGTTGTTGCTCGGCTGTTAGCGTGCTTGCACCATGCGAGTTGAGTTTGAGCAGCTGTTGAGCCGTTAGCTTTTGTCCGTCTTCGGTAAGGAAAAGGGGATAGCCTTCCGCATCAAGTCCTGCTGTTCGGTAGGCAAATATGGCTCCTACGGGATAGCCTTCGCGCCCTGGATATGTGCTGTTCTGAGCCACAGTCTCGCGTAATACACGGTTGGTGTTGAAACCGAGGTTCAGATTGGTGTGCCAAGTGAAGTGTTTAGTGCGGAGGTTGCGTGTGGAGAGAGCCACTTCAAGTCCCTCGTTCTTCATGCTGGCCCAATTGATGATGGTCGACGAAAAGCCCGTTTCGAGCGGCAGCATGCGCGTACCGATGAGGTCGGTGCTTTTGCGATAATAGTAATCGGCACTCAGGTTGATGGCGTTGTCGAACAAACTTACGTCAAGTCCGAGGTTGATGTTGCTCGTTTTCTCCCAACGCAAGTTGGGATTAGGAGCGGTTTCGGCAGAAATAACCGTTTCTACATGGCCTGGCAAAATGGTTGTGCGGTTGAATGTGCCGATAAGATAAGGCGAAGTGTTCTTGTCTATGTTGCCTTGCAGACCATAAGAGAGGCGCAGGGCAAGGTTGTCTATCCACTTAGAGGCGGCACTACTCTTGCGCAGGAAGGGCTCGTTGGAGATGCGCCACAGGCCACTTACAGAGTAAAGAGGCACGAAACGATACTTCTTGGCCACGCCAAACACGTCCGAACCATCCCAACGAATACTTCCTCCCAAGGTGTAACGTGCCAACAATGTGTACGAACCTGTGGCGAACCACGATACGTAAGCGTTCTCTTGGAACGTCTCGCGGTGCAAGGGATACTGCCGTGCGAGGTCTTCGGTGGGGAAAATCACAGGCTGTGTGGTGAGTGTACGTGCATCGTAGCCATAGGCTGCCGAGTAAAGCGAAGAGCTTTTTAAACGGCGTACTTCTGTTCCGGCCATCAGTTCGAGGTCGTGAATGGTGTTGAAACGGCGGGCGTACTCGGCCATAGCCTTCCATGTCCATTGACTGCTGTGCGCTTCGGTTTGCTTGTGCATGCCGCCAGTGGGCAGAAAGGTGCGCTTTCCGTCGGGGTAGGCGTAGGTTGCAAATAGCTTTTCCTTGCGCATGGCATAGCTTTTTTCTCCTGCGTAGCGTTCTAGCGAGTAGCCATCTTGTTGATAACCCAGCTGTGTAGTAAGCTTTAAGTTGCTGTTGAGTTTCAGTTCGGCATCGAGAATAAGCATCAGCGACCTGTCGATACGGCTGTTAGAAGTGTTGGCACGTTCTTCAAAGATGTTGAAGTCGAGCGACGAGTCTTCTCGTCCTTGTATATTGGTGTCGTATCGGTAGCTACCGTCGGCCTCGAAAGGTTGGAAGTAGGGGTTGGCAAGCCGCGAATAGTACACGGGATTGGTAAATCCGTTGGTGTCGGTGAGGTAACTGCGCTGCTTACGGCGGTTGGCAAAGACGGATGCACCGAGTTTAAGCATCTTATTTACGCGGTAATTGGTTTTGAGTGTTAGGTTGTAGCGGTTGTTGCTTACGCCGCGTACGGTACCCATCTCGTCGTAGTAGCCCAACGAGGTGTAATAGTCGGCACGCTCGCTGCCACCAGATAGGCTGATGTTGTGCTCCTGATTGGTGACGGGACGAAAGAGAATGTCGTTCCAATTGGTGTTGATGTTGCGCAAAGCGTTGATTTGTTGTTGCGCCGTAGAACTAAGTGCGCCCCATCCACCTGCTTTATACGCAGCGGTTTCGCCCAAAGCAGAAAGTATTTGGGCCACGCCACCTTTACTTTCGCGATAGGTATAGTCGC
The DNA here is from genome assembly GCA_938028745.1 of uncultured Prevotella sp. GTDB lineage: Bacteria > Bacteroidota > Bacteroidia > Bacteroidales > Bacteroidaceae > Prevotella. Next base: position 25,455 of record CALIZL010000022.1, read on the forward strand.
TACGCAATAGTTCTAGTTCGAGGTCTACTTTCTCGTTGGCCGTAAGCATGTTCAGTCGGTCGAGACTTGTTCGGGGCGAAAAGGTGAGTTTGGCCGAATAGTTCACCATTGGTCGGCCGTCTTTTCCTCGTTTAGTGGTGATAACTATCACGCCGTTAGCTGCTCGTGCGCCATAAATAGCTGTTGCGGCGGCATCTTTCAGCACGGTAATGTTCTCAATGTCGGAGGGGTTGATGCCGGCAATCGACGTTTGATAAATGTTGTCAACGTCTTTCAAGTCTTGCATGCTGGGGATGTCCGTTCCTTCAAGCGGCATACCGTCTAAAACCCAAAGGGGTTCTTGCGACCCATTTAGTGAGGCTGTTCCGCGTATTCTGATTCTCACAGGCGCGCCAGGTGCACCCGATGAGGTGACGGCTGACAGGCCGGCGATTTGTCCCGACAAAGCTTGGTCGATGCTTTTCACCGCTCCCACCTTCTCAGTAGATATGTCCACCTTGGTAACGGCAGCGGTTAGTTTTCGTCTGTCTATCTTCTGATAACCCGTAACCACCACTTCGTTTACGGTTCGGGCGTTGGGTTTCAGTTGTATTCGGTAGTGGTTCTGCCCATCAACGAGGGCCACTTCTTCCGTTTGGTAGCCTAAATAGCGTACGGTGAAGTGGGTTACCTTTGCGCCCACTTCAAGTGTGAACTTGCCTTCGTAGTCGCTCACGGCTCCTGTTTGGGCTTTTGCGCCAGGAACGGCCACGGATATGGTGGCACCAGGCAGCGGGTCGTCGTTAGCGTCGGCCTCAACAACCACGCCAGTAATGACGCGTTGCGCCAATAGACTCGGCGCGAGAGCCAAAAGTAGAAGGGTAAACAGTTGTCTCATATTGTTTGTTCTATTGTTTTATAAATGATGAAGGGATAAAGGCCGAGGCCTTTGGTTTTCTTCCAGGTGGCCTTCTTTCTTTACTTACCCAATCCAAGGGCGGTTTGTATGCGCAACATAACATCTTCGTAGTGCAGGCGGGCGGCGGTGTTGGCACTGCCTTTACGCGTTTGCACCAATTTGAGAATGCGGAGTAGTTCGCCGCGTTTAACGCTGATGGCATCGCTTACACGTGTGGCCTGACTGCCTGTTAGTTCGATAATGCGTGGCGCACTGCTCAGTTCACGCGGGCAACCCATCGTGCACGGCTCGGTTGTTTGGGCGATATGCCGTGGTGAATATTCAGAAAGTTTCTTGTTCAACTTCACGCCTTCTTGTTCGGCCGCCGCTGTTATGAGCGCGTCAACAAAGTTTTTCTGCAAACTGCGCTCGGCGATGTCGGGGTTGCGACCGGCGATTGTTGGGCGGAAGATGTGTTGATGTAGCAGGTCTACAAGCTCAATGGCGGTGAAAGCACGGCTGGAACCGTTCTGTCGTTCGTTTTCGAGCATGCGAACCAGTCGGTCGTTGTCTAGCAAATCCCACAAAACATAGCTTTGTTGATTGGTAAGCGAGTAAGTGGGCGACATCTCTTGTACGCCCACGGGGGTGCGACGATTGATGTAGGTGTATTGTGTGAGAGGTGTGGCGAAGAGCCAAGGCTGGGGACTAAGCACCTCGTCGAGGAGAAACTTCACTGCACGCTGCTGTCGTTCGCGAGGTACAAAGCTAAAAGTGCGTTGTCCGTCGCCAACGGTAGTGTTCTCGATGTACATACCGCCAACGTTGGCCATTACATGATAGGCGTACAAACTCCATTGGAAGATAATGGCCGCGTAGAAACGCGAGGCATCATCGTAAGTCTGTCCTGGTTTCCCTGTCGTTGTCCACTTCACGATGTTGGGTACAATTCGTTTAAGGTTGGCAATGCCGTATCTAGCAGACTTCATCGCATCGTCTCCCAAGTCTTCGCTCAGTGCCCTAGGGTCGATAGCAGTCCGTTGGTTTTGTGCCTCACTGTAACGATACTCTCTGCCCTGATGCTTTTGCAAGAAAGCAAAGAGCGGTTGCTCAGCTTTTTCCTCGTTGGGAAACCAACGATAACCCCATTCAATAGCCATTAGGTCGTAAGGACCAATGGCAGGGGTGATAACTTGCACGCCATCGCCTGGTTGTGCCACGTAGTTGAAACGCGCATAATCCATAATAGAGGCAGAAGTGCCGCCCATGCGACGGGTGAAGTGGGGCGAACGCAACGAATCAGTTGGGTAAGCGTCAGATGCACGCATGTTGTGTCGCAACCCTAGCGAGTGCCCAACCTCGTGGCAAGCCACAAAACGTGCGGCTGCACCAATGAGACTGTCGGGCATAACGGGTTGGCGAGTAGCGCGGTCGTAGGCAGATGTCTGCACCATCAGCCACTCTTTGAGCAGCGAGCGAACGTTATGCCACCAGATAACGTCGGCTTTGAGAATTTCTCCTGTGCGTGGATCGATAACCGATGGCCCCATTGCGTTCGCTTTCTCTGAGGCATCGTATGTCAATACCGAGTATTTCACGTCGTCGCCCTCGGCTGCCATGCTGTCGGTATACTCTTTTACCCGAACGGCATCCTTAAAGCCAGCCCGTTCAAAGGCGCGGTTCCAATCCAAGATACCACGCTCGATGTAAGGCCGAAGGTTGCGCGGCACGGTGTGGTCTATATAAAAAGTGATGGGTTTAATGGGTTCTACCATTTCGCCGCGCAGGTAGGCGGCGGTGTCGGTGGGCTCTAATCGCCAGCGCGTGATGTAGTTTCGGGTGGTTACCTCTGGCTGATAGTCGCCATATTGTAGGCGCGGCGTGGTGAAATAGCCCACGCGCTGACTCTCGGCACGGCCCATCATGGGGTGTTGGGGTAGCAGAATGAGCGACGAACTCACCACAACGGTGATGTTGGTTTTGCTCTTCCCCTCGTGAACCACGGTGGTAAGTTCGGATGTGGCCGCAACATTTCCCTCGTAGGCCTTCATGCTCAGGATGTTCGATAGCTCGCTGTTGGCACTTGTGCCGAGATTGATGAGGTTGAACACGTCATTCAAACTGTTGTCCTTTCCATTGAACAGGTCGGTGACTTTAACCACTACCGAGGCAGAGTCTTTACTCACGCCCTCTACCTTTAAACTGGCAATAAGTGGGTTGATGTAGTTATCGCGTACCGATAAGGCCATTGCGTGCCACTCTTTTACTTCGGGCGTGGGACGTTGTTCGCGAATGTTCAATCGGCCCAGTTGGCGTTCCCATTCAAAAACGATAGTCTTGTTTTCGTAGTTTATGCCCTTGTTTACGCCCGCCTCGTTTAGTTCGGCTGGCACTTGCTGCAGTTTGTTTGATACTAGGAATTGCCTTCCAAGCAGTTGTTTCGGCACTTCAAGATAATACTGGTTGTCTTTCTTGATGACGTTCATCACGCCTTGCAAAGCCAATGTGTCGCGCCCAGTGAGCTTGTGATAGTCTGATGGGGCTGGTGTTTCTTTTTTCTTCTTGCGCGAAAACCACGAAGGCTCGTACAATCCGAATGTACTTGACAAAGCGGGGATGGAGATACTAACTGCTAAACATGCAATTAAAAGCGTTTTTTTCTTCTTCATTTCTATAATAACAGTTTTTACTGTTCAAGCAGTTTCTGCCGAATGTGCTAACAGAAACGTTATCCGTTAAATGCAAAAGTAATAAAAAGTAAACAAATAACCGCACTAAAACCAACAAAAGTAAGGATTATAGCCATTTCTTTTCCTAAATGTTTCTAATAGCAGCCGATTATAGGACGTGATGATAAGAAAAAGCGTCATTTCGGCAATGTGTACCTTCCCCCATCTGCTTACGCTTACAAGCATAAACCTTTCAATAATACAATTAAAAGTGGGCTAGCCTGTACAAACTCTGTGCAACAAGCAAAAAGCAAGGGCTTTCTTTGGCTAGACAGCACCTTTTTATTATCTTTGCATGGATAACAAGAGTTGTTCGGAACAATAGCAAATCAAGGAAGTTCGGGGAATTTGAGCAGTAACCAAATTGTAACCCTTTCCTCATTCCAGTTTTATAAGTATAAATAAAATTATAAAGAACCTACTCTTTTACCCCTTCAAAAACATTATCAACAGAAATGAGATCATTAAAAGAATTGTTTAGGATAGGCAAAGGCCCTTCGAGCAGCCATACGATGGGCCCACAAAAAGCATCACAGATATTTAAAGAACGCAATCCGCAAGCGGCTAGCTTTGAAGTTACCCTTTATGGTAGCTTGGCTGCAACGGGCAAAGGGCACATGACCGACGCCATCATCGTTGAAACGCTTGAACCCACTGCGCCTGTTGAACTTGTTTGGCAACCTTCGGTGTTTTTGCCCTTCCATCCTAACGGCATGAAGTTCGTTGCAAAAGATGCCAAAGGAAACCCCGTTGACGAGTGGACGGTGTATAGTATTGGCGGAGGTGCGCTCTCTGAGGGAAAGAAAGAGGGCGACTTGTTCGACACGAAGGACATATACGACATGAATACGCTAACGGACATTATGCGATGGTGCGAGAAAAGCGGCAGAAGTTATTGGGAATATGTGGAACAATGCGAAACGGCCGACATCTGGGATTATCTTCATGAGGTGTGGACCGTTATGCAAGCAGCTGTCGAACGCGGACTTAATCGCGAAGGTGTGCTGCCTGGCCCGTTGGGCTTATCGCGTAAGGCGGCTACCTATTATGTAAAGGCCAGTGGGTATAAGCAAACATTGCAAACACGCGGCTTGGTTTATGCCTATGCCTTAGCTGTGAGCGAAGAGAATGCGTCGGGCGGAACCATCGTTACTGCGCCCACTTGTGGTGCTAGTGGCGTTTTGCCTGCCGTTCTTTACCATTTGTCACGGGGTCACAACTTCTCTGAGACGCGTATTCTACATGCTTTGGCCACGGCAGGTCTTTTTGGCAACGTTGTTAAAAAGAATGCCTCTATCTCTGGTGCCGATGTAGGTTGCCAAGGCGAAGTGGGCGTGGCTTGTGCAATGGCTTCTGCGGCATCGTGTCAGCTCTTTGGCGGCAGTCCTGCACAGATAGAGTATGCGGCGGAGATGGGTTTGGAACACCATTTGGGCATGACTTGCGACCCTGTGTGCGGTTTGGTGCAGATACCTTGCATCGAACGAAACGCTTTTGCAGCCACTCGCGCATTGGATTCGAACCTATATTCTGCTTTTTCAGACGGCAGACACCGCGTTTCGTTCGACCGCGTGGTCGAGGTTATGAAACAGACAGGCCACGACATTCCTTCGCTTTATAAGGAAACAAGCGAAGGAGGACTGGCCAAAGACTTTATGATGGGAAGTTGAGGTTGTGAGGTTATGAGTTCTTGAGTTAAAAAATAAGTTCATGGCTTGACTATAACATCAGTACAAGGTGCGGTCTGCAAATCTGCTAACACGCTTTCTTTCACAATTATGTAATCATCAAAATAGATATATATATATATGACAAGAGCAACAACAAAGACGGATCTGACAACATCTGCCAACGGACAATTCGAAAAAATGTGGAAGATTATTGACAGTATGAGTGAGGAACTTCAGACGGCAACTTTTTCCGAAGAAATGGCTGTGGCAGGTAAGGAGGCACATTGGGGAAGGGACAAGAACCTGCGAGATGTGCTTGTGCATCTGTACGAGTGGCATCATCTGTTGCTGGATTGGGTTCAAGCCAATAGTAACGGCAAACCTAAACCCTTTCTTCCCGAACCATATAATTGGAGGACATATCCGGCAATGAACGTGGAGTTTTGGAAGAAACACCAAAGCACACCGCTGACGGAAGCAAAGGCAAAATTGAAAGAAAGCCATAAGGATGTAATGGTATTGATAGAAAATTACTCCAACGATGAACTCTTTGCCAAAGGTGCTTTGGATTGGACAGGAACTTCTCCACTTGGTTCTTACTGTGTTTCAGTAATGGCGAGCCATTACGATTGGGCGATGAAGAAGATAAAAATGCACATAAAAACATCTAAGAAATAATGCAAAAGAAATCATGATTATTGCAGTCCGCTAAAAGATTTGAAACAGCAAATACGGTATTCAGGTTGCCGACAAATAGAAAAATTGGTTTCACCTCTCACCAAAAGTAAGCCCCTTTCTGTTTTTCACAAGCGCGATATAGCGGACAGCCGATTGGGGTTAAAGGCGCAACTGGCTGAAACGTGATCGCCATACGCGTTTCGTCGCCCTATATCATTACCTTAGTAAGGACTTAACACCCTTCACATCATTGCGCCCATCATGTTTAGTCTTATCGCTTATGCCGATATATAGCTGTTGTCCTTATCTTGGAAAGTGTCTGTTTGCGATTTGTTAATATGTTAAATATATTTTACAAACTGCGCTCCTCGGTCAAACCATTCTAGAAGAAAACAACCGCCAAAAGCCATATAAAATGCGCCCAAACGATGAAATTTCAGCATTTTTTTCGTGCTTATCCCCTCCGCTCTTGGCCATTTACTATGCTTTTACATTTCTCTTTGAAGAAAAATTCTCCAAAATTTGCATCCGCAACTACAAGAAAATGGAGTCTAATCGCTAGTTGTTGCAACGTATTTTGCACCAAAACACATCGCAATATGCAGCAAAACGCAGTGCATTTTGCACCAAAACGCATTGCAATATGCACCAAAATGCAAGGTAAAATGCAGCAAAACGCGAGGTTAAATGCAGCAAAATGCAGCCAAAACCCATAAAAAGCACCATTTTAAGCGTTATTTATAGGCATTTTGACCATTTGGGATGAAAAATTGCTTGGTGGCGTTTTGTTGAGCACTTCATGTTGTTTTGCACCTCTAATACATGCTAAAAGGCATGTATTTGTGCTTGATTTTTCGTAAACGTCAATAAATCAAATGGTTACAAGCTTTAAAAATACGCGCGAAAATCCGACCGATGCCTGGAAATTTTACGACGAGGGCACTCATAATGTTAAATTTCGGTACAAATGTTTTACAACCTTATGGCTGTAATTCTGCGTCATTGCGTGACTGTGTTGAATTTTACCCTTGTGCCAGTAAAAGGGCACTTACACGGAATAACTTTTGGGATGAATGATTGTTTGAAAGGGGGCTTACCTTTCGAAAACGAAATCCGCAACGCCTATTGATGGGCATTGCGGATAGAGAAACCGAGTCGATTTGAAGATTAGCAGACAGCAATAAATCATAATAGATTATTTGCTATTAAAAGGGCTTGTTCCATTAATTGGAACAAGCCCTTTTAATACTTAGGTCATCTAATGCACATTTCAACCGATTTCTATCGTAAGTCATGCGCACTTACATACAAAATGTTTGTTGCAGCAATACACAACCGCCCCCTCTCCCCTTGAAGTGGGAGGAGGGGGAGGCAGTTGAGCGTGTTGGATTGTGGTTATAGGCGGGATGATGGGGGCTTAAAACCCTCCACCCATAGGGCGACCGCTGCCAAAAGGACGCCTTCCGCCAGGAGGAGTGCCGCCAGGTGGAGGACCAACAGGGCCATCGCCGTCGTTGTTGGGCCTGTGATTGCGCATCTGCTGACGTGCCTCTTTGCCACCGAAGAGATTTAAACGATAAACCACATGCAGCATGGCGTAGCTGTTGATGCTGTTGTACTCGGTGTCGGTGCGCTGATAGGCGTTGATGGAACGCGAAAAGTTGCTCTGTTGGCGTAGCAAATCGTAGAATTGAAGGCTCACGCTGAGCGGACTGCCTTTGAGGAAACTCTGCGATAGTTGGGCATTCCACACCAACTCGTTGGTGTTAAGTGCGCGGTCGGCATACCCACGACGGCTGTTTTGGTGTAAGTCGGTTGAAAGCTGCATGCCCCACGGAAGGGTAAAGTTGAGTGTGGCACCGTAGGCAAACTGCCAAGTGTTGAGGTTGTTTTGCAATTGCAGCTGATTTTTTGAATGGGCGTATGTAAACGAGCCGTCTAGTTCCAGTTCTAACCAACTGTTGCGGTAACTAGTGGCTAATCGTTCTGAAACACTTAGCGAACGCGTAACGTTGCGTTGCGAACCCGACGTTGGATTTAGGCTAACGTAGCCTACATAATTGTTGTAACCCAGGTTGCTGAACGTGTTGACGTTGAATACCCCTGCCGAGTCGATGGCCGTGTTGAACATTAGCCCTGCATTGACATTCCAGTTGCCATTAATATTGTCGGGCTGCGTGGTTCGTCCACCCGTGGTTTCGTTGTAGGTTACGCGGTTGCTCACTGCATTTCGCGTGTTGCTATAATCGAGAAATGACATGAAGGCCTGCTGGCGACGCTCCTTATAGGTGTTGTAGAAGAAACGAAGTGAGTTGGTGAACGAGGGTTTGAGGCCCGGATTGCCCCTATGTACGTTCAATGGGTCGCTGTCGTCTACGATGTCTAGCAAGTCTGACATTGCTGGTTGCGAAGTAGTTCCGCGGTAGTTGACGCGCAATTGGCTTACATCGCTGAACTTATAACGCAGTTCGAGAGTGGGCGAAACGTTGAAAACGTGGCGCGTGGTGTCGGCGTTTTGACCCAAATAGGTTTGCGTGAAGTGCGACGATTGGGGCTGAACCATAAAGCCGGCATTGAATTTATAACGCTTTCCCACGAAACGAATCATCATTTCTAGCTCGTGCGTGTAGTTGGTGTAGGCCGAAGAGCGGCTCAATCGCTGGTCTAGATAACTCTCGTAGGGATTGGTAAGCAAGGAAAGATAGCTGTTCCACCCACGATAAAGCGGCGATAAGGATGAGAAAAAGCCTTCGCCAAGGTTGCTGAAATCGTATGTGGAGCGGTTGCTCGTGGTGCGAGTGTAACCATATTTGTACCTAAATTGCAGGTAGGTGCCTTGCCAAAGCGGTTCGCTGTAAGTGGCTTGTAGGCTATAACTCCATGCCGTTGTGGGCGTTAGGTTATAGCGGTTGGTTTGGTAAACGGAGTCTTGTCCGGCCTTATTCTTCATTTGGAAAAGGTGCACGTCGGTTAAAGCGAGCGACTTGTTGTCGGTGTCGGCATAATCTACGTCGGCACGAAGGGTAACATTTCGTCCACTGGCACTTAATCGGCGGTTCAATTGCAACATTCCGCCCGCCTTTTTGTTTTGTGTATAGCTGATACTGTTTTGCAAGCGCGTGTTCACCATCAGGTTTTGAGCCGCCAATTGGGTGATGGACCACTGGGAAAGTGGGTCGGACACGTAGTTGTAGGGGTTGTCGTTGTATGCAGCTGAGGTGCTAGACGACGTGCCGTCGCTTGTGGAATAGCTGAACGAAGGGCGGAACATGATGTTGGTTAGCGTGTCGGGTTGCCACTCTAAACGTCCGCGCGCGTTCCATTGATTGCCGCGTGTGTAGCTTTGGTTAAGGCTATTGGAGAACGAAGCGGCCGTACTTACAAAGTTTTCTGTTGCCACTTTGCTTCGCACATCGCCGTCAGAGTGGTTCCAACGCACGCTCCAATCAATCTTTAACTTGTTTTTCTTTTCATAGTTAAAGTTTGTTCCAACCATCTTCGAGGCGTTAAGTCCATTGCGATTGCGGCCAAAGTTGCCCCTGCCGCCGCCACCAGGAAACCCCATGTCGTTGGTGTTGTTGGCGTTGGCGAAAAGCATTGCCCGATAGTCGTCTTTGAAGTAGGCACCCATAAGGCGGTTGGCATACCGCGATTCGGTGCCAAGAGCGAGGTCGGCATTAGAGAAAACGCCCTTGTTCATGCCCTTCTTAATGCCGAAGTCGAGCACCGTTTGCTCGTCGCCGTCGTCGATACCAGAGACACGAGCGAGGTCGCTGCGCTCGTCGTACGACTTAATCTTGTCTACAATAGACGTTGGCAGGTTTTTTAAGGCCGTTTTGGTGTCGCCCGTCATAAACTCTTTGCCGTCTATCAATATCTTTTTCACCTCCTTACCGTTGATGGTTATCTTGCCGTCATCGCTTATTTGCGCGCCTGGTAGACGCTTAACCAACTCTTCTATGGTAGAACCTTCGGGCGTTCTGAAAGCAGCCGAGTTGTATACAAAGGTGTCTTCGCGCACCGTTACCTTCACGGCCTGCCCCGTAACGGTGGCTCCTTTAAGCATAATGGCATCGCCATTCATCACAATCTGGCCCAAAGCCAAGTCTTTACCGTCGATGTGCAGTTTCTTAAAATAGGTGATATAGCCCACACTCGATATTTTGAGCAGGTAATTGCCATCGGCGGGCGCGCTTAATGCGAACTCGCCTTTCTCGTTAGAGATAGCTCCAACAACAAAAGTGCTGTCTGATTTTAACAATTGAACCGTAGTTTGTGTAACGGGGTCGTGCGTGTCGCGGTCGGTAAGCGTGCCGCTAATCTTACGTTCTTGTGCCTTTGTAACCGCTGCAACAAAGCATAACAAGATAATTAAACAATACTTATTCATAAACCAAATTTCTTTTAAGACGCTCGGGTTGGCTACGCCTTTTGTTTTTATTAGTTGACGGGTTAACGAGCTACTAGCCACGTTAAGTGCAGCAATGCCACGCTTTTTGAGTGCCACTTTACGATATGTGACGATGAAAAGGAAAAAGGGTTTAATGGGTTAAACGAAATTTCTACAATGAAATTTTGCTGGTTTGGCGGTTTGTTTTAACTTTGTGAGAAGAATAAACTTAACATGGACATGATGCAAGAAGTTCTTATTTCAGACAATTTGGAGCGAGATTTGGCGCACGCCATCGACGTTTGCGCGCCCGATAAGCTGTTTGTACTAACAGACATAACAACAAGAGAACATTGTTGGCCAAAGATAGAAGGATTTGATTGCGTGAAAGGGGCTAAGTTGATAACCATTCCTTCGACAGACGAGCATAAGAACATCGCAACGCTTTCGATGGTGTGGGAAATGTTGGGCGAACAAGAGGGAACACGTTGCTCGTGCCTGATAAACCTTGGCGGAGGAATGGTGACGGACTTGGGAGGATTTGCTGCGGCCACCTTTAAGAGGGGCATTAGCTTTATCAACATCCCAACAACGCTGTTGGCTATGGTGGATGCAGCCATTGGAGGTAAGACAGGTGTTAACTTCAACGGACTGAAAAACGAGGTTGGCGCGTTTTGTAATGCCCGGTTTGTTCTGCTTAATACGTTGTTCCTCGATACGCTTGACGACAAGAACACGCGTTCGGGTTATGCCGAAATGCTGAAACATGGGTTGATAAGCAACGAACGGATGTGGGCTGAACTGTTGAATTTCGACCTTGGAGAGCCCAATTGGGGAATATTGCAGCAGATGGTAGCACTGTCTGTAAGGGTGAAGGAAGAGGTTGTTGCAAAAGATCCCCACGAGCAGGGGCTGAGAAAGGCTCTGAATCTTGGGCATACCGTGGGGCACGCATTCGAGTCGATGGCTCTACATAAAGGTCAACCAGTGTTGCATGGCTATGCTGTGGCCTTCGGTTTGGTGTGCGAACTGTACCTGTCGACGGTTAAAACAAACTTCCCCACAAGCAAAATGCGCCAAACGGTGCAGTTTATTCGTAGCTATTATGGTACGTTTCCGCTATCGTGCAACGACTACGACGGCCTTATCGAACTGATGCAACACGATAAGAAAAATACATCAGCCGGCATAAACTTCACGCTTTTAGAAGATATTGGTAAGCCAATAATCAATCAAACGGCTACTAGGGACGAGATAAAAGAGGCTCTCGACTTTTTTAGGGAGACGATGTAAGGAACGAATATGGACTGTGTGATATGAATAACGCCATTCTTTTTATTCTTTCGGGACTGCCTGCTGTTGGAAAATCCACGCTGGCGAAGTTTATTGTAAAAGAGTTTGGGGCAGTTTATTTACGAATTGACACCATTGAGCAAGGGCTGAAAGACTTATGCCACATCCACGTTGAGGGTGAGGGGTATAGATTGGCATACCGTATGGCTAGTGATAATTTGCACTTGAACAACAATGTTGTGGCCGATTGCTGCAATCCTATTGAACTAACACGGAAAGAGTGGGAAGACGTTGCAAACAAGAATGGTTGTCGTTTTGTAAACATAGAGATTGTGTGTTCGGATAAGGTGGAACACAGGAAACGTGCTGAACAAAGGAGGTCAGACGTGGCGAACATGAAACTACCGACATGGGACGACATTGAGAAAAGAACGTATCAAGAGTGGCAAACCAATCGCATTGTCATTGATACAGCAGGAAAAAACATTAGGCTGTGTGGAACGGAACTAAAAGAAAAGGTTTCTGAGATTCTTTCTCCAATAACAGGAAATAAAGATTTTGAAAGCATTGACAGTCTTTGAAGATTTTGATCATAGAGAAACTTTGCTACACAGAACTTGTGTGTGACAGAATAAACCGAAAACTCGGACTTCATCTTTCGCCACATGAAATTGAAAGCTTTGTTTCAAGAATTATCGAGAGTACGGACGATGCACATTTTCAAAAGAGAGGGAAGAATTATTATATTACCAACGATGCGGCACATGTCCGTATCACAGTCAATTCTTTTATAAACAGAGTTATTACAGTAGATATAATATAAAGAGATATGGAATTACAAACAAAACGCCTGATTTTAAGGCCCTGGCAGGAAAGCGATGCAGAATCGCTCTACAAGTATGCGAGTAATCCTAACGTTGGTCCCATTGCAGGGTGGCCACCACATACAAGTGTAGAGAACAGTCGCGAAATCATAAAGAATGTGCTGTCTGCCCCAGAAACCTATGCGGTTGTATTAAAAGAAACGGGCGAGGTTGTTGGCTGCATTGGCATAATGACTTCAAAAAGTGAAATCCATAGCGCAAGGATGGCAGACAACGAGTGTGAGATTGGTTATTGGATTGGTGAACCCTATTGGGGACAAGGTCTGATACCAGAAGGGGTAAACGGATTACTTCGATATGCTTTTGAGAACTTACAACAGACTACGGTTTGGTGTGGGTATTATGATGGCAACGAGAAATCGAAACGAGCACAAGAGAAATGTGGGTTCATATACAGCCATACAGAAGAAAACAAGCCTGTTCCATTGATGAACGACTTTCGCACGGAGCATTTTACCAAGATAACTTTGGAGGATTGGAAGAAACGTATCGGCGGTTTGAAGTAAGTAGCAAGACTGGTTTTGATGGGCGTAATGCCCTTAAAGGGATGGTGTCTTTATTCTAAAATCATTTCTGTGTAGTCTTCATGCCAACATAAAACGTGGGCAGATGTATCAGAATTGTGCGGCATACAATTAGCTATACGCTGTTTGCCTTATACAAGGCAAACAGCAATAAGGCGAATTGAACCATCATTATCAGTGGTATGCCATACTTAAACTTCTTGTGCAGCGTTTTATGGTGCCATACCTTCATGCCAAACCATGAGCCAATGCTGCCCCCAATGGCGGCAGTGGCTAAAAGCGTGGGTTCTGAAATGCGCCATTGGGCATGCTTGGCCTTCCATTTGTCTATGCCAAACAGAACTAAACCCAACGCGTTGACGGCGATGAGGTAAACAAGAACGACAGGTAATGCAGCGCCTTTCATCGTTCTAGTCAAACATTTTCTTCCATATCCACAGCACAGTCACAGCTCCAAGCACACAGAAGACGAAGTTGGTGAGATAGCCTCTGCCGAACAACTCGATGTTCAGCAGGTGACTGATAAACGTACCGGCATAGCTACCCACAACGCCTACGATAAAGTTCATGCAGCAACCTTTGCCTTCGCCGCTCATGATGCGGTTGGCAATGTAGCCAATCAAGAACCCAGTAAGTATCGGCCATGCTGTAAATTCTGCAATATGTTCTAACATAAGTCGTCTGTTTTTAGCATCCCTTTCCGTCAAGGCTGCAAGCGGCACCTTCGGGAGCGTCTTCTATCGTGATGCTGTCTAGGGCAAACTGCACGTTTCCGTCTTCTAGCAAAAAGCACGGAATGCCAACGCTACCATGTTTCTTAACCTCTGCAAACGCAGGGTTGGAGTCGCGAAGTGCCAAGAATTGCTTTAAATTTCTTACATGTTCGCCAATGTCTATCAATTCGTAGGCAGGATTATCTGCCAGCTGTGCCTTTACCTGAACGCAATCCGGACAGGTTGACATTACAAATACCTTAGTCATAATCTATTGTTTATCTATTATATTTTAAACGTTACGTCATCGAAGCTGATTGGCGTTCTTTGACGTGAGTTTGTTCTTTGCTCATGCAAAGTTACAGTAAATTATCCGAAATACGTCTTCTTGTATGATGTATCTGAAACTGCTCTTGTTTTGGTGTCGCATCTTTAGCCTAAGCTGTTATTAGCCTTTCAAGGTAGACCAACAAACATTTTCACCACGTTGCAATTGCTGTAAGGCTCTGCCATAAATTGCCTTTGAATTGTTAATAATGCTTTGAAGAAGGGCAGTTATTTATGCCAACTTAGCGTGAGGTGGGGAAAATGTCGTAAATTAGCATTCGGAATTGTATTGTAAGTGCTTTAAGCACTCAATGAAAGAAACAAGTTTCAACATTAAAAACCTCGGTTATGATAGACCAAATAATAAACCATAACAAGACTTTTGTAGCGCAAAAAGGCTATGAAAAGTATATCACGGATAAGTATCCAGACAAGAGACTGGCCGTGCTTTCTTGCATGGACACAAGGCTTACCGAACTTCTTCCCGCCGCATTGGGCCTAAAAAACGGTGATGCAAAGATTATCAAGAATGCAGGAGGCTTGGTTATTTCTGCTTTCGATTCGGCCATGCGAAGTCTTATTGTAGCCATTTACGAACTAGGTGTGAAAGAAATCATGGTGGTGGCTCACACGCATTGCGGTGCTTGCCACATGAGCTATGAGCATTTTCACCAAGAAATGATTGCCCGTGGCATAACAGACGAGACGCTAAACACCATCCGCAAATGTGGAATAGACCTCGACTCTTGGCTTGAAGGTTTTAAAGATACGCATACTTCTGTGCGTAAAACCGTCGATACCATCAAGACTCACCCGCTAGTTCCAAAAGATGTTGTGGTTCGTGGGTTTATCATTGATTCCGAAACAGGGGCGTTAGAAGAGATTTTCTAAGTGGCTCACGTGTTTCAAACGAGCCTTTTCTAACAAGGTATTGGCCATTTGGAGAAGGCTCTGATAGGCATATTTCTCCTTTGTTTTGTCAGTTAAGAAGAGTAGAATGTGTATAGGCTTCACCTCTCCCATAACTATATTTTAAGTTGGAATTGCGATTTAAGTGCTGTTTCCGACAACTTCATGTCTGCTGTAAACCTGCTGTAGTCACTTGTCGTCTGGGGGATGGAGTAATGATATGTTTGTAGTTCGGCACTATTTTCTTCTCCATAACCTAGTAAATAAGATACTTCTTGGCCATCGGTATGGCTTGGATGAATGAATATTCCACGTCTTCCTTTCAGTCGATACATGTAGCTGATCATTTGATGTGTATCATCTCTGTTGGTGTCCCACTTATATTTTGCATCTATAATGATGCTATCTTGTTCCCTATAAAAGTCTGGATAGCGTGGATGTTTTTTGTTTTTAGCCAAATAGATGCGCCCTGCGCCTTTCTTGTTGTTGGGATGTTTAAAGCCTTCTTTTGTAAGGATGGTGGCCATATACTCCTCCCATAAATAGGATGCATCGAAAACTACACCATGTATCCTGTTATCCTGTACCCCATACTTTACTTTCTCATGCCTCAATATTCGTAGGCATAGTTTCTGAAGAGGTGTATAACGAGAGTAATAAGGGTGGCTTATGGTTTTTGAATTGCTTTTTATAACCTTTTCTCTTTCCTGTTTGTTGTAGCGTGGCGTTGCAGATATAATCTGTGCAACGCATGTGCGAGTCTCTGCGTTGTTTTCTAGTACCTCCTTTCCTAATTTGCTTTTGCTGATATAGTCAATTGTGTGACGTATCAATTGGGTTACATGATTATCATGACTAAACTCTCGTGTGCGGTATGCAACACGCCCATTAAAAGGCAAATTCCTTTTTAGATGTCTACTAATGTCTATTCTGCCCCGCAGATTGGTGTCGTTATATTCATTTCGCTGATACTCTTTATATACTCCTTGCATTAACGCGTCGTTGAGAAGTTTTGGGAATAGGTACAGCAGAAAGTTGAATATGGGGTCATCTGTGGTACTGTGTGAAAGATTGACAATGTTTATACACAAAACTTTTTGAAGCATATAATGCAGGAAAAAGTCTTCTTCTGCTTTTTGGGAAAAACGTGAATGTATGGAAATAGCATGTCCGTTGGCACTAATAAAGCCTATCGTGTTGCCTGTTTGCAAGGTGGCTTTGGTGCATTGTTTCCCTTTCCAATGAGTTTGTAGCGACAGAAGGTATTGCTGACCAATGCTATCCTCGCATTTGTCAAATGAATACGGGTAGATGAGTAGGCTATTATCGTTCTCATCTAGAATGTCTGCTATCTTCTTGTTTGATATATCTTGCAATGACAGAAAAGTTTCAAGATTGTCGGGTGTTGAAGAATATGAGGCGTTATCAGTTAATGTCATCATTGTTGTTCCCCTTATAATACATCTGCTGCAGCATTTCTAAATTCTCCATTGCATTGGCTGTACCTCTTAGATACTCGAAAAGTACCCCTTTCAAATGGTTGTCCCAAAGGTGCATGTAGGCGGACGTCTTGTTTGAACGGTCTTCGTTTAGGTAAAGACTTAGTTTGCTAAAATATGCTCCGCCAATATGATATGCCGAGTTAAGCCCCTCAATGCCCGAATTTGTTTCTTCATCCCATATCGCGGAATTTAGACGCTTCATTACTTCAACCACTTCGTCTTTCATCTCTTGAAGTTCATCTAACATTGCTGTGTTTTCGTTAGCCTTTATTTCCTCCCATGCAAAACGACGGCGCATGGCGAAATCCATGCTTTCAACGCTTCGGTCTATGTCGTTCATTGTACCGACGATGTATACGTTTTCAGGAACAAAGAAATATTTACAAAACGGATCCGTCTCATCGGTTATCATGTTTTGATATTGCGTTTTAACCATTCCCTTTACTCCGCGATAAGTAGGATCAATGCTGAAGAATAGTTCTCCAAATATCTTTGACATTTCCCCACGGTTTATTTCATCAATGATGAAGACGAACTTCCTTGGCGGATCGTTCTGAATGTTGTTAGGTTGGTTGCTAAGATAATGATCTTTTATATAGTCTCCAATTGACTTTATATAAGTGTCATTAGGATGCCAAACTCCGTTTGCGATGTAGTCAGACATTCTTCTATCTGAAATACTCCATCCAGATTTATCAGGAACAGAGATGAGTTGATTTTCGTTTAGTGCAGTTTTAATGATTGTATTACTTCTGAAACTTTTGATGTCGACGTGTCGTTTTTCTCTTAATTCGTCTTTAAAGGCTTGTATCGCGTCTGAAGCAGATTTTAATGCTACGAAACAGCTCTTGCCTTTTATTGCCTTTTTGCAAAATTCTTTGAATACGCCATCTTTTCTTTCAAACCCTATGTTGCCATTTCCGTCAGGCGGAGTAGGACGCAATCCTTCAACAAAGTCTGTATAATCATATGATGGATGAAATTGAACGAACTCATATTCTGCGTTCATAGCCTCTGCTATACCTTTTGCCAAGTAAGTTTTTCCAGTTCCAGGAGCACCGGTTAGGATGAGATTCTTGTTCGTTTCTAACAACTTTACGTATCTGTTGTATCTGTCGACCATATCCTTTTTGTTGTTGTTTTTTAGCAAATAGCCCTGTATGTAATGCGGAATCTCGTCTTTCTTGTTCAATGTCCCATAAGGAGACCATTGCGTTTCAGGTGATTTTATGCCCAATTCGGTAACATGTATATACCCCTGGTTGTTAAAGCACAGCCAAGCCACATCTGTATAATGTGAATAGAAAGAGTCATTCCCTTCTTCATCTGTTCCTGCATAGTGAATATGTTTCTCGAATTTGTATTGAGATAAGGCAATTCCAATGCCCCATAACCCATGGTTGTTATTTGTACAGCACACGATGTCCCCCTCGCTAATTTGTTTTATTAACGTGAAAGCCCTAATCGCCGCAGAGTCATTTTGATATTCCTGTTTAATTTTGTCTATGTTATAGTCCGTGTAATCTGTACTATTCCAGCCTATTGACATGATGTTCTTAGACAAGAAACTTTGCCATGCCTCCTCTTTTTGTCCCTGACAATGTGTAGGGCAAATAAAATAGCATTTGCGTTGTTGTTGTAAATCTTTGATGTTAGCATTATAAGGTATAAGAAACTTGGGGGTGTCTTTTTCTATTCCTTGCGTTGCTATGAAACTTTCAAATTGCTCTGATAGGAAATCATCTGCTATTTCTTTGTACAATTTTAATTCCCGAAACTTGGAATTAGTTTGTGTTCCATCCCCGTGTTTTTTTGTATGTTTCTCTATTGTGTTGTTCTTGTAACCAACAAAACGGCTTGGAGCAAAAAGCAAGGTGTTTCCAAATGGTTCTACAACAAACCATTTCCCAAGTTTGAAACGTTCCAAAGCCCATTCTTTCTCCTCTTCAATATCACTCTTTGCATAAGAGTATAGCGTATAGATGTTTTTTACAACATCAATTCTGCTTTCAATAAAATCAGTTCTTTCCATTTTTTTTGTTATAGTAGATAAAAGTGATTATATTACAATCATTTTCCGATGCAAAAATGCTTAAATATGTTGCCAAGAACCTCATTAGAGGTGATGCTGACCCCTGTTATCTCGGCTAAGAAGTGCAGGCATTGGCGTAGGTCTTCGGCAAGAAGGTCGCCGCTGAGGTCGAGAGCGATGCCTTCAAGCACACGTTGGATGCTTGCGAGCGCGTGCGAAAGGGCCTCATAATGGCGTACGTTGGTAACAATCACATCGTTTTCGTGTATCTCTGGAATGTTTGCCGCGTTGTAGATGCAAGTTTCTAGAGTTTCGATGTTGGTGTTGAACTTGGCCGAAACAGATACGAATGTGGGCTGTTCGGTCCACGAGAAAGTGGGGAAGGCGAACGATTGTGCATCGGTTTTGTTTGAAACCACAATGAGGCGCTTACCTCGCGTGTGCGCGTTCATCTCTTCTATTTCGCTTAATGTGGGTGCTTTGTCTATCACCCAAAGCACGATGGCGGCCTCGGTTAGCTTTTGATAAGTGCGTTCAATGCCCAACGACTCAATCTCGTCGCTTGTTTTTCTGATGCCAGCCGTGTCGATAAAGCGGAAGTTGATGCCGTTAATCTGTATGGTATCTTCAATCACGTCGCGCGTAGTGCCATGAATATCGCTGACGATGGCACGTTCTTCTTTCAGCAATCGGTTAAGCAAAGTGCTTTTCCCAACGTTGGTTTTGCCCACGATGGCCACCGATATGCCTGCCTTTATCGCCCTTCCTGTTTCGAATGAAGTGGCGAGCGTTGCTATTTTGGTGCGAATTTCTTCGGCCAAGGCTTGCAATTCTTGGCGGTCGGCAAAGGTTACGTCTTGATCGCTGAAATCTAGTTCCAGCTCAATCAGCGACGTTATGTGCAGCAACTTATCCCTAAGTGCAGTGAGTTCGCCAGAGAAATGGCCGCGCAGTTGCCCCAAAGCCAACTGCGCACTGGCCCTATTGGTGGCTGCAATGAGGTCGGCCACGGCCTCGGCTTGGCTCAAATCCATCTTTCCATTAAGGAAAGCACGTTGTGTAAACTCGCCTGGTTGCGCTTGTCGGCATCCCAATCTCACCAGTAGTTTAAGCACTTCGTTTAGTATATAGGCGGAGCCGTGGCACGAAATCTCCACTGAATTTTCGCCCGTGTACGAGTGTGGAGCGCGAAAACACGTAACGAGAACTTCGTCGATGGTTTGCTCTCCTTCGTCTACAATGTGTCCGTATTGCACCATTTGTGGTGGTAGTGCATGCAATTTTTTGCTTTTGGGAGCTTTAAAGGCGCGGTCTACGATGTCGATGGCATCGTTACCCGACACGCGTATCACGCCCAAAGCCCCGCCAACAGAAGTGGCCAAGGCACATATTGTTTGACGGTCGTTTAATAAGGCTTGCATTTCTTTAAATTCTTTCGAGTACCAGTTTTATTAGTTCGTCTATCGAGTTCTTATAGTTAGCATTCACGTTCTTTGCTCGTCTGTTGGCAATTACCATGCAACAGGTTACGGCTTTATGTCCCATCAGTCGGGCAAGACCTGCCAATGCACTGCTTTCCATTTCGAAGTTGGTGATGCGATAGCCGCTGTATTCAAAGCTTTCTACCTTTTCGTTTTGCTTAGGGTCGGCCAATGGTATGCGCAACTCTCTGCCTTGAGGACCGAAAAAGCCACCGCAGGCGATGGTAACGCCACGTACCATCTCGTCGCCGGCAATTCGTTCGAGGGTTTCTTTGTCGGCATCGATAACGTATGGCGCGCATAATTGTGGGTTCCATTGCATGTGCTGCTTGAAAGCTTCTTCGAAAGGCAGGTCGCAAACGTCGTTACGCCCGCTGTAAAAGTTCAGCAAACCATCAAAGCCAATGCTCTTTTCGCTAGCGATGAACGTGCCAACGGGCGTGTATTCTTGCAGTCCGCCACAGGTTCCAATCCTCACTAAGGTAAGTTGGCGTAGTTGTTCTTTCTCCGTTCGGGTTTTAAAGTCGATGTTGGCTAGCGCATCTAGTTCGTTTAGCACGATGTCGATGTTGTCGCATCCAATACCCGTACTAACCACAGAGATACGCTTTCCGTGGTAAGTTCCTGTGATAGTGTGGAACTCGCGGCTCTCGATGTCGCACTCTTTGCTGTCGAAATGCGAGGCAACGAGCGACACTCTTCCTGGGTCGCCCACTAAGATTACCTTGTCGGCAAGTTGTTCGGGCTTTACGTGGAGGTGGAAAATACTTCCGTCTCCGTTGATAATGAGTTCAGACTCTGCAAAGAATTTAGGCATAAGTTATGGAGTTTATTAGTTTGTGAGTTGGTAAGTTTATAAGTTGTTGAGCTTGTTGGCTCTTTATTTGAGGCGTTAGTGAGCCTCGTTTTTATAATTCGTTGGTCAATGAACGCTTTGGTGTGGTGTTTATATGCTGTTGAGTAGTCATTTCTCGAAACATCGAACGCGGTATCCCTATTATATGGCAGGTTCTAAAAATACGGCCAAGCTAATTTTAGAACCTGCCATAAATGTCGTTCTACTTGTTCTCGTAGTTCCTGATGGCCTTCTCCGTGGCGTGTATTTTGGTGTCCAATTGCTCAACGTTTTTCTCCAAAGCTTTGATTGCCTCGGCCTCGTTGTAGCGTCCCTTGTGGTAGATGGCGCGTTTCTCTTCTAGTGTCTGCATGGCTTTGGCCTGTTTTTTATACAGCTCGGTAAGCTCCATGTATAGTTCCTTCCCTTGCTTTGTCTTGAAGTCGGATAGGGAAGTGTACACTTTTGCATCGTTGATGGGGAAACGAAAAGCCGTTGTCTTTGCAGTCTTTGCACTGCGTGCTTTAAGCGATTCGATGCTTTTTAGAGCTTGGTCTCTATTGCCAAACGACCATGTTTGGGCAATGCTGCTTAGCTTGGCCAACGATTCCAGTTGCTGTTGGCTCACTTCGCCCTCCTTAAACGATAGGCGTTGGGCTGTTGGTATAAACGTGTAGATGCACACTTTTCCTTCGGGTTGAAACCTATCGCTCACCAGCCAGCCCAAGTTGTCCATCTCGTCGATGGCCAGCAGGTAGTCGTTTGCGGTAGAGTTAAACGGCATTCCGTAGTTTTCGGGTTGAAAGAACTTACCCGTTTCTCCGTCTTTGCGCGTCATAAAGAGGTCGTACCCACCCAAACTGTTTGCTCCCTTGGCTGCAAAAAACAGGGTTATGCCGTCTGCCATGAGGAAAGGATAGTTTTGTTGTTCAAATTCGTCGCCTATTTCGCTAAGTCTTTGAGGGTCGCTCCATTCTGTTCCGATGCGGTCGGAAGTGTAAATGGCCGACCTTCGCGTGGAATCGCCTTCCGAATAGTAGATGGTGTTCTTAAATTCGTTCTGATAAACAGAACCATCTAGGTACTTATGTTCCTTAAAGAAGGCGGGGTACGAGGTCAGTGTTCCTGCCTCTGGGTTCAGTGGAATGCTTGAAAGGAAAAGCGATTTCTCCACAACAACACTGTCAACAAACATCACTTTGGCCGTTGCACCCAGCATATTGCGGTACAATAGGTCGGCTACGCTTAGTTGCACTGGTTGTGGTTTGGGCTTAATCGTGGCTCTCGCCTTTTTTCTTTGCGCGTAACCAGTGGTGCATAAACAAGCTATGATGAGCGTAAATATAAGATATCTTTTCTTCATTTTCGTCTAGATTATACCGCAAAGTTACGCATTTTATACAAGTTTACGTAACGATTGACACTATTTATCTTGATTTTAGGGTCGCATTGTCTTTAAATGAGGGATAAAAAGCGTTTGTTGGAACGCTCCACATCCTGCTTCGTTCGGTTGATGGGGTAGGGGGAATGTGCCTTTCTTTGCAGAGTATGTCGGCTGTTTGGCCTATATGCAAACCATCGTGAAACCATTAAAACGCGAATAGCGAGCAGAAACAAGAAGGTTTCTTTTGAGGTTTCTGCCAACGATAATGCCATTATCTTCGGCCTTGAAAGGCTGTAAATAGATGTCAGACGACAACAGGTTATCGGATGAAAAGTACTTATAAATGGTTTCTTTGGCACACCATGCCAACAAAAGGTGGGCATTGGTGGGCATCGTTTCATTGGTGTTGACAAACTTATGGGCTATTCTGCTAACCCTATCGCTATCGTATTCAACGTCTACTGCTACTTCGCGAGTGGTAGAAAGCATCAGTGCCACAAGTCCCTTGGTGTGGCTTATGCTCACATAATAGCCCTTAACTAGGGGCTTTCCGTTGCCGTCGTGTTCAATAGTAAGTTCTGTGTTCTTCGTCATTTCAACGAGTAAGGCTCGTGTTGCCAGTTTCTCCATGCGCCTTTGCTTACTTTCGATGGTGTCTATCTCCTTTTGAAAGCTGTGCAGACAGGGATAGTTGTCGAAGAAGAAACGTTCTTCTTCGGTCAATGTCCACAAGCCAAGGGTGGCATCTTTGCCTAAACGCTCTATACGCAAAAGGGGCATAATGGGGAATTAAAGGAAATTAAAAGGACATAAGAGAAACACAGCACGTGCGTAAAAACGCTTAGAACGTGGGGGAAGAGGGGAGTGTAGGGGCGAGAAACAATTGATATTGGGCGTATTGAGGAGGGTTAAGGATGGACAACAACCTTTACTCTACTTATGCGGCGCTCTTCAATGGCGAGTATTTCGAACAGGTAATTCTTGTAATTTAGGCGTTCGCCAATCGAGGGGAAGTCGCCTTTAAGTTCAAGAAGAAGGCCAGCCAGTGTGTCGGCACCGCCTTCAACCTCACTAAATTCCTCGTCATCCACTTCGAGTATCCTGCACAAATCGCTCAACAACGTTTTACCATCGAAGATAAACGTGTTGTAATTCAACTTCGTATAGGTCTTTTCCGTCTCGTCATCGTACTCGTCGTTAATCTCTCCAACAATTTCTTCGAGTATGTCTTCTAGCGTAACAAGTCCGCTAGTGCCACCAAATTCGTCTACAACAATGGCAATATGTATTTTGTTCTCTTGGAAATCGCGCAACAAGTCGTCAATCTTTTTCGTCTCGGGAACGAAATATGGCGGCCTAATCAGGCTCTGCCACCTAAACGTGTGCGGTTTCGTTAGGTGCGGCAAGAGGTCTTTTACATACAGCACTCCTTTTATATTGTCTGTGTTGTCTTGATAAATAGGTATGCGGCTGTAATTGTTTTCCTTTATACTTTCCAGTACCTCGCTGAAATTACACTTGATATCAATGTCCACAATGTCCTTTCGGCTGGTCATTATCTCCTTAGCCGTTTCGTCGCCAAAACGTATGATGCCCTGCAACAGCTTCTCTTCGTCTTTCAGGTCTTCTTTGTTGGTCAGCTCCAAGGCCTGTTCCAAGTCGTCAACGCTTAGCGTAACACTTTCTTTTCCCATCATTTTTTCGGCCAGCATACCCGTTTTGAGGAGCACTGTTTCGAGTGGCCAAAAGAGTTTTCGGAGAAACAGCACGCCCGCAACACTCCTGCGGCAGAACAACAAGGGGGCTTGTCGGCTCAAAACCTTGGGCATGATTTCGCCAAAGAGCAACAAAAGGAATGTAAGTAGGATGGTGAGGATGAGGAATTGCAGCCAATAGGCTCGCGGACCAAAGTGTACTACGTTGGCAAACACGTAGTTAAGCAACATGATTATGGTAACATTCACAAAGTTGTTTGTGATGAGGATGGTGGCCAACGTGCGCTCTGAGTCCTCGCGCAACATGTTGATGTTTTTGTCTTTAAGGCTCTTTTCCAAGTCGAGTTCGGAAATGTCGGATGGCGAAAGGCTGAAAAACGCAATCTCCGCACCACTGGCAAAGCCCGAAACGCCAAGCAAAACTATTGCCAAGACAAACGCAAATACAACACCCATCGTTGGATGTTGTACGTATATGTCTGCGAACGCATTATAGAAAAAGGAGGTATCCAAAATCTACGAACAAAGTTAAAATGGTAATTGATTGTCTTTATGCTCTTCCGACTGTTCCGCTCGGGTGCTTGGCTCGTGGGCTTGCGGCTCCTGCCTGCTTAGGTTTTTGGGCGTTAGCATTTCCAAACTGTCTGCC
The DNA here is from genome assembly GCA_938028745.1 of uncultured Prevotella sp. Taxonomy (GTDB): domain Bacteria; phylum Bacteroidota; class Bacteroidia; order Bacteroidales; family Bacteroidaceae; genus Prevotella. The sequence goes on from CALIZL010000022.1 coordinate 50,047, forward strand.
CAAATCTCGGTTACATATTGGCGTTTGCCTTGTTTGTCGTCGTAACTTCTGTATCTTACCTTGCCTTCAACATACAGTTTATCGCCCTTATGCACGTATTTTTCAACTGTCTTGGCTAAGCTTTTCCAAAACACCACCGTGTGCCAGTCTGTTCTGTCGGGCACTTTCGTGCCGTTTTGCAGCGTATAGCCTCGTTCGGTTGTGGCCAATGAAATCTGTGCCACAGCCGTATCGGCCTCGTAATAATGAACTTCGGGGTCTTTCCCTACGTTCCCTATCAGCATCACCTTATTCATATAGCTCGGCCATTAAGTTTACTTCCATCTGCCCAAGTACCTAAACCTGAAATTCTTTCCTTTGGGTGAGGGGAATTGCGAACGTCTGTCCACGCGCTCGCTTAGGTTGTCTATCATGCGGTCGTAGCAGTCTTGTCCCGACATGGCTTTGCAGTGAACCACAAAATGGGTGTCGCGATACTCGTATTTGCCCGTAGATGGAACAAGCACCACGCGTTTGAAGTCTAGTTCGCCTTCATACCATCCCGGTCGCTCCTCGGTCAGGCGGGTCATAGCAGTTGCAGCCAGGTCACGTCTGTCGTATCCGTTACTAACGGGCAATTGCTGTACGGCCTTCTTTTGCTTAAAGTCGAGCATCGTAGCGGCAACAGTCTTGATGATGATAAAATAAACTCGTGGGCGAACTTTATAACGTTTAGGATAATACACATCACTAGCCACATAGTCACGGATATCGTTTTCCAAGTCGATGTTCATGCCTATTTCCGGGATAGATTGGAGAAAGTCAAGTGCTTTTTCTACATTATCAACTAACGTTTCCTTATCAAAATATCTTAAGTATAAATTCATTGATAAATATGTTTCTCTGAAAGAGCGGAAAACGAGACTCGAACTCGCGACCCCAACCTTGGCAAGGTTGTGCTCTACCAACTGAGCTATTCCCGCGTCACTAAATAAAAAATACAAATGTGAAGAGGAGGAGACTCGAACTCCCACGAAGCAATTTTCACTACCCCCTCAAAGTAGCGCGTCTACCAATTCCGCCACCTCTCCATCATTAAGATAAGTCATTCTGAATAAATGTGCCCAGAACAGGACTCGAACCTGCACGCTGTTAAACACACGCACCTGAAACGTGCGCGTCTACCAATTCCGCCACCTGGGCAGCAACTAGTGTTATTCAGAATGTTGAGCGGAAAACGAGACTCGAACTCGCGACCCCAACCTTGGCAAGGTTGTGCTCTACCAACTGAGCTATTCCCGCAGCTTGTTTTTACTAAGGCATTTCTCTAAATGCGCTGCAAAGGTACTATGTTTTTTCGAACCTGCAAATTATTTCCGCCTTTTTTTTCGATTTGGCCGCTAATTTAGCTGCCGAAGCGTCTGTGCAGCCTTTGTCGGATTTATATATATAATGTGTGTTCCGCCTATTAACTCATTAATAACCAACTGTTCGCTTGCATTGTCGCAGGAAAAGCGGTGTGTTGTAGCACGCACCCCGTATGATTAATGGAGAGTGCGATATCAATTCGCAAACCAACGTAGGGCATCCCCTCGCCGATACCTTTGCTCTAGAAGCTTTTTTGCAACGGATAATCCCCCAGAGCAGGTTTCCGTCCGAGGGGATTTCAAAGTTTCTGTGTACGCAATTGACTGAACTCCCATCCGCTCGGTCATACTTCATCACCTTATCATACACTGACCAATTTGGGTTTAATTCTCATGCTCGTTTCCCTTCTTGTTGATGTTTCCTAAGCGTTTGATGGCTTCCAGATAATCGCGTTCGGCATCGCTGATGGTGCGTTGCTTGTAGCGGCGATATTCGTTTGTGGCGTGTTTCATGGCCTCATCGTGCGTCACCTTGCCTGCATCTTGCAGTAGTTGTTCGCCAGTCATAGTGAGTATTCGGTCCAGATAGTTGGCCCAGTCGTTCATGGTCATCGGTTGCTCTCGCTCAGCCTGTCGTTCCGCGAAGTCTAAATAGCCCGAAACCAGTTGTCCCAATGCGCGTAGTTCTTTTTCGTTGAGGTAGTTCTTGGCGGTGCGTGCTTCCATTAGTGTGGGTTGGTTGCCTTTAAACGTAAGCAAGCCCATGAAATCTTTCTCGGCATCGGCACGCTCTACAATCAGTTCAGCAGCCGTATGGCCATGGATGGCATAGTGAATTTTGTTTTGAACTTTTTGGAAAAACAGTTGCGATACCGTTGCGCGCGGGTCGTAGTCGATGCTTGTGGCATATATTTCCAGCACTTGGCGATACAACACTTTCTCCGTTGCGCGTATGTCGCGGATGCGTGCCAGCAGTTCTTTCCAATACCCACCGCCACCCAGTTGTTTCAGTCGGTCGTCGTCTAGCGTAAAGCCCTTAACAATGTATTCTCTAAGCCGCTGAGTTGCCCATTGGCGAAAGCGCGTGGCAATGATGCTGCGTACCCGATAGCCAAGGGCGATAATCATATCGAGGTTGTAGAATGAGGTAAGATACGCCTTGCCGTCAGCAGCAGTTGTTCGGAGTTTCCGAACAACTGCATCTTCCTGCAATTCGCCTTCTTCAAATATGTGCTTGATATGCTCACTGACATTCGACTTGCTGGTTTGATATAGCTCGCACATCTGTGCCTGCGTAAGCCACAACGTCTCGTCTTCGAGCCTTACGTCCAATTTGGTCAAGCCGCTTTCATCCGTGTAGATGATTATCATATTGTTTTCTTCCATGTCTGCTTAACTAATTATGAACTGATGGCAGCTAAATCACCTTGACAAAGTGTCGGTGATGGGTGCGGCAGCCTCGCGACGGGCAGCCTGTTTGCCAGGTCAGGTAAACTGATACATCTCTTCTGCGTCTTCCACGGCATCATCGCCAAGCGGTTGTTGCAGCGTTTTTGTTATTTACAACGTGCTTAACAGACTCCGTTTTCTCTTCCTTCACTTCGGTGAAACACGATGGTGCAATCCGAGAGAGCGCATCAAGGTTCAGTTTACTGTCGTCTGTCGATATATGTTCCAATCTTTCAGTTTTTATTTTATCTTGTCGTTTATCGTTTCTCTTTTGCTTTCAATTTGTACGGTTTGTTCGTGCGGCCGTTGCTACTTGTGCCTCGTTTACTGCTCTTCGCCAAGTTGTATTTGCCTTTGTGCTTTGTAAGAGCATCAAAGGCAATGTGTGGAGCCGGCCTAAAATTTAGAGGAGTGTGGTATCTTTGTGATGCAAAACCAAGATAAACACTCCTCTCGTGTACCGAAGTACTTGGCAAAGTTACAATAATATTTTGGATTTATGCCCCATTTGTGGGTGGCAAAACGCGGTCGGGTGTCGAAAAAGAATGGTACATGTTGTAGAGGAGTAGGTAGTAGGGTAGTAAGTAGTAGGGTAGTAAGTAGTAGGGTAGTAAGTAGTAGGGTAGTAAGTAGTGGGGTAGTAAGTAGTAGGGTAGTAAGTAGTGGGGTAGTAAGTAGTAGGGTAGTAAGTAGTAGGGTTGTAAGTAGTAAGGAGTTAGGGTAGTAAGGAGTAAGTAGTAGGGTAGTAAGTAGCAGGGTAGTAAGTAGTAGGGTAGTAAGTAGTAAGGAGTTAGGGTAGTAAGTAGTAAGGAGTTAGGGTAGTAAGGAGTAAGTAGTAGGGTAGTAAGTAGTAGGGTAGTAAGGAGAAAGTAGTAAGGAGTTAGGGTAGTAAGAAGTAAGTCGTAGGGTAGTAAGAAGTAAGCAGTAGGGGGTAAGGGGAAATTTGTGGGGAGTTTTTTTAGGATAGCCTAAGTTTGGTAAACATATTTTACAAAACGCTCTTTTTACCGCTCCATTCTAGCGAAAATCGGGGGCTAAAACCATGTATTTAGGGTCGGATTGTGCTTTCGCGGTTGTCTCAATCTGTCCAAATTTGCGCATCTTGTGTGCATTTTGTATCACTTTGCTTTTCTCTTTGCTCCGTGGCTCGCCAATTTTATCACCTCCAAAATGCCTATTTTGCATCCCAAAATGGGCATTTTTCATCGAATTTACCATGTTTTGGTGCTGCTAATTCGCATTTGTTGCCTGAATATTTATGCTGTATAAAGATAACATCACCTTTGTGGGGACTGCTATTCTTCACCTTTGGCTTGCAATTTGCGGCATTTTACCCTGCGTTTTGTAGCGTTTTACCTTGCGTTTTGCTGCATTTTACCTTGCGTTTTGCCGTGTTTTGCACTGCGTTTTGCGGCACTTTGCACTGCGTTTTGCTGCATTTTGCCCTGCTTTTTGGTGCAAAAGCGCAATTGTTTTTGCATCGTTTGTGTATTTATGCAGTATTCAACAGGCCAGCACACTGTTGTGTGCAGTGTCCATTTTTACCTTAATAACCCCTTGCAATACTCCATTATTTGCGGCCGAGTGGCAGGCTGGATGATTTTAAAGCCACTTTTTGTGTTAGAATTTGCGCTGAAAAGATGACAAAAAGGGATGGTGAGTTGATTGGATAATCAGTTGATGAGTTGACAAATTAACAAGTAGACAAGTTAACCAGTAGACGAGTGGACAAGTTAACAAGTAGATAAGTTAACCAGTTAACCTGTTGTCGGGTTGACAAGTTAACCTGTTGTCGGGTTGACAAGTTAACCAGTTGACGAGTAGATAAGCTAATATGTAAGGCGGCAAAAAGCGGCAGGCGAGTGGCGGTTTTGCCGCGCCGAACATCCATTAAGCATGTTCAATGCGTAGGCAATACAGCTATTTCTTTTTTTCGACCTTGGGTTTCTTCTTCTTTCGGCTTGTTATTCCAAAGAGGTCTTTCCAACCATTGAAGTCTTTTTTCAGTATCAAGCCAATGCCTTGCGTATTCAAGCTGTTGCGCGTAAAGTAGCGGTCGTTGGTTTGGTTGTACATCTTGATGGCCATGTTGCCGCTTGGGAACAGCAGATAGCGGATGTCGAAGTCGCCAATGAAACTCTTGGTGGTGTTCACGTTGTCGCGATAACCAAACTGACCATTAATCAGCAGGCGGTTGTTGAGCAACCTACCGCTGAGCAATCCTTCGTATTCGGCATTGCCCCAACCATCGTCGCCTGTGGCAATGTTTGCCCCGAAGTTCCAGTTGGTGTTGTTTACAACCGTTCCAAGCACGTTGTTAAGCTGCTGACTAAGTGTGCTGCTAAGCAAACTTTGCATGGCCAACGATGTTGTGCTTTGTGTGCTGCTGTTGCCCAAGTCGGCATTGTTGCGGCCCTGCGTATAGAAACGACCCACGGCCAGAAGGTAAAGCACCTGCTGATTCATTTCTTCTTCGCCGTTGATAAGGCTATATATCATTTGTTTGGCGTTAGAATTGACGGTGGGCAAGTCGAGGTCGAACGACACTTTGGGCGCGGCTGGGGTGCCTGTGATGTTCATCAGGCAGTTAACGCGAATGTTGTTGTTAGAGAAACTCTTGCCAAGGTTGAGGTCGGAAAGGCTCACGCCGTTGGCCGTGTAGATGGCCTTCATGTTGAGCCGGGCTGCATACGGGTCGCCATTAAAGGCGATGGTGCTGCCCTGTTCGAAGGAGAAGTCTTTCTTAATTACGTTTTGAATGGTGAGCTTATACACGCCGTGGTCGATGGCGAAGTTGCCAAACATGTCGAATGCACCTTTATTATAATAGGTGGCCCTTAGCACGCCATATCCGTTTAGCGATATGTAGTCGCCGCTTTGCTTGTCCATGATGAGGCGTATGGTGGCATCGGGCGTGCAGTTCACCAAGAAGTTGAGGTGCAAGTCGGTGGGTATGTCGGCCGTGTTGTTGTCTTTATTTTCTTGGTTTTCGGTGTTGTCTTCCTGCGCTTTCTGCTCTTCGGCAGTGAGCAGCGCATCAGAACCCCAATGAATGAACGAGTTGTTGCTTACGGCTTCCGGGCTGGCCGCATTGTAAACCAGTACCGAATTGCGGTTGGGTGTGGCATCGATGTCGATGTTTACTTCACCGCTTCGCCCTCTGATGTTACAAGTTCCCGTAGCGAACACCGTTCCGTAGAAGGTGTTTTCGCCAAAGGTCTTGGTGTCGTATGCCAGTAAATTGTTGGCTTGTACGCTGAGGTTGTAGCTTAGGTCGGTAAGGTGGTCGTGCCTAATTTCGCCGCTTAGTGTGCCAACATTTCCGTTTCGGTCGGTAAAGCGGCAGGCGTTGAGGTCTATTCTGTTGGGTACAAAGCGCACCGTGTCGTTTGTCAGCGTGTAAACGGTGTTCAATGGGGTCATGGTAAAGCTGCCGTTGGCCACCAACCGCCCAGTAAGATTGATGTGGCTTAATGGTCCCGACAAGCGCACCTCGCCGTTGGCGTAGGCCTTAACGCCGTGCATGAAACTCTTGCAAAAGGTTTCCATAAAGGCAATGTTGGTGTTGTTGGCCTTGATGGCTAGGTCGATGTTGTTGTGCTTGGGCGAAACATAACCGTTGATAAAGGTTCTGGCGTTCAGTCCATCGCTGGCAATGGCATCTATTTCCACGTTTCCTTTCTCGTTGTTGAACTTTACCCCAGCAACCAGCGTGCCCATGTCGCCCTCTTCGAAGGTGAAATCGTTCACCCGCAGGTTGGCATAGGCATCGGGATTGGTGAAAGGTGTCTTCACAATGGCCGTACCTGTGGCGCGCCCACCAAACTCTACGGCATGGAAATTAACAAGGTTGAGAATGTAGCTAACGTCTACATCTTTAAGGTCTACCATCAATGAGTCGTGCGCATTGTTGGTTGCCGTTCCGTCTATGGCAATAAGTTGCTTGCCGCGCGCAACGGCGAACTTGTCGAACTGCACGCGATTTTTGCTGTATGTTACCTGCGAAGGTTTCACTTCCCAAATGGCATCGCCCACCGTTATGCCCGATTGTTGGAACGTTGCTTGGGCAGTGGCCTCACCAGCATCGTTTTTAAAGAATGTGGTTTGCCACTTCAGTTCGCCTTTTAGTAGGGGCTTGCGAAGGTTGTCGAACGAAATGGTAGACGAAATCTTGTTGTCGGCCGCCTTAGCTTGCACGCTGCACCAAATCTTTTTGCCGTTTTCGGCCACGCTTGTGGCCTTTGCAGCAAGTCTTAACGTGTCGTTCAGCGTGCTGACAGTCATTTCGCCGCCGTCAATGTGGTGCCCGTCGTAGGTGAAACAGGGCGCTTTAAGGCTGATGTTGAGCGTTTTTTGCGCATCGTTCATGCTTGCGGCGAAGTTAACGGGCTGCTTGATGCTCAGCGGAACATTGAAAATGTGTTGCAGCCAGTCGGTGTTGTCTACGTTGGCGCTGATGGTGAAGTTGTTGGTTTGGGCGTTTGTAACCTTGGGAAGGCCGGGCATGGTGGGCACTTTGCTGCCGATTAGGTTGGTTAGACTTTGTGCCAGCGTGTTGTAATCGTACTTGCCCGTTAGCAGAATGTTGCCAAAATCGCTGTTCACCGCTAGCGAATGCAGTTGGTTGTTGTTGCTTACGTCTACGGATATGGCGTTAAGCTTATAGCTTTTCGTATCTGTAACCATCGCAAAGCGGTCTAGCTGTACCCTTCCGTTGGCCGTATTGAGTGAGTTTCCCTTGATGTCGGCCATTACAGCAAAGCTAAATTGCGTGTTGGGCCATTGCTTTGTGAGGCTTAGGGCAGCGGGATTGAAGTTTGTTACTTCGGCTTCTAGCTTGGCAAAGGGCTGTTTCGATGCCAGGTTGAACTGTCCTTGCAGGTCGAAATTAACGTTGGGGTCTTTGACATTTAGCTTTCCGTCGAAGGTACCGTTGTTCCATTCGCCGTCTACGGCGATGTTCTTGTAGCTGTATGCGTTGTAGAAAAACTCCTTAACATCGCCTTTTGCCTTTACATACACCGAGCCGCGAGTGGGCAGTTTGCCGTCGACGTCTATTTGGGTAGATATGTTTCCAAAGCGTTTGTCGGCCAAAATCTTGCCGAGATCTAGGGCGTTGGTTTCCACTCTGCCCGAAAAATTGTCGTTATGCCGGCCAAAAGCCACGGTTGCGGTGCCTGCATCGGTGCGTATGATGCCCTTGGTAGCCACGTCTTGGCCATAGCCGCCAGCCTCGCCAATATAGTCGATGTTGCCCAAACGGCCGATAACGGCAGGCACTTTGAAGTGGTTGGCGAAGTTGTCGGAAAGAAATTGCACGCCCTCGGCACTCACGCGAAGTTGCCTGATGTTGGTGGCCCAGCGCAGTTTGGATGTCCAATTGCTGATAGAGCCGTCGGCTTGGAGCGAAAAATTGTTCGCGCGCGACGATATTTCGAGCGTTTTCACACGTAGGGAAGTGCTTGTGCCCGACACGTCGGCTTGCAGGAAGAAGGGCTTAGTAGAGGTTTTCAGTTCGGGTAAGAAACAAGCCAGGTCGGCCAAGGTGAGTTTTGACCTTTGCAAACTGCCACTGAACTGGAAAGAAGGCGACTGAAATTCGGTGCCGTTGAAGGCGTATGTGGCCGTGATTGGCCCGAAACTGATGCTGGTGGAGGGCAAAACGCAGGTTAAGTGCAGCAGACTTGCCCGTTGCCTGTTGGCCGTAAGCTCGCCTGTAAGGGCTTTAACGTGCAGACCCGACTGCTCTTTGAACGACAAGTCCTTAATATTGAGGTTCAGACTGTCGTTGGTAAGGGCGTCGAGCGCAATGTGTGCGCTGATGTCGGTTGCTGAAATGTGGTTGGGAGAGAACGTGTTGGTCTTGGGTTTGTCGAGCTGATTGTAGCTAACACTGCCCCTTCGGATGATAAGCGTGTTGATACGGAGGTCGAGAGGAGTGTTAGAAGTGGTGTCTTTGGATGCCAATGAATCGAGCGCGAATTGGAAATTGGGCTGGCTTTGCGCCGACTTCTTATAAAGGTTGGCTTTTAATCCGAACAGCTGAACAGACGAAATGTGGATTTTTCCCGCTGCAAGCGCGGCGTAATCTAGCTTTGCCGAGAGCCGTGTGGCTTCGAGCATGCGCTGGTTTTGCTGGTCGTTGATAACGAGATCGTCGATGATAATTCGGTTAAGAAAGCCTAAATCCACCTTACCCACCGACACATGAGTACCCAATTTCTCCGAAAGGGCGTCGCCGATAGTGTTCCCAACAAAAGCCTGAATAAAGGGAACATGCAGCAAAACCACAAAAACGAAGTACAGGCCAACCACAGCCCATAAAATAATATTTATTATGTGTCTTAACTTTCTCAATTGCTTTGTTTGGTTGGCAAAATTACATCAAAAAAACCTTAATGCGAAATATACCCACCGTTTTTCTTTTTATTATGTTTTATTTTGATTATATTTGCAACGATAAAGCGGTGGGTGGTGTTCCTATCCATCGCTTTAGGTGTTTGTTTTGACGGCGAGCACCATTTAAGCAAGCGTTCGTTGCTCTCTGCGTGGGCGCAAAGTGATGCTGCCAAGGCAAAAAGGTCGGACAAGAGATTAATCATTAAAATTCAGATATATTATAGTTTATCATGGCAAATGTCATTAAGTTACGTAAAGGCTTAAACATTCACCTGAAAGGAACAGCAGCCCAAACGAAACGCGTTGTAGGCGCATGCACAGAATATGTGGTGCGTCCCGACACCTTCGAAGGCGTTGTTCCTAAACTCGTTGTGCACGAAGGAGACCGTGTAGACGTGGGTGATGCCTTGTTTGTAGATAAGAACTTTCCTGAGGTGAGGTTCGCGTCGCCCGTGAGCGGAACGGTTAAGGCCGTTGAAAGAGGCGAAAGACGAAAGATACTCGGCATCAGGTTGCAGGCTGACGAGGTGCAGAAGTTTCACGACTTCGGCCATCGCGATGTGTCGTCGCTTTCTTCCGACGATGTGAAGAACGCCTTGTTGGAGGCTGGGTTGTTTGGCTATATATACCAATTGCCTTACGCCGTGTCTACCAATCCGCAGACAATGCCAAAGGCCATCTTTGTTTCCGCACTGCGCGACATGCCCCTAGCCAACGACTTTGAATACGAGTTGCAGGGCAACGAACGCGATTTCCAAACGGGATTGACTGCCCTCTCGAAGTTGGCAACCACCTATTTGGGGATAGGGAAGAACCAAAAAGCCGACGTGTTGGTGAACGCAAAGGACGTGGAAGTGACGGTTTTCGATGGTCCATGCCCCGCTGGGAATGTAGGCGTGCAGGTAAACCACATCTCGCCAGTGAATAAGGGCGAAGTGGTTTGGACGGTCGACCCCACGTTTGTGATTTTCTTCGGAAGGTTGTTCAATACAGGTAAGGTTAATCTTCTGCGCACAATAGCCCTCGGAGGCAGTGCTATGGCATCGCCCATGTACGTTGATGCGCTGATAGGAACGCCTTTCTCGGTGATTTTGAAAGACGCTTTGACGCGCCAAGAAGACCTTCGCCTTATCAATGGCAACCCCTTAACGGGTACGAAATCGTGCTTGGAAGACAGCGTTGGCGTAAAGACATCCGAGATAACCGCTATCCCCGAAGGTGCCGATGCAAACGAAATGTTCGGTTGGATAATGCCGCGCACCAATCAATTTTCCACATCGCGCAGTTATTTCTCTTGGCTCATGGGCAAGAAAGCGTACGATTTGGATGCACGCGTGAAGGGAGGCGAACGCCATATTATCATGAGTGGTGAATACGATAGTGTGTTGCCGATGGACATTTATGGCGAGTTCCTCATCAAAGCCATCATCGTTGGCGACATCGACAAGATGGAACAGCTGGGCATCTATGAGGTTTCGCCCGAAGATTTCGCACTGGCAGAGTTCGTTGACAGTTCTAAACTCGAACTACAACGCATCGTTCGCCAGGGGCTGAACATGTTACGTAAAGAAAATGCATAAAGCAGTATGAAAGCATTAAGACAATATTTAGATAAAATAAAGCCGAAATTCGAGCCAGGAGGCAAGCTCCACGCCTTCCAAAGCATTTTCGACGGATTGGAAACCTTCCTCTATGTGCCGAACACCACTTCGAAAGTGGGAACGCACATCCACGATTCCATCGACTCGAAACGCATCATGAGCATGGTGGTTATTGCCGCTTTGCCGGCTTTGCTCTTCGGAATGTACAACGTAGGCTATCAAAACTACGCGGCGGCAGGTCATTTGGCCGATGCCAGTTTCTTTGATCTGTTCTTCTTCGGCTTTCTTGCCGTGTTGCCAAAGGTGGTTGTAAGCTACGCCGTAGGGCTTGGAATAGAGTTTGCTTGGGCGCAATGGAAGCACGAAGAGATACAAGAAGGATACTTGGTGACGGGTATTCTCATCCCATTGATTATTCCCGTGAGCTGTCCACTTTGGATATTGGTGCTCGCCGTGGCCTTCTCGGTAGTCCTTTGCAAAGAAATTTTCGGTGGAACAGGTATGAACATCTTCAACGTTGCGCTTTGCGCGCGCGCGTTCCTCTTCTTCTCTTATCCTTCGAAGATGACCGGCGACACTGTTTGGGTGGCTTCCAACTCCATCTTGGGCTTTGGTTATGACCTGCCCGACGGCTTTACGGCAGCCACTCCCTTGGGAGAAATTGGCGTTGGAGCAAATGTTCCGTACAGCCTTAGCGACATGATAACCGGCTTTATCCCCGGCAGTATAGGCGAAACAAGCGTGATTGCCATTGGTATTGGTGCCATTATTCTGCTTTGGACGGGCATTGCCAGCTGGCGTACCATGGGAAGCGTGTTTGGTGGAGGCATCTTGATGGCCTTGTTGTTTAAGCATTTGGGCATGACCAGCATCGACTGGTACGAACATATCGTGCTGGGAGGTTTCTGTTTCGGTGCCGTATTCATGGCAACCGACCCCGTTACGTCGGCCCGAACCCACACCGGACAATGGATTTACGGATTCCTTATCGGCGCAATGGCTCTTATCATACGTGTGATGAACCCCGGCTATCCCGAAGGAATGATGTTGGCCATACTGTTTGCCAACATGTTTGCGCCCCTTATCGACTATTATGTGGTGCAGGCAAACATAAGTAAGCGCATGAAACGTTTAACCAAAAACAACAAATGACATCATGGCAGAAGTGAAGAAAAAAGGATTAAACACCAATTCCAACGGCTATACGCTGATATATTCTACCATCCTCGTCGTTGTCGTTGCTTTCTTGTTGGCTTTCGTCTTTAAGGCGTTGAAACCTCAGCAAGACATCAACGTGGCCTTGGATAAGAAGAAACAATTGCTCTATGCGCTTAACATTCGCGACATAAGCGATGAAGAGGCTGCACGGAAGTATAAGGAAGTGGTATTGGCCGATGAGATAATAGACACCAAAGGAAACGTTACCACCAAAGGCGAACAAGGTGGCGAGAAAGCCGGTTTCTTGCTCAACAGTGCCGATTACAAGGCTGGCCGCTTGGCATTGTTCGTTTGTAAAGTAGACGGACAAACCAAGTACATCGTGCCTGTTTACGGCATGGGACTTTGGGGACCTATTAATGGCTTTATCGCACTAGACGCAGACAAGAACACTGTTTACGGAGCGTACTTCAATCACGAAGGCGAAACGGCCGGATTGGGTGCGGAGATAAAAGACAACGTGAAGTGGCAGAACCTGTTTAAAGGAAAGAAAGTGTTCGCAGAGGGCACCCGGAAAGTGGCACTCTCCGTTGTAAAGAAGGTAGACGACCCCTCTACGCAGGTAGATGCGGTAACAGGCGCCACGCTGACAAGTAATGGCGTGAGCGACATGCTTATCGAGGGTTTGTCGAAGTACCTTGTGTTTTTAACCAGTAAATAATCGAACGCAGCAGTTATGAGTAAGTTATTTTCAAAGGAAAACAAAGAAGTCTTTGTCAATCCGCTAAATCTCGATAACCCCATCATGGTTCAGGTGCTTGGCATCTGTTCGGCGTTGGCCGTTACCTCGCAGCTAAAACCGGCTATCGTGATGGGACTTGCCGTTACCATCATTACGGCATTCTCTAACGTTATCATCTCCTTGATACGCAACACCATCCCCTCGCGCATCCGAATCATCGTTCAATTGGTGGTGGTGGCAGCCTTGGTTACCATCGTTAGCCAAGTTCTCAAAGCCTTTGTGTATGATGTCAGCGTAGAACTGTCGGTATATGTGGGTCTGATTATCACCAATTGCATCCTCATGGGACGCCTTGAAGCCTTCGCCATGATGAACAAGCCGTGGCCAAGTTTCCTCGACGGCATCGGCAATGGCTTGGGTTACGCCTTTATCTTGGTGCTTGTTGGTTGCATTCGCGAACTTTTCGGCCGCGGGTCGCTACTTGGTTTCCAGCTAATTCCTGAGAGTGCATACCACGCAGGCTATCTGAACAACGGCATGATGACCATGCCCGCAATGGCATTGATACTGCTGGGCTGTGTTATCTGGCTGCATCGGGCATATTTCTACAAGGAGAAAAAATAAGAAAACGCTATGGAACATTTAATCAGTTTATTCTTTAGGTCCATCTTTGTGGACAACATGATATTCGCCTTTTTCTTGGGAATGTGCTCTTATTTGGCCGTTTCTAAGAACGTGAAGACGTCTTTGGGACTGGGCTTAGCTGTAACCTTCGTGTTGCTTGTTACTGTCCCTGTCGACTATTTGCTGCAAACCAAGGTGCTAGGTCCCGACTGTTTGATAGCGGGTGTCGACCTTTCTTACCTCAGTTTCATCCTTTTCATCGCCGTTATTGCAGGTATTGTGCAGCTGGTAGAAATGGCTGTCGAGAAATATAGTCCCTCGCTTTATTCGGCTTTGGGCATATTCTTACCCCTTATTGCCGTTAACTGTGCCATCATGGGTGCCTCGCTCTTCATGCAACAGCGCATAAACATGGACCCATCCAGCACGCAGTACATCGGCTCCGTGTGGGATTCCATCTCTTATGCCGTTGGTAGCGGCTTCGGTTGGACACTGGCCATCGTGTCGATGGGTGCCATTAGGGAGAAAATGCAATACGGCGACGTGCCCAAACCCCTGCAAGGACTGGGCATAACATTCATTACCGTAGGACTGATGGCTATGGCCATGATGTGTTTTTCGGGCTTAAATCTATAAGATAAGGATATATGTTACAGTTTATATTAATAAGTATAGGTGCTTTTCTGCTCATCATCTTGCTGCTGGTGATTATGTTGCTGGTGGCCAAGAAATACCTTTCGCCCGGCGGTAAGGTGGTAATTACCGTCAATGATGATAAGGAACTTACCGTGGAGCAGGGCAACAACGTGATGGCCACGCTCAACGAGAACGGCATTTTCTTGCCGTCGGCTTGTGGCGGAAAGGCCAGCTGCGGACAATGCAAGCTGCAAGTGCTGGAAGGAGGCGGCGAAATACTCGACTCAGAACGCACGCACTTCTCGCGAAAAGAAGTGAAAGACCATTGGCGACTTGGTTGCCAATGCAAGGTTAAAGGCGATTTGAAGGTTAAAGTGCCCGAAAGTGTGCTGGGCGTGAAAGAGTGGGAGTGCACGGTTATCAGTAACAAGAACGTATCGAGCTTTATCAAGGAGTTCATCGTTGAATTGCCGCCAGGCGAACACATGGACTTCGTACCGGGAAGTTACGCTCAAATAAAGATACCTGCATACGAAACCATCGACTACAACAAGGATTTCGACAAGAAAGATATTGGTGAAGAGTACGTGGCAGTATGGGAAAAGTTCGGTATTTTCGACCTCAAAGCTCACAATCCCGAAGAAACCATCCGCGCCTACTCTATGGCCAACTACCCCGCAGAGGGCGACCGCATCACGCTAACCGTGCGTATTGCCACTACGCCGTTTAAGCCGCGCCCCGAAGTAGGATTTCAAAACGTGCCCACGGGTATTGCATCCAGCTACATCTTCTCGCGAAAGCCAGGCGATAAGGTGGTGATGAGCGGTCCGTTTGGCGACTTCCACCCGATATTCGACTCGAAGAAAGAGATGATATGGGTTGGTGGCGGTGCAGGTATGGCTCCTCTTCGCAGTCAGATTATGCACATGCTCAAAACACTTCACACTCGCGACCGCGAGATGCACTACTTCTATGGCGCGCGTAGTCTTAGCGAGGCGTTCTTCTTGGACGACTTCCACGAGTTGGAAAAGGAATATCCCAACTTCCATTTCCACCTTGCACTCGACCGCCCCGACCCCAAAGCCGATGAGGCAGGTGTGCCATACGTGGCCGGTTTTGTGCACGAAGTGATGTACAACACCTATCTTAAAGACCACGAGGCACCCGAAGACATCGAGTTCTACATGTGCGGTCCGGATCCGATGAGCAAGGCTGTACAAGGTATGCTCGATAGTATTGGCGTTGACCGCGAGAGCATCATGTTCGATGACTTTGGATAAACGCATGTTGTAATACAACTCCCAGTAGTTTTACTTTTTGAGTTCAATAATGCACCGCATGGCGAATGGCAACAACATTCGTTATGCGGTGTTTTCGTATTCCAATATAAAAGACTACCTTTGCATTAAATTTTCAGGATATGATAAAAGCACTGTTCTTCGATATCGACGGCACGCTGGTAAGCATGAAAACGCATACCATCCCCACTTCGGCAGTTGAGTCTATCGCACAAGCCAAGCGTAAAGGAGTGAAAGTGTTTATTGCCACGGGTAGACCATACGCCATCATCAACAACATCGACTCCATTCTCCCCTTTATAGACGGCTATCTTACTGCCAATGGCGCATACTGCATCGTAGGCAACGAAGTTGTTTATCATCATCCAATCCCCAAACGCGACGTTGAATTGATTCTAAACGATGCCAGAGAGCAAGACTATTCGTGTGTGGTGGTGGGCGAAAAAGACATCACCACCTATAATTATAAGGACAACATCGACCGCATTTTTAGGCGTACGCTTGATATTCACGGCATTGATTATCACTTACCAATCGAGAAGGTGATGCAAAACGGCATCTTACAGCTTACCCCTTTCGCCACGGTTGAACAAGAACAGCAGCTAATGCCTCGCATCCCCGACTGCGTTTCTGGGCGTTGGCATCCTGAATTTATGGACATTACCTCGCGAATGGCCGACAAGGGTAGGGGACTTGCCGCCATTGCCCAACACCTCGACATACCTATTGATGCCTGCGCCGCCTTTGGCGATGGTGGAAACGACATCAGTATGCTGCGTGCAGCAGGCGTAGGCGTGGCGATGGGCAACGCCGGCGACGACGTAAAGCAAGCTGCCAACTTTGTTACAACGCATATAGACGACGATGGCATCATGCACGCCATCCAACATTTGGGGATTATTTAAGGCAGGTCCTAAAAATTACCTTTGCTGTATTTTTAGCTTTTGGCAGAGCAGGTTTTGCCTACTTCTTGAAGGAGCATAGCGCACTATGCTTTCTGAAAGCGTAAGCCAAAGATGCCAGATAAAAGCAAAAAAGGCAGTGAAGAGCAATACAAGGAACAGCGATTGAACCTTTACGGGGAATGTTTATAACATGCCTTTTGGTTCATTACCGAGTGACCAACGCCATCTTGTGTTGAGTATTTCTTTATTCAGTTCCGGATGATTTGTTTCAAAACATTTCGTACTGGCCATATTTTAGAAAGTTGTTTGTATACTTCACTTTGCCATCAACGTATCAGCACAGTAGCATTTGCAATGCTATAAGAAACTTTGTGTACGACTACAAGTGCCTTGTAGTGTCCGTACAAGACACTTTGTAGTATCAGTACAAGTACCTTGTAGTGCCAGTACAAGCACCTTGTAGTATCAGTACAAGCACCTTGTAGTATCAGTACAAGCACCTTGTAGTATCAGTACAAAACGGCTTGTACTGATGTTTGTGCCCGATATGTGTTCGTTTACTCATAGTACAATTAATTCCAAAACCAATTCTCTTTTGATTGTAAGTATCGTTGAAACATTTAATTTACAAATAAAAAGCATGCCGCATAATCATAACGAGCCAGTAAGGTTGAAAAGAAAAAGATTATTGATTGATTGCTAAACATTATAATGTAGTTAGTGCTTCTTGTCATACCATCTGCTCTTTGTACCTATTGTTAAAATAAAAGAAATGCTAGTGAGCAACACCTTGTAATTGTTATTTTATCTGTATGAAATTTGTTTTTGTCATTATTATTTCATACATTGCGGTCGGAAATGACTTTAAAACGTTTTTCAAAAAACAGATATAACAATGTCGAAAATAACAAAAACATTATTAGGTATAGCTGCTGGAGCAGCTGTTGGCGTAGGACTGGGTATTCTTTTTGCCCATGACAAGGGAGAAAACACTCGTAAAAAAATTAAAGGTTCTGTAACTGATAAAGTGGATGACCTGAAAGAACAGCTAGAACGTTTTACCAAAATGTTCAATGAAAAGTCATCGAAGTTGAAAGGGACTTTAGAAGAGAACGTAGACTACCTCTTGTCTGAATCAAGTTGTAAATCAGAAGAACTGATTGAATTACTGGAGAAGAAATTAGCTTTTTTGAAAAAAGAAGCAAAGGAACGGATGGGTTAAACTTGTGTATTGCTTACATTTAAATTTTATAAGTCATGAAAAAAGGTTTCACATTAGTTACTTTAATTTGTTTAGTCGTAGTGGCTGTACTTTCTATTTCGTGTAGCAAGAGCGACGACCCTGCTGATAATGATTTGTTTGTAGGGAAGTACCACGGTACAATATCTTATACCGTTGACTATAAACCGAAAATCGTTGATAATGGTACCGTAACTGTTATTAAAATAGGAAACAGTTACAATTTTGTTTTTTCAGATGGAATCCCTGACATTAAAGATGTTAAATTCAAAAAACAAGGAGATCACACTTTGGTGAACATCGATTTTAAGGATGGGATAAAAGCAATTAATATCACTGCTTCTAGATTAACTATCTTGTACAAACAAGATGTAAAGACATGGACTGCTATTGCAACGAGATAGTTCAAGGCCCTCTAACAAAAAAGCTCCGAAGTATATCATACCTCGGGGCTTTTCGTTTATTAGGTGAATTTAAACCCCAATCGTTCATTAGACCACTTATCAAATATTTTAAGTTGTTTGCATCGTTTCCTATCCATCTTTCGTTTGCTTGTCGGCATATTGTCTGTCTTATTCTCTTGACGTAGCCCGCTACGCCTTCAAGAATAAGACTGGCAATATGCTCAACAACCAAACAAAATCTGAACAGGCTCTAATGCCCGATTTGGGTTTAAAAATAGCAGAGCCTAAAATAACGACTAAACTAAGCTTGAAACTTGGAATACTATGCCACATGGACCAGGAACAGATCCATGCTAGATGTACAATAAAGTTATCCCATAGCCAAGAAAAGTAAGCAAAAACCACTTTTTTAGAATGGGTAACCAATGGCCAAATGTAGGCTTTGACTATTTTTAAAGCGCCCCATATTGTAGAAACCACTCTTGTAAGGCACATGAATACCAATGCCCCAGTCTACACGTATTACAAAGAAGTCGAGGTCGTAACGCAGACCTATGCCTGTGCCAAGAGCCATTTCCTTAGCTATGTTCTTTACATTGAACGTGGCGTTTGGCCGCATGCTTGATGAGTGCATGGCCCACACGTTACCTGCATCGATGAAAACAGCACCATAAAGACTTCCAACGAGGCGTGGACGATATTCGAGATTGAACAACAGCTTGATGTCGCCCGTTTGGTCGAGGTACGAGTTTGTGCTTGCCGTAGGATAATAACCTCCTGGTCCGATGCTACGAGCCGTAAATGCCCTGATGCTATTGGCACCGCCCACATAGAACTGTTCGCTGTATGGAGCCTCAGTAGCGTTGCCATAACTCCATATCGCGCCAGCCGAGGCGTGCGCCACAAGTTGCGAATGAGCATTCAGTTTCCACGTTTTGCGCCAATCGGTTTCTATCTTAAAGAAGTGTGCAAAGGGGTTCTTAAATAGTGTCTTATCTTTCTCGTTCCACTTCTTACCCGCTGCCATATAGGCCAACGACAAGAAGTTGGAGGCCTCGCTAACGGTGGTTTGCCACCAAATGGGATGACGATAACGCGACGGACTGTTGAAGATGTAGCTGTAACGCATCTTGGGAATGAACACATCTTTCATTGTCACCTTCAAATAGGGGTTGGCATTGAGGATGGAATCAAACACGGCCGTGTGGCTCGTCATGTAGTTATATTGCAGCGAGATGGGCGAGAACTGGTGCATCGACCGCTCGGAGGTCTGCACATTGTAAGTGAGTTCGCCCGAAACGATGTGCCTTTTGAAGTAGCTGCCCCTGCTGATAACACTAGATGCCACCTTGATAAGCGAAGAAGGCGTGTTATAAAAGCGGCGCGACTGCCAAAAAGGAGTGAAAAGACGTGGGAACTCTAACGAGGCCGACGCGCCGTATTCGTACGACTGCATCTGTGCAGCTGCCCCATTAGCACTGTGACCTGTTTGCCATTCGTACGAACCATATACATTGATGTCTAGCTTTTCGGCTCCGCGAAAGGCGTTGCGCCTAGTGAGACCCACAATAAGTGCAGGCCCCATGCGCCCGTTGGTCTTGCCTGTGTAGTTGGTTTCAACGTAAAAGTCGTAGGGTTTATCGAGCAAGCCCGTTATCGAAAGGTCGAGCGTGTCGGACAACGACGTGGTATCGCGCGGAGTAAACTTAAAGTCGGTCATGCTGAAAAGGCCCATGTCCATCAGTTTGGTTGAAGTGAGGTTCTCATCGCGATAGCGATACATGTGTTCTGGCCGTAACAGAATGTTGCGCATCAAGATACGCGAACGTATGGGCGAACGCTTGCCGTTGTAATATACGGTAAGTCTTTTGCGCTTGACGGAGTCGGTGAGTGTTTCGCCCATTTGCCTGCGAAGATAGAAGTCTATCTTACCAACATACCACCGACGTTTAGCCGTTTCGGGCATTGTGGCTGTGGGCAACATCTTCAATTGTACCTTTTGTGGAACCTGTATGGTGTCGGCAAGGAACGAGGAATAGCCCGGCTGGTAATAGTAATAGCCGTTATCGCGCAACAAGTTGCTTATGCGGTTTCGCTCTGTATCGAGCGACGACACGGAGAAAGGACTGCCCTTTTGCAACTTCGAGATAGAGGCGCGCGAGGCAATGAGCTGCGTTATTTCGGGCGGGAAGTTGAGATAGGCCACCGAGTCGAGCGTGTAAAGTGGGCCAACGCTGACAGAATAGCCAATCTTGGCCTTCTTGGGGTTCTTTTGTGTTAGCACTTCGTACTTCACTCGACCTTGAAAATAGCCATTATTCTTCAATGTGTTCTGTGCAACCGATGCGCGCAAGGCCGGATTAACCCAGCTCATCAGCACTGGGGGCTTACCAAAGGTTTTGCTTATCCACTTGCCTGCGCCCGATGTAGACTCGGAAAAGGCGTTCCATACCCAAAGGCTTATGGGGAAAGGGGTGCGATAATAGCTGCTACCCATGAATGCACCATTGGGTGCGCAATCCAAAGCAGCCTCCATTTCTTCTTGTGTTGAGGAGAAATGCGAGTTGTCTTCGTAGTTCGAATACTTTATTTTCGTAAGGCCAACGTACAGTTGGTCACCTTCGGGAACGCCCTTCGTGGTGGAACAAGAAGTAGCGACAAGCATTGCGACACAAGCTAACAATGCCGAGAAAACGTGTTTGGGGTTATTCGCCATCTTTCTTTTCTTTATTTAGTGAGTCGGGCGTTGCTGGCAGCACCACCTCTTCGGGAACTTTAAGTCGGAATATATCGCGGAAGTGGCGCAGCTTTCTTCGCCAAATAAAACCAACGCCATACTTCCCAATGTCGCCTTCCAGCCAGTCGTAGCTGTCGCGATTGTAGAACATTTGCATGTAGCGTGTAGAGCCTTGGTTTAGGCGATACTCCAACGATACGTTATTAAAGAAGGTATTGTCGTTTCGCCCGACATCGGAACCAGACGAGACTTTACCGCCAACGATAATACGAAGTCTGTTGCTCCACAATCGTTTGGCAAACTTAAACGAATAGTCGGTGTGCATGTTGCCACTGGCATCCGTTACGTTGTCGAGACCAATACTCAGGTCGAGTGTTCGTAGGGCGTTGCCCGTGATGTTGTTTATCTGACTCTGCAAGAATGCACTTAAAGCATTGTTCATAGAGAAACTGCTGGTGTTGCCGTCTGCCAAATACATGCCTGTGGTGAGCATCGTAACAGCTAGTTTTCCGCGTTCGTCGCTACCCATCGTTTTAAGTTGGTTGCTAACAGTCATGTCTTGCGGCGCGTCGATGGTAAATTCCAATCCCATATTCTTCAAGGTCTTGGTTACCACCACACCACATTCGAACTCAACGATACGCCCATCCCTGCCGTTTGTGGTTACAGAGGCCTTTGTTATCTCGGTTGCGGTGATGTTTAGGCGCGGATTCATTGCATCTCCCGTAAATTCAATGTAACTTCCGTTCTTAATGGTAAAGGTCTTAAGCGGAATAACGGGGAGCGAGTACTTCATCTCGCCGTTGTTAAGGGTGTAACGTCCTGTAAGCCTTAGTCCGTTAACCGGAGTGTATTGCATGCGCAAGTTGCCACCGCCCATCAAGTCGATATAGTTAGACTTATCGGCATTGAGTGCACAAAGAATGTGCGCATTGGGGTCGATGTTCATGCTCAGGTCCATGTTAAAGCCCGTCAATGCGGGGCGATTGATAATTTCGGCTTTGTTTTCTGCAAAGTTGGTAAACGACACTAAGTCGTTCATCTGATTGTCGGTAGAAAGCGGTGAGTCGCGCAGAACGTAAGTCATGTCGGTGGCATCAAGCACATCCAGCTTACCGCGCAGGTTCAAGTTGCTCACTTCGCCCGACATTCGGCCAGAGAAGTTAACGAACACTTTGCCAAACACTTCGGAACGATAGTTCTCCTTTGAGTTGATAATCTCGTATTTGGTGGCACGCATGCGCATGTCCATCCGCATGCGGTCGGGATTTGAGAAGTCGAATTCACCCGAAATGGTCAGCGGACTGTCGTTGTGGGCAAACACTTCGAAGTTTTCGAACAGCAGATGACTGTTCACAATGCGCACGGGGTCGTTGGCAAAACGTAGGGTTACGCCGTATGGATCGCTGAATACATGTGCCGAATCAAGGAAAACTTCGCCGTTAACCATTGGCTTAGACAGCGGACCTTTGATGGCCAACTCGCCTTCGGCATAGCCGTTAAGACCGAACATGCGCTGGGGTATAAATCCGTTAACGATGGTAAGGGGCAGCCGTTCGAGTTTTAAGGTGGCATCAAGCTGCCCACCACGAGCCGAATTGTACGTACCCGACAGCTGACCAACCTGTATGTCGTTCTGACTTAGCGTGCCATCAATGTAGTGTCCGCCGTCGGATTTCGGCATGTAAACAAACTCGGAGCTGAGATTTCCCATCTGGCTTTGCTGATAAGCCAAGTCGGTAACCGACACGGCCGACGAGATTGACAACGCATCTTTGGTTTGTATCGCGTGGAAATCGCCGTTAAGCGTACCCGACACTTCGGGCATGTAAGGCAAAACAGAGAATAGTTTCTCAAGATTTAAGCGGTTTATCGAGAGCGTAATGTCTTGCAAAGCCTCTTCGTTCTCGTTATTGGTGGCCAGTTGGATACCGGTTCCGTCTGTCGACCTTAAACGCAAGTCGGCGCGAACGCGGCGATCGTCGCCCATAAACACATAGTTGCTGTCGTTAACTGTGAACTCTTTGTAGCCCAAAACGGCCTCGCGGTCCATCAAACTAAGCTGTATGCCCTTATCTTCCATCGTTGCGCGCACGCCCACACCAACGCCTAGCTTGTTGTGTTCGTCGTAAATTCGTGCCTTGATGTATGTTCCGCGCTCTTCCAATGCGCCGTTTAGGAGGGCATTAAACACGTATTGAGGATTTTTCTTGTTATTGCGCACCTGCACCGAATAGGCTATTTGGTCGGCATCAGACTTCAATGCCAAACGCACCGTGTCGATAAGCACGCTGTCGGCCACCAATTGGTTGATGTTGAGGTAGCCGTTTAGCCCGGCAAGGGGCGACGAGTGGAGGTCGGCAGACATCTCTCCAACAGCATAGCCATACTTACGCAGCACGCGCATAAAGATGTTTTCGCGGCCGCTTTGCAGGTTAATGTTGGCCAAGGGCAAGCGTTCGCGCAGTCGGACTTCGTTTATATGCTTGGTGGCGAGCTGTTGTTGCAGTTCTTTCCAAAAGCCCATGCCGCGATTTAAGATGTAGGCATAGCCGCCCTTGCTGTTCATTTGCAATGCAAGGTCGCCGCAAACAAGATTGGCATGGGTGGTGTCGCGATTGGTAAAGAGGTTTACAGACATGGCTCCAAGGCGATAATCTTTGGCCGTATCGTTAACCATGATGTCGGCAACATGGCCTTCAAGCTTGTAATAATCCTTGCCGTTGGTTTCCAAGTTAAGGTCGCTACGGAAAGAGGCCACCACTTTTTGGTCCAGCAAGTGCAGGTTATAAAGGTCTAGCTTGGCCAGGTCGGTATTGATGTGTGCCTTTATCAGCTTACCGCTGTTTCGTCCGTTGACGTTTATCGAACCCTTCAACAAGGGGTTATTGCTTTGTAACGAGGCTGTGATAAGGCCGTTGCTCATCTGCGCTTTGCCTGCAATCTTGTCTAAATCGTAACCACCATAGTGGAAACGGTCTATGCGCACATTGGCAAACAGCTGGGTTTTGGTCGACATAAAGTCGGTTCCCACACCTCGTGCCTCCACTTCGCCCGTAAAGGGATGCAAGCCTTGGTTGGGCAAGAAATGCTGTAAAGCTAAACTTTTCAGCTTAATGTTGGCATTGTAAGCCATCTTGTGCGCATCAAAACTGCCCTTTAATTGTACGCTGCCGCCGCCTTCGTGCATCGTCGCGTCTGCTTGATACACCTCACCCTGCATCTTGGCGCGAGCGTTGAGCGAGATACCCGACGGAATATTCACTTGCCGTTGCAGTTTCTTGTCAAGCAACACCTTAGCGAAGTTCAAGTTATAGGTATTGGCTTTCAAGAAAATCTCTCCCTTACGCTTACGCTTATCCATAGGTTTCTCTACATAACCCGTGGTTTGCAGCTTAAAGGCGGTGGGCAAAACCACATTAAGTCCTGAAAAGGCGATACGTTCCTTGTTGCCCTTCGCTACGCCATCTATGCGCAAAGGATAATTGGGAAACGCCTTTCTAAACCCTTCGGGCATGCCGCCCATAGCGCGTAGCAAGTCGACCTTACCCAACGAGGCGTGCAAGGCAACATAAAATTTACCCGGATTAACCTCATCGAAGGCATTCATGTCCATGTTGAACTTGGCTGTGAGCGACGATTCGGGCGTGCGCAATTCGAGGTTGGGCAGGGCAATGCGTGTAGAATCGAGCCCAACATGACCGCTAAGATGATTTACACGAACACCGCTTTTCTCCTTAAAGGCGCATACGCGGAGATTCATTTTCAACTCAGGCTGACAGAAATAAAACGAGTCGATGCCCAAATTCAGTTCTGTAAGATGTATGTGATTAGGGTCTAAGCCGTCTGTTCGGGGCTTGTAGGTTTGGTCGTAGTTCAAACTTCCGTTCTGCCAATCGAGCGTTTCAAGCCGATAGAGATTTTTATACAGGTCGAAATAGCCGTTTTTAGCATCCAGCTTGGGCAGGTCTACCAATACGGCCATGCTGTCTCGCGGTGTTCGCAACAAAGCTTTTGAGTGCTCAATCTGCAATTTATCCACCTTTATTTTCCAATAAACAGGAGTTTTAGTGGTGTCGGGCGGAACGGTGTCGCTCAACTCCACGCTGATGTTGGCATCTTTCAGTTGGGCTTGGTTCACCCTAATGGTCTTCGAGTTGAGGTCGACACCCCTACTTTGCACCAGCAATAGGCCCACTTTTCCTTTTATGCGTGCCTCATGCACAAGGTTGGCCGTATTCATCTGCACGTCGTGTAACGACAGTTCGTCTACTTCCACCTTATTGCTTAGTAAAGGAATCAATTGCACATTGGCCACAATTCTTCCCACATTGGCGATGGTGTCGGTTTGTCCCGCTATCGAATCGTTGGCTTGCAGAACCCTTACGCCCTCAACACCGAGGTCAAGTGGAAACACAAGTCTAACCCTATCCACCGTTATGTTCATGCCCATCTTTTGCGATGCATAGCTCGCAACCCGCTTAACAGCCCAGTTTTGTACAGGTGGGCAGTAAAGCAGAACCACTAGGATAAGAAAAAGCACAATCGGGATGGCAACAGCTATGACAACCCATCGGATATATTTTTTCATACAAAAATGTTCGCTCGTCTATCTATTTACCTTCAAGACTCCTAATTTATCCTGCAAAGTAAGCATTTTTTTTTGAATAAATGCTACCTGTATGCCAAAGAAATTTTAATGAACAACAATTTGTTTGAAATAAGGATAGAAAGGTAACAAATGCAACACAAATGTGCAATTGTCATTAAAATCATTCTTAACTCAGGTAATGAGCACCTTATACAAGGGAGCTATCTCGACTTAAATTATTTCCATCATATTGAGAAGTGTTTTTCGCCTTTGTGCTGTAAGCCAAGAAAAACACTTCGCTTGTGTACGCAATGCCGTGCTAATTAACTCGCTGCTTATAATTTAACGAAAGCCTAACAACTTCCAGTTGCAACCATTCCACAACGCATCAAGTTGACAACCCCTCAACTCAAAAACTTAATTTCTTATTATTTATTTTACAACCTCGACCTAATTTCCACTCCGTTCTAGCGAAAGCATTGGCCGAAAAGTTGGCAAAAGGCGACTTTTTCTCGCTTTTCACGCCTTATGATTTGTCTATTTTTAAGCATAGCACCTGCATTTTGCACCATTTTATCCTTCTAGTTTGGTTGCCAACTCATATTTTTTCGACCCCAATTACCTACTTTTAACCCCTAAAAACCTACTTTTTAATGCCTATTTTGCCTCTTTAAGCCATGTTTTTCATCGCTTGAAAGGGTTTTGTTTATACCATTTCGGTGTATTTTTATGCTTAATTGCCTCGCATTTAGCTGCAAATTGCACTGCATTTAGCACCAAAATGCCTTGCATTTAGCACCAAAATGCCTTGCATTTAGCACCAAAACGCACTGCATTTAGCACCAAAACGCACTGCATTTTGCTGCAAAACGCACTCTATTTTGCTGCAAATAGCCTTGAAACGGGTGCAAATGGCAGTCTATTTTAATAATTATTCATTCTGCCGCATGTACATGCTAACCCTATTTTGCATCAAAACAAACCTTCGCGAGAATCGATTTTTTGCGACAAGGTGAGCGGTTGGTGCACGAAAAGGGTACTCATAATGTTAAACTACTAACCGAAAAATATACAAAATAGATGCGCGGAAGACACGCGCGAGTGTGCAACGGCACGAAGGGCATGTACGCTTGCGACGGCCAGCACGAGCGTTTCTGGGGCATGCTGCCCACGGACAATGGGAGCAGCATCATGAAAACGTAGAAGTAATCTGCCATCGACAAGCGGTTTTCAGTTTGTGGAAACCGCATGGAATAACTTCTGCCCTACCACTTTTTGACACCTGACCGCGTTTTGCCACAGACAAATGGGGCAGAATTTCATATTTCTTCGTATCTTTGTTTGGCACGTCGTACATGGTCGGGGTGTTTATCTTGGTTTTACAGCACAAAGACATAAAACTCCTCTCAATTTGTAGAAAAACTAAACTTTAAGACGACTTCATTCGAAAGAGTGTGGTAAGAGGTATGGATAAGAGATGAAGTTTACTTTTAAATTGTTTATCCATTTTTCATACTCAAATCATGTAGAGCCATTTACACCATTTGTTAAGGTTGTCATTTGTGTTGTATTACCATCCCGTTATTATCAAATATAATGGCTTTTCCATTTAGTGTGTTATGTTTATAACGGCATAAAGCTGTTAAGTAATGGCTGTGTGGGTCAAAGAAATAACCTTCTCCACCTCTGAACAACCTATTGTTGTATCTATAACAGTGCGTAAAGATTGCTTCCAGAGTACCCTCTTTCTTAATGACAAAACATAATGAGCCTATAAGCAAGATGCGTTTATCCCGAATTTTGTGATACTCTATAGAATTATTCTTGTATAAATCTCCATACCCTCGTCTTGGGAATAGTGTGTTGAAGAGGCTGTCCGAAAATACTTCTTGGTGGACTTTACCAATAGTTTTGGCATACGTGAATTGTGGATGCCCACTTTCTCCCTCATTGAAGTACTCGTATCTTTCAACCTTTCCCGACTCATTATAGAATACGGCAAAACCATGAAGCTGATTATTCTTTAGCGAATAGAAATGCGATAGCTTGTGCGTATCGTCGTCGAAGTGATAATCTCTTCCAATAATGGCCCCTTCTTCACCTGCATATCTAATATGAATGGTAATCAGTTCAGATGCCCTTTTATTGAATGTGATATAGTTTTCACCAATGGTTATAAAGTCCATTACATAGTATTCGCCTTTCGTATGGTATTGCAATTTAAGTTCACCGTCAATTACGATGGTGCTTTTTCTCTTCTGCACATCCTTTATTAGGTCTTTTTGTGGGGTGTTTGGTGATAAAGCGCATGCCGAGAGACATACAGCAAGCAATAGGTTGAAGATAAGTTTCATTTGATGTTCTTATTGTGGAGATGGCATCTGATAGGTTCAGATACAATCAATTAGGTATGACAATCTCAGGTGCTGGGTATTTACCATAGATCCATTGCTTAACTCTATTTATACTTTGCTTATGCACTTTGTGGTCTGTGTAGTGTGCAAGAAAGATGGTGTCTTTCTTATTTTCCCTCTCAACTATAAGCATTTCGGGGGTTATTTCTTTTATTTCAAAGGCTTCTGCACAAGATGCAGATGTGACAGTAAGGATGCTGTCGTTTATCAATTCATTTTCAGTCTTTATCTTATAGAGGGTGTCATTACTCACATATAGCACAAAGAAGGCTTTATGATACAAATCGGTATCATCTTCAAATCCACCTTTCAATGTGTCCCATTGTATTTGTTTGGGAACGAAAAGTCCACCATGCTTAATTTTCTGGTTGCAGCTAACCAAGGCAGAGCCTATTATCGCTGCAATTATTGCTGTAAGAAACTTCATCTGTTTTTTATGTACGAGAGGATGGTTGTGCTGTTATCTTTTCATTGTTGGCTGTAAAAAGTGTCCTTCTTTTAGTTGATACTCAACCAAGATAGGCTCGTATATCGTTTCGAAACTCTTCCATCCTTTTGTTTCAGCATCGTAGTACAATTGGTTGTCTGTGGATAGAAAGTCAAAATTCTTAATCTTGTCTGTGGGTTTCATCAGTGGTTCAAGGGTTTCTTGCAATTCATTGATAATCTGGATATTGGTTAGCACAATCAAATCACGATGGTTTTGGCTGATATATCCCACTATGCGCCTGCCTTTATACCCAATGTATTTGTCTCGTAAGCGGTGCTTATTTTGAAATGAAAAGACAAATTTAGTTATCGAGTCCTCTTGCACAATGTCAAGTACAGCAACCTTATCTTCCGTATTTTCCGTGAAAAACTGTTGCTCCATGGTATTAACAATGGCTTTTAGCTGTCTGTTTGTTACTTCAAAGCATTCAAGACTTCTGCCATTATGAGAAGAACAGGCTGCCATGAGGGTAAGACAAATTACTAGTATGAACAATGATTTACTACGTGCTTTTGATGCCATCTGTACTTCGTCTTAAAAAAGATTATTGGTTAATTTGCCATGTCTGTATAAGAAATCTCCTTTAAAATATATCAAAGCTACCTTAATCTCCCGATTTTTTCAATTTCTTCAACTTGCGTTTGGCCTCGGGTAAGTCGGGCCATAGCTCCAAAGCCTTTTCATAATTCCTGATGGCAGCTTGGGGTATGCCCTCCTTTTCAGACTCCTTGCCTAGCAATGTGTATTCGGCGGCTAGGCGTTTCAGTTGTTCTGCACGTTGCTTTTCCATAGCACGTGCCTCTTCCAGCTGCTGTTTTAGCAGGTTGATAACGTTAAGTTTTTTGCGAATAAGCCTTTTGGCGGCGGGTTTCTCAATGTCGTATCGGCTGTGGATGGCCAGAAAGAAGTTGTCGATGGCCGCTTGCATGTCGCCCTTGTCGAAGGCGGTCATGGCGTCGTTATACTGCTTGTCGGCCTTGCTTTCTTGTAAAGCCGAGTTGATGATGTTGAGGTTGTTGTAATTGCGTGCGAAGTTGGTGACCTCCGTCCGTACGAAAATGTTTTCTCGGCGGATGGGTTCTTGCAGACTAATGCCTTGCAAAGAGGTGCAACGTGATAGGGCCACGTAAGTTTGTCCGCCAGCGAATACGCCGCCAGTGAAGTCTATCTTTACGTTGTTAAAGGTTAGACCTTGGCTCTTGTGTACGGTGATGGCCCATGCCAAGCGGATAGGGAACTGCCGATAGCTGCCAATTTCCTCTTCTTCAATCTTTTGTTCTTTCTCGTTAAAGGTATATCGCACGTTCGACCAAATCTCTCTTTCCACATCGAAGTCGCGTCCGTCTTCGGTTCGAACGTATATGATGCCGTCTTGTTCGTCGCCAAACCCAATGATTGTCCCTAGCGTGCCGTTTACCCACCTGCGCTCTTTGTCGTTCTTGATGAACAGAACCTGTGCGCCAGTTTTCACTTCCAGTTCTATTGGTGTGGGCAAACTGCTCTCTGGGAACTCGCCCTCGATGTGCCCATAGAATATTGTTGGTTCGTCGGGTAGGGTGTTGAGTTGTTTCTCGTTGATGTAGTCGACGGTATCTCTACGCCCCGATAACGTGATGGATAAGCGTCCTTCTTCTGTTCCTATCTCGGCGTTAACTCGCGCATTAAGTAGTCGCAGGTCGCTATCCGAAACGTGCGAGGTGCGTATGTGGTCGAGTAGGGAAATGAATTGTGCATCCCTTTGCCTGTAAACTTTCCTCAGTTCTACTGCGATGAGTTGCATTTCTCTGAACACATGTGCATCGAAGAAGAAACAGGAGGGGTAGAAAGGACGTAGCAATTGGCGTTCGTCTTCTTTTATTACGGGTTCTAGCTGGTATATGTCGCCTACCAAAAGCAACTGTTTTCCACCGAAAGGTTCGCGCATGTTGCGGTTGTAGATGCGCAGAACCTTGTCGATAAAGTCGATGATGTCTGCCCTTACCATCGATATTTCGTCGATAATGATGAGTTCTACCTCGCGTAATAGTTTCGTTTTTTCGCCATTATATTTCAGCGTGTCGCGGATGTTGCGTGCCGTATAGCGTTTGTCGGTGGGCAGCAAGGGGTGGA
This sequence comes from uncultured Prevotella sp., assembly GCA_938028745.1. Taxonomy (GTDB): domain Bacteria; phylum Bacteroidota; class Bacteroidia; order Bacteroidales; family Bacteroidaceae; genus Prevotella. Next base: position 80,190 of record CALIZL010000022.1, read on the forward strand.
AAGGCAGTTTGAAAAAGCTGTGCAAGGTACTTCCGCCTGCATTGATGGCGGCGATACCCGTTGGTGCTAAGATGATGTGCTTTTTCTTGATGGTGGCTGCGATGTGGCGCATAAACGTAGATTTACCCGTGCCCGCCTTTCCCGTTAGGAAGAGCGAGCGGCGGGTAAACTGTATGATTTGAAGAGCCTTTTGCATCTCCTCATTCTCTAAGTCTATTTGGTTGGGCGTATCGTTGTTCACGTTGTTCAGTCAAATCTGTTTTAGGATGGCTTAATCAAAGTCTGTCTGTGTTGACTTGTCTTTCACCGTATATGTTGTACTATTGGCACTAAACGCGTTTGACACGGCAATCAGAATAGAAAATTGTAATGTGGCGGATGCCTGTTGGCGAAATCCGCCGCGTGTTGACTACTGGATGAGGTGTGCAATGGCGTGCAATATATCGTGGCGTGTTATAGCTCATCGAGATTTAGCGGTTGCTCGGTGGGGCGAGAACGCTTTTTCTCTTGACCTTGCTCGGAGGGGAGAAGGTCGCCTGGTGAAATTTCCCTGATGGGATTTCCATTGCCGTCGAGAATGATGATACCTTCTCCCCCCGTGCTATCGGTTTCTGTTGTGTCTTTTTTCGCTCGCGGATAATAACTGTCACACAGGTACATGTCGCGCGTTATGTCTGCATCTCGCGGTTTTCCAAACTTGCCATGATATTGTTTAAAAGCTGGGTCGCGGAACACCGACTGTAAGAAATATCCACAGATAGGCAGGGCCGTTCGGCTCCCTTGTCCTAGTGCACCGGTGCGGAAGTGTATGCTTCGGTATTCGCCACCAACCCACGCGCCAACCACAAGTTTAGGACTAACGCCCATGAACCATGCGTCGGAGTGGTTGTTAGACGTACCCGTCTTTCCCCCAAAGTCGGTATCGCGATAGTCGCCCACGTATCCCCAAAGGCTTTGAGAAGTTCCGCCAGGCTCGCGCATGCCGCCCATCAGCAGCTGTTGTACAAGGAAGGCCGTTTTATAAGGCACGGCTTGTTCGGAAGTGGCTGGGCCAAGGAACACTTCTTTGCCGTCTTTGTCTTCTATTCGGGTAACAAGTACAGGTTCGTGGTGCATACCGTCGTTAGCAATGGTGCAGTAGGCATTGGTTAGTTCGAGCAGGTTGACGTCGCTCGAGCCAAGTGCTAGCGAGGGCGCATCTTCTAACGGACTCTTAATGCCCATCTTCTCGGCAGTCTCGATAATGCGTTTGATGCCCATTTCTTGGCCAAGACGCACAGCCACGGAGTTGATACTCTTGGCAAAAGCCGACTTTAACGGCATTGAGTCGCCAGAGAACGAACCATTGGCGTTAGAGGGAGTCCAGGTAACCACCTCGTGCTTCTTCTTGTCGTACACCTGCATCGTGATGTATTCGTCGCGGCGTTTGTCGCAAGGCGTAAGTCCTTGGTTCATGGCCTCGGTATAAACAAAGAGTTTAAAGGTGGAACCAGGCTGGCGCATGGCCTTTACTTTGTCGTACTTCCACGAGTCGAAGTTGATGTCGCCCACCCATGCTTTCACTGCTCCCGTTTGTGGTTCCATTGCCACAAACGCGCAGTGCATGAAGCGAACCATATAGCGGATGGAGTCCATCGTAGAGATATTCATCTCGATAGAGCCCTTGGCATAGTCGAAAAGCTTAACCTTATGTGGCTTGTTGAGATAATACGTGATGGAGTCGGGCTGGCTGGGGAATTTCTCCAACAGCCAATTATACACGGGTTGTTTGCGTGCGATGCCCTCGATGAAGTCGGGTATCACCCTTCCGCGCTCGTCAATCCACGGGTCGTTCTTTCCCCAATGGTTCTTGAAGTTCTGCTGAACCTGCCGCATTTGTTTGGTGGCAGCATCCTCTGCGTATTTTTGCATACGCGTATCGAGGGTGGTATAAATCTTCAAGCCGCTGGTGTAGAGGTCGTAACCGTTGGCTTCGCACCAGTCTTTGAGGTAGTCGGCCACTGCCTCTCTAAAATAATTTGCCTGTCCGTCGTAATTGGTTTCAACGTTGTATTTAAGGCTAAGAGGCGTTTGCGATAGCGAATCGTACACAGCTTGGCTTAGATGGCCTCGCCTAACCATGTTGGCTAACACGGTGTTGCGCCTTTTCAGGCTGTTTTCGGGATGCGTTATGGGGTTGTATGTGGTTGTGGCTTTGAGCATGCCCACAAGTGTAGCCGACTGTGCAGCCGTCAAATCTTTGGGCGCGATGTTGAAATAGGTTTTGCAGGCCGTCTTAATGCCGTATGCCGACGAACCAAAATCCACCGTGTTGGCATACATACTGAGGATAGTATTCTTGTCGTAGCTCAGCTCCAACTTGGTGGCGATAATCCATTCTTTGGTTTTCATGATGAGCATACGTATGCCAGGAATTTTGCCAAGCAAGCCCGTAGAATATTCGGTGCGCACCCTAAAAAGGTTTTTGGCCAGCTGCTGGGTGATGGTAGATGCACCGCGGCCGTCGCCTTTGGTAACGGCATCCTTGGCGGCAGCGAACATTCCGATGGGGTCTACCCCCCAATGGCTGTAAAAACGCTCGTCTTCGGTGTCGATAAGCGTATTCCAAAACACGGGATTAACGTCGCCATAGGTTACAGGCGTGCGGTTTTCGTTGAAATATTTGCCGATGAGTTTTCCGTCGGCACTGTATATTTCAGAGGCTTGCGCCGTTATGGGGTTGTTGATGGTGGACCATCCTGGCGACTTGCCAAAGAGCCAAAGGAAGTTGATGTCTACCATACCCAGATAGACAAAGAAAGCAACAAACGCCGATGCAACGACCACACCCGTTTTGAAATACCATTTGCGGCCCTTGTATAGGCCTTTATACCATTTCCAAAATGCCTTTAACTTAGTGGCGCACCATTTCGCGCCTTGCACGATTTTCTTTCGCATAATCATTTGTAGGTTGGTTGAGAAGACAACGCCTTTGTCCTGTCGATTGTTTTCGGAGGCGCATTGGGCCTGTGTTCTTCTTATTGTTTGGCATAAGCCGCGCCGCTGTTCAGATGCCCGTAAGGCAGGTGCAACGTGTGGTTTGCCTTTTGCAAATTTACGTATTTAATCTGTTATCCCGACAAAACTGTCGATATAATTTGTAATTTCTTCTGTGTTGTCGGGATGAAACCACTTTATTTCAGGGTCTTTCTTAAACCATGTAAGCTGTTTGCGCATGTATCTGCGCGTGTTGGATTGTATTTGTCTTACAGCCTCTTCCAAGGGAATGATGCCGTCGAAGTGGGCGAACAGCTCCTTATATCCCACGGTGTTGAGCGAATTAAGCTCCCGTAGGGGATAAACGCGGCGCGCCTCTTCTTCCAATCCATTGGCCATCATCTGCAACACACGTTGGTTGATGCGGTTGTACATCTCTTCGCGTGGACGGTTTAGGCCAATCTTAATAATGTTGAACGGACGTTGTTTGCGCTCTTTTTTTCGATACGAGGTGTATGTGTTGCCCGTCATCAGGCATATTTCAAGGGCGTGGCACACCCTTCTGGGGTTTTGTTTGTCAACGAAATCGTAATGTTCGGGGTCTAATTGTTTAAGCATCTCAACAAGGGCAGGCAGTCCTTGCTGTTCCAGAAGTTGCTTTACGTGTTGCCGTGTGTCGTCATCGACGGTTGGAATGTCGTCTATACCATAGCAAACGGCATCAATGTACATCATGCTGCCGCCCGTCATCAAGGCCACGTTGCCGTTGGCGAAAAGCTGGTCGAGCAAGGCAAGGGTGTCGGCTTCAAAGCACGATGCGCTATAATACTCGTCAAGTTTGAGATGGCCAACGAAGTGGTGGGTGGCTTGTTGTTGCTCTTCGGGAGTGGCGGCAGCAGTGCCAATGGGCAGTTGGGCAAACATCTGCCGCGAGTCGGCACTGATGATGTGCGCGGCATAACGCTTGGCAAGATGCAGGCAAAGTGCTGTTTTGCCAACACCCGTAGGTCCAAGAACAACGATAAGTGTTTTCATATTACACCTTATTATATATACAGCAGGATGATAAGATATTTGCTTGCAACAATTATCTCACCGTGACATGGAAACAACCTTGTTTTACTTCGTATTTAATATAACAGCGTTCGTTTCGTCGCAAGTCGTTCAAAACCTCGCTCATTACCCATTTCAACGTGTCGTTTCTCACCTTTCGGCGCGCAGGACCGTCGGGCGATTCCACTGTTTTGTATCGGTTATAGGCAATGTCGAATGTTGTTCCAAACCTGTGGCAGCTGTTTTCTGAGGCATTGCCGTTGTGTCCGCGTAGCTTTTTCACATCGGCCTCACTGCGAAGAACACTTGTAACGATGAACTTATGCAGTGGAATACCTTTTATTTGCAGGCTATCGAAGAAGTTTCGGCCAATGTCGTTGAGCAGTACGGCAGCTCTTGGCACAAGGTAAGGCACGCTATTGTTCAGCTTGTCTACATGGTAATAGGGACTGCTAGCCATGTACACCAGCTCTGCTTTTCGGTTTTCCGCCTCCTTGCGGTCGGCCACGGGTTTAACGCCATACTTCTGAGCCATCTCCAACTGCACGTCGTTAAGGTCGGGGAAAGTTTTCGAAAAGTTGGGAACACTTAGTATGCGGTTCTTCACGGGTGAGCCGTCGGCCTTGAAAAATTTCAGTTTGGTTAGCTTTCCATCCACGGGTTGTGCTGCGGCATGTGCATTTCTTTCGGCATCTTCGCTGATGTCTTGTCCCTTGGTTTCTGTCTTCTTCTTTGCATCGGCAGGTTTGGCGATGGAAGGGAAAACCACCCGCACCACGGCCAACAAAACAACCACCGCGGCGAAAGCCTTTAAAAACTGGTTCTTTGTCAATCTCATTGAAAAACGTTTAATTGCGCCACAAAGATAGAAAAAAGTGTTGGGTTATGGAAAGCTTTTTGTAATTTTGCACTAATATTATATTTAGGAATTACGACATTGGTAGAGAAGCATATTGTACTTGAAGATATTGACCCCGTAATGTTTTATGGGGTGAACAACGGGTATCTGCAAATGATAAAGTCGCTGTTCCCCAAATTGCGCATCGTTGCTCGCGATAATGTCATCCGCGTGCTGGGTGATGAGGAAGAGATGGCAATCTTCGAAGAGAAGACCGAAGGCATAAGGAAACACATCCTTAAATACAACGCCATCAACGAAGAAGACATTCTCGACATTATTAAGGGTAAACGCACCAAGGCCGATGCCATTAAAGATGTTATTGTGTACAACATCACGGGCAAACCCATAAAGAGCAGGAGCGAAAATCAACAGCGGCTGGTAGACGCATACGAACGCCACGACTTGGTTTTTGCCGTTGGACCAGCGGGAACTGGCAAAACCTACCTGAGCATCGCGTTGGCTGTGAAGGCCTTGAAGGAGAAAACAGCCAAGAAAATAATCCTTAGTAGACCCGCAGTAGAGGCTGGCGAGAAACTGGGATTTTTACCTGGCGACATGAAAGAGAAGATAGACCCCTATCTGCAACCGCTGTACGATGCGCTGGAAGACATGATTCCTGCCGTAAAGCTGCAAGACATGATGGAGAAACATGTGATACAGATTGCTCCGTTGGCCTTTATGCGCGGTAGAACGCTCACTGATGCCATCGTTATTTTAGACGAGGCGCAGAACACCACGATGGCCCAAATAAAGATGTTTCTAACGCGTATGGGTACAAACACCAAGATGATTGTGACGGGCGACCTAACCCAAATGGACCTACCAAGGGAACAAAAGAGCGGTTTGCGGGTGGCATTAGACATCTTGCGCAACGTAAAGGGCATTGCAACTGTGCAGTTCGACCAAAAGGATATAGTGCGACACAAGCTCGTTACACGTATCGTAAATGCTTATGAGGCATATTACGAAGCAGAAAGAAATAAAGAGAAAGAATAGGATACATCATAAAAACAAGGATAGAGATGAAAGCATTGACACAAACCGATTTCCACTTCGCTGGACAAAAGAGTGTGTATCACGGTAAAGTTAGAGATGTGTACGACATCGACGGCGATAAAATCGTGATGGTTGCAACCGACAGAATATCGGCTTTCGACGTGATCTTGCCGAAAGGCATTCCCTTTAAAGGGCAGGTTCTGAACCAAATAGCGGCCAAGTTTCTTGACCTTACGGCCGACATCTGCCCTAATTGGAAGTTGGCCACGCCCGACCCGATGGTGACCGTCGGCCTTAAATGCGAGGGTTTCCGTGTGGAGATGATCATTCGTTCGATACTTACAGGCTCGGCTTGGCGTGAATATAAGAAAGGATGTAGGGAACTGTGCGGTGTGAAATTGCCCGACGGCATGAAAGAAAACGAGCGTTTTCCCGAACCCATCGTAACGCCAACGACGAAGGCCGACGAAGGTCACGACCTCAATATCTCGAAAGAAGAAATCATTGCACAAGGTCTTGTTAGTGCCGAAGACTATGCCGTGATGGAAGACTATACTAAGAAACTCTTCCGTCGTGGTCAGGAAATTGCTGCCAAACACGGCCTTATTCTCGTAGATACGAAGTACGAATTTGGCAAGCGCGATGGCAAGGTGTATCTCATCGACGAAATACATACGCCCGATTCGAGCCGTTATTTCTATGCCGAAGGCTACGAAGAAAAGCTGGCTAAGGGCGAACCGCAACGCCAATTGTCGAAAGAATTTTTGCGCCAGTGGCTCATCGAACACAATTTCATGAACGAGCCTGGCCAAACCATGCCCGAAATAACCGACGAATATGCAGAAGAGGTGAGCAATCGCTATATCGAACTGTACGAGCATATCACCGGCGAGACATTTAATAAGGCCGCAGATGAGGCTGATTTGGCCGCTCGTATCGAGAAGAACGTAACGGAATATTTGGCGCAAGGCAAATAGAACGGCAAACGTTAACTGATTTTCATGTCAGCCCCAGTCGTCTTTATGGCGAGTAAAAGGGTGGCATGAAAGAGCAGTTTCGCTTTTCTCGTTCATGCCTTTGGCCTGAATATACGTTAAAAAACAGGATGACTGCAAGGTCGACAGTGTGGGCGAAGGCCCAACAAAGTTGCCTTTCGCGTTATCTATAACCCCTATTTAATGGCACATATCCTCCATGTATAAGCAAGAAGAGATAAAACCCTACGGCGAACAAGGCGATAAAGGCGAGTTGGTTGAAAAGATGTTCGACAACATTGCCCCAACATACGATGTGTTGAATCACCGCCTTTCGTGGGACATAGATAAGCGTTGGCGACGTAAGGCCATCGGGCAACTAGTGCCGTTCAAGCCAAAACAGATGCTCGACATAGCCACAGGCACGGGCGATTTCGCTATCTTGGCCGCCAAGGTGCTCAAGCCTAGCAGTCTTATTGGGGCCGACATCTCGGAAGGAATGATGGAGATTGGGCGCAAGAAGGTGGAGAAGGCACAGCTGGGAGGCGTGGTGTCGTTTATGAAAGAAGACTGCATGAACCTCTCGTTCCCTGCGGAACGGTTTGATGCAGTGACCGCCGCGTTCGGCATCCGCAACTTTAAAGACCTTGACAAGTGTCTGGGCGAATTGCATCGCGTGTTGCGTAAGGGTGGACATTTAAGCATCGTGGAGCTTTCGGCTCCCAAACGTTTCCCCATGTCGTGGCTCTTTAAGATATATTCGCACACCGTACTGCCGCTTTATGCGCGCCTCGTATCCAGGGATAAGGGTGCCTATCGCTATCTCATCAGCACCGTCGAAGCCTTTCCGCAAGGCGAAACGATGGTCGGAATTCTCAAGAAAGCAGGTTTCGAAGAAGTTAAGTTTAAGCGGCTAACATTCGGAATCTGCACCATGTACCTGGCAACCAAGTAACGAAGAGAGCTTTTTAGAAAAGGCCTAATAGTTACAAACAAAATGGTTTTAGGAATGGTAGTAAAATAGATTGTTCTGTAAATACAGCTTAGGAGCAAAGAATTGCACCACTACAAGATGCTTGTACTAACGCTACAAAGGTGCTTGTACTGGCACTACAAGGTGCTTGTACTGATGCTACAAGATGCTTGTACTGGCGCTACAAGGTGCTTGTACTGGCACTACAAAGGTGCTTGTAGGCATACAACATGCTGCATTGGGCTGATGCGTTGTAAGCAAACTGCCATTAAACGCTTTTATAGAACGTTTTCGTTAAGCCAAATAAACAATGTCGAGCTTGCTCGAACATTGTCATGGCGAGAAAACGCACTTTTCGAGGAACGAAAAAGAACCAGATCTTTTCCACTATACTTTCCTGTTTTTCAGGTATAAGGTAATATTAGTAAAGGCAAGTTGAATACGAATATTCAGGAACATTATGGACAAATACGGACTGATAGGGTTTCCACTTGGGCATAGCTTCTCGATAAGCTACTTCAATGAGAAATTCCACAACGAGGGTATTGACGCCGAATACGAGAATTATGAAATTGCAAGCATAGACAGCTTGGCCGAAATACTCGACACAACGCCCAACTTGCGTGGGCTGAATGTCACCATACCTTATAAGGAAGAGGTGATAAAATACCTTGACGACTTATCGCCAGAGGCACGTTCCATTGGTGCGGTAAATGTCATTAGGGTGAGTCATAAGGGCTCTAAACCCTACCTGAAAGGCTTTAACAGCGACGTTATCGGCTTTACGCGCAGCATAGAGTCGATGCTCGAACCTGGCCATCAAAAGGCACTCATCCTCGGAACTGGCGGTGCGGCCAAGGCCATCGACTACGGATTGAAAAGCCTGGGCTTGGAAACGCGTTTCGTTAGCCGCACGGCACGCAAGGGCAACACCATCACTTATGACGATGTAACGCCCCAAGTGATTGCCGAGTACAACGTTATCGTTAACTGTACGCCGCTGGGCATGTACCCGCGAACCGACGAATGCCCCAAGCTGCCATACGAAGCGATGGACCAACACACGCTGCTATACGACTTAATATATAATCCCGACGAAACCCTGTTTATGAAAAAGGGTATGGAACGGGGCGCAATTACCAAGAACGGACTTGAAATGCTGTTGCTCCAAGCCTTTGCCAGCTGGGAGTTTTGGCACGGAAGAGAATAGCGCAAAAGGCTTTGCCGTGGTGTTACTACACGCGAACACAGGGTCGAACAGCAAGTCATCCCACTTTATTTAACAACACTTTTCACCCAAATAAACTCAAACAGATGAACAACCGTTACATGATGCGTGGCGTTAGCGCCGCAAAAGAAGACGTGCATAACGCCATTAAGAACATCGATAAGGGCGTTTTCCCGCAAGCCTTCTGCAAAATCATTCCCGACATATTAGGTGGCGACGATGCGTATTGTAACATCATGCACGCCGACGGGGCCGGTACGAAGTCGTCGTTGGCCTACGCTTACTGGAAAGAGACGGGCGACTTGAACGTTTGGCGAGGCATTGCCCAAGATGCGGTGGTGATGAACACCGACGACTTGCTATGCGTGGGAGCGGTTGACAACATCTTGGTGTCGAGCACCATCGGGCGTAACAAGATGCTTGTTCCTGGCGAAGTGATTTCGGCCATCATCAACGGCACCGACGAATTGTTGGCCGAACTGAGAGAAATGGGTGTGGGTATTTATGCCACGGGTGGCGAAACGGCCGACGTGGGCGACCTTGTGCGCACCATCATTGTTGACTCTACCGTTACCTGCCGAATGAAACGGAGCGATGTTATCGACAATGCTAACATTCGTCCAGGCGATGTAATCGTGGGATTATCTTCGTGCGGACAGGCCACATACGAAAAAACGTACAATGGCGGAATGGGAAGTAACGGGCTGACAAGTGCACGCCACGATGTGTTTGCCAAGTATCTGGCCGAGAAATATCCCGAAACCTTCGACCATGCTGTGCCCAACGAGCTTGTGTATAGTGGCACAAAGCGATTGACGGATGCTATTGAAGGCTTGGGGGTTGACGCTGGTCAGTTGGTGTTGTCGCCCACCCGAACCTATGCTCCCGTAATTCGCAAGGTACTAGATGAAATGCGCAACCATGTTCATGGCATGGTACATTGCACGGGCGGCGCACAAACAAAAGTGCTACACTTCGTTAGCGACGATTGCCGAGTGATAAAAGACAATATGTTTGACGTGCCGCCGTTGTTCAAACTCATTCAGTCGGAAAGCGGAACAGATTGGAAAGAAATGTATAAGGTGTTCAATATGGGACACCGCATGGAGATATATGTGCGCCCCGAACATGCCGAACGCATCATTGCCATTAGCAAGGGTTTCAATATCGAGGCGCAAGTAGTGGGGCGTGTTGAAGAAGGGAAGAAGTCGCTTACCATCCGTTCGGAGTATGGAACTTTTGAATATTAAGAATATGATGACGATAAAAGATGCTGTACTTCTTAGTTTGGAAGACTTCCCTAATGGGGCAACTTCTCGTGAAGTATATGATAATATCATAAACAAAAAACTGTTCGAGTTCAGCCAAGTAGCGAAAACTCCAGATGCAACTGTTGGTGCACAAATGGGGGTTATGATAAAGCATGGCGATGTCAGAATTAAACGTATAAAGAACGATAAGAATATATTTTGCTATTATCTCAGTAAATATTCAAAGAACATAGAGAATAATGATAAGATTCCTGCTCATACAGGAGTTTCTCGTTCTTCTTTTAGCGAAAGAGATTTGCATCCTTTGTTGTGCAGCTTTTTGAATTATAATGGAATTATAGCTAAGACCATCTTTCACGAAAAGTCTTCAAAAGCAGAAGAACATCAGAAATGGGTACATCCAGATATTATTGGAGCTAAATTTGTTGAGCAGAAGAATATCACTAGCAATGCTTTATTTAAAGCGATCAGTAAGAAAGATTCATTACTATTGTATTCTTATGAATTGAAGAAAAAGATTGATAATGATTATGAATTGAAGAAGTGTTTCTTTCAAGCTGTGTCAAATTCAAGTTGGTCAAACAAAGGATATCTCGTGGCGTTTGAGATTAATGAGGATTTGAAAGATGAAATGGCACGGCTCAATAATTCTTTTGGGATAGGTTTTATCCATCTTAAAGCTAATCCTTATGAAAGTAAAATTTGGTTTGACGCTAAGGAAAGACATCTTGATTTTGTCACAATAGACAAACTTTGTGAGATAAATTGTGATTTCAAAGAGTTTATAAAGTTGGTAGAGGCAACGCTTACAGCTGATGATAAGCATTTCCACCCATCAAAAACGGCGCTTATCAGCATTTGTGATAGATATCCTGCCAATGATGGGGACATTCTGAAATATTGTAATGAGCATCATATCCCTTGGGGTGATGAAGAAGTATAATTAAAGTATGATAGAACAAAACAGCATATTAACAAAGCTAGACGGATTGGAAAGCCGTTACGAGGAGGTGTCGACACTGATTACCGACCCTGCCGTTATCGCCGACCAAGAGCGTTATGTGAAGTTGACAAGGGAATATAAAGACCTTGGCGACATTATGAATGCACGCAAGCGTTATGTGGCTTGCCTTAATTCCATTGCCGAGGCCAAAGACATTTTGGCCAATGAAAGCGATGCCGAGATGAAAGAGATGGCGCGTGAAGAACTGTCTGCCAACGAAACGGAACGCCCGAAGTTGGAAGAGGAGATAAAACTGCTGCTTGTACCCAAAGATCCAGAAGACGGCAAGAACGTCCAAATGGAGATAAGAGCTGGCACAGGCGGCGATGAGGCCGCACTTTTCGCAGGCGACCTCTTTGGCATGTATAAACGCTTTTGCGACTCCAAAGGGTGGAACCTCTCTGTTACCGCATCGAGCGAAGGAGCTGTTGGCGGCTTTAAGGAGATAGACTTTGCCGTGAGCGGCGACAATGTGTATGGCGTGTTGAAATACGAGTCGGGTGTACATCGCGTGCAACGTGTTCCTGCAACCGAAACGCAAGGCCGTATGCACACGTCGGCCGCAACGGTAGCCGTGTTGCCCGAAGCCGATAAGTTCGAGGTGAACATCAACGAAGGCGACATCAAGTGGGATACGTTCAGAAGTTCGGGTGCAGGTGGACAGAACGTTAACAAGGTGGAGTCGGGCGTGCGTTTGCGCTATCCCTGGAAGAACCCCAATACGGGCGAGACCGAAGAAATACTCATCGAGTGTACCGAAACGCGCGACCAACCCAAGAACAAAGAGCGTGCCCTGTCGCGACTACGTACCTTTATATACGACCGCGAACACCAAAAGTATGTCGACGATATTGCTAATCGCCGCAAGAGCTTGGTGTCTACGGGCGACCGTTCGGCAAAAATCAGAACCTATAATTATCCCCAAGGCCGCGTAACCGACCACCGTATTGGCTACACCACGCACGACCTTCAAGGTTTTATTGCCGGAGATATTCAGGCTATGATAGATGCCTTGTCGGTTGCCGAGAACACGGAGCGAATGAAAGAGGCCGAATTGTAACCCCCGTTCACATCATTTTCTTATGACAAGAGAAGAATTAATTAAGCAGATACACGCCAAGCAGTCGTTCCTTTGTGTAGGTCTAGACACCGACATCAAGAAAATACCGCAACACTTGTTGCAGGCAGACGACCCCATCTTCGAGTTTAACAAGGCCATTATCGATGCCACTGCGCCCTATTGCGTGGCCTATAAGCCCAACCTTGCCTTTTACGAATCGTTAGGCGTAAAGGGATTGCTGGCTTTCGAACGTACCGTGGCCTATCTCAACGGGAACTATCCCGAACAGTTTATCATTGCCGATGCCAAGCGCGGTGATATTGGCAACACCTCGCAGATGTATGCCCGCACCTTCTTTGAAACCTACAATCTCGATGCACTTACTGTTGCCCCATACATGGGCGAAGACAGTGTGACGCCTTTCTTGGCCTACGAAGGCAAGTGGGTGATATTGTTGGCACTCACCAGCAACAAGGGTTCGCACGACTTCCAACTAACGGAAGATGCCCAAGGCGTGCGCCTTTTCGAACATGTGCTTACCAAGTCGCAAGCGTGGGGCAACGCAGATAACATGATGTACGTGGTAGGCGCAACACAAGGCGAGGCATTTAAGGACATTCGTCGCCACGCGCCAAACCATTTCCTGCTCGTTCCTGGCATCGGCGCACAAGGTGGAAGTCTTCACGATGTGTGTCAATATGGTATGAACAAGGATTGCGGCTTGTTGGTAAACAGTTCGCGCGGCATTATCTATGCAAGCAACGGAGCCGACTTTGCAGAAGTGGCTGCCGAGAAAGCACGCGAGGTTCAAGAAGAGATGGCTTGCGAATTGAAGGCCATCTTGCCCACGTTCTAAACCGCAACGCCCACCGGACAGTAGTAAATGAGTGAAATAAAGATCATCAACGACCCCGTTTTTGGGTTCATCAAGATACCGCGCGGATTAATCCTCGACGTTATTTGCCATCCCTTGATGCAGCGCCTTACGCGCATTCGTCAGCTAGGTATGGCCTCTGTGGTTTATCCAGGTGCGCAACACACGCGTTTCTTGCATTCCATTGGGGCGTTCCATTTGGTTAGCGAGGCCGTGTTGTCGCTCCAACAAAAGGGTGTATTCATCTTCGATAGCGAGGTAGAGGCCGTACAGATTGCCATTCTTCTTCATGATATTGGGCATGGTCCATTCTCGCATGTGCTCGAAAACTCGCTTATATCGGGTATTTCGCACGAAGACATTTCGTTACAGATGATGGAGAAGATGAACCGTGAGATGGGTGGAGCCCTTACGTTGGCCATCAAAATCTTCAAAAACGAATACCCCAAGCGGTTCCTTCATCAGCTCATCAGCAGTCAGCTAGACATGGATAGGCTCGACTATCTTCGTCGCGACAGCTTTTTTACGGGCGTTACCGAAGGGAATATCGGTTCGGCACGCATCATCAAGATGCTCGATGTGGAGAACGATGCCCTAGTGGTAGACCAAAAAGGCATCTATTCCATCGAGAACTATCTTATTTCGCGCAGGCTGATGTATTGGCAGGTGTACCTACATAAAACCGCCGTGGGGTGCGAGGCCATATTGGTTAACCTCCTTAAACGTGCCAAGTACCTTGTTCGCAATGGTCATTCGCTGTTTGCCACGCCTGCCTTGGCCTACTTCTTGGCCAACGATGTTGACCGCGACTTTTTCACTGCGCATGCCGAGGCCTTGCAAAATTACTGTTCGCTAGACGATAATGACATTTGGAGCAGCGTAAAGGTATGGATGAACGATGCCGACCCAGTGTTGTCCATCTTGGCAAACGACCTCGTAAACAGAAAACTCTTCAAAGTAGAGGTGTTCGACGAACCCATTCCCGAAGGCGTTATCGAAGAACGATTGGCTGCCATTTGCACGCACACAGGGCTTTCGACAAGCGATGCAACCTACCTGATGAGCGCGAACACCGTGAACAAAAACATGTATAACATGGAAGACGACCACATCACCATCAAGTGTAAAGACGGCACGTGTAAAGACATCTCGCAGGCCTCAGAACTCTTCGATGTGACACGCCTTTCCATGAAAAACAGCAAATATTACCTTTGTTATCAAAGATTTTGAATAATAATTGCTATATTTGCAGAATTATTCAACAGTACTGAAACCAATGGAATTTACAGCAAAGCAAATTGCACAAGTAGTCGATGGTGAAATCGTTGGAGATGAGAACGCTGCCGTTCACTCCTTTGCAAAGATTGAGGAGGGACGGCCAGGAGCTATTTCGTTTCTTTCAAACCCGAAATATACACATTATATATATGAGACAGAGGCTAGCGTGGTGCTTGTAAACAAAGACACCAAGCTAGAAAAGCCCGTTAAAACCACGCTCATCAAGGTGGATAACGCCTACGAGTGTGTGGCCAAGCTATTACAGATGTACGAGGCAGCCAAGCCAAAGAAAACGGGTATCGACCCCTTGGCCTTCGTTTCGCCCGACGCCACAGTTGGCGAAAACTGCTATGTAGGTCCCTTTGCCTATGTAGGTAGTGGCGTTGTAGTAGGCAACGGCACACAAGTATATCCCCATGCCACACTCTGCGACAACGTGCGAGTGGGCAACGATTGCATTATTTACCCCCAAGTGTGCCTTTACCACGATGTAGTGGTGGGCGATAGGGTAATCCTACATACGGGTTGTGTTATCGGTGCCGATGGTTTTGGGTTCGCCCCATCTGCCAACGGGTACGACAAGATACCCCAAATTGGTACAGTAACAATTGAAGACGATGTGGAAATAGGTGCCAACACCTGCGTAGACCGCTCTACAATGGGCAGCACTTACATACGTAAAGGTGTGAAACTAGACAACCTTGTGCAAATTGCACACAACACCGACATCGGCGAAAACACCGTTATGTCTGCCCAAGTGGGCGTGGCTGGCTCCACCAAGGTGGGCCAATGGTGCATGTTTGGCGGGCAGGTTGGCGTTTCCGGCCACATCAAAATCGGCAACAAAGTGTTCTTAGGGGCGCAATCGGGCGTGCCAGGAAACCTCAAAGATGGCCAGCAGCTTATTGGAACGCCGCCTATGGAACTCAAGCCTTACTTCAAGTCGCACGCCATTTTCAAGCGTTTGCCCGACATGTATAAGGAGCTGAATGAGCTAAAAAAGGAAATTGACGAATTAAAAAAGCAAATAAAACCATAACGCAATGTTAAAACAGACAACATTGAAAGGCAGCTTTTCCTTGTATGGCAAAGGCTTGCATACTGGATTGAGCCTCACGGTAACCTTCAATCCTGCACCCGAAAACACAGGCTATAAGATACAACGAATTGATTTGGAAGGTCAGCCCATCATCGATGCGTTGGCCGAACGGGTGGTAGACACGCAACGCGGCACTGTACTTGCCAATGGCGATGTACGCGTTTCCACCGTAGAACATGGCCTTTCGGCACTCTACGCTATGGGTATCGACAACTGTCTTATACAGGTTAACGGTCCTGAATTCCCCATTCTCGATGGTTCGGCCATCATGTATGTGGAACAAATTAAGCGTGTGGGCATCGAAGAACAAAGCGTTCCCAAAGATTACTACATCATTCGACATAAGATTGAGGTGAAAGACGAGGCTACGGGTTCGTGCATCACCATCCTTCCCGACGACCAATTTAGCGTAACGGCGATGTGTTCTTTCGATTCGAAGTTCATCAATAGCCAGTTCGCTACCCTCGATTCGCTCGACAATTTTGAAACCGAGATAGCACCTGCACGCACATTTGTGTTTGTGCGCGACATCGAACCGCTGCTTAAAGCCAACCTCATCAAGGGCGGCGACATGGACAATGCCATCGTTATTTACGAAAAAATAATCGACCAAGAGCAACTAGACCAGCTTGCCGACTTACTGAAAGTTCCTCGTTTGGATGCCAGCAAGCAGGGATATATACAGCATAAGCCCTTGGTTTGGGAGAACGAGTGCACGCGCCACAAGCTGCTCGACATCATTGGCGACATGGCTCTACTGGGTAAACCCATCAAGGGCCGCATCATTGCCACCCGTCCAGGCCACACCATCAATAACATGTTTGCACGCCATCTGCGTAAAGACATTCGCAAGCACGAGGTGCAGGCACCCATTTACGACCCCAACGACGAGCCTGTGATGGACAATAAGCGCATACGCGAATTGCTACCTCACCGCTATCCCATGCAGTTGATAGACAAAATCATATCGCTAGGCCCAACAAGCATAGTTGGCGTGAAGAACGTAACGAGCAACGAGCCTTTCTTTGTGGGGCATTTCCCCCAAGAACCCGTAATGCCTGGCGTGTTGCAAGTGGAGGCTATGGCGCAGTGTGGTGGCCTTTTGGTGCTTAACCAACTTGAAGAACCCGAACGCTGGTCTACCTATTTCATGAAAATCGACGAGGTGAAGTTCCGCCAAAAGGTTGTTCCCGGAGACACATTGTTGTTCCGTGTAGAGCTACTTCACCCCGTAAGACATGGTGTTAGTTCGATGAAAGGCTACATGTTTGTAGGCGACCAGGTGGTTTCGGAGGCTACCTTCACCGCACAAATCGTTAAAAACAAGTAAAAGACACGCACTGAAGCTATGAACCAAATAAGTCCTTTGGCCTTTGTGCATCCCGAAGCAAAGCTTGGGAACGACAACATTATCGGCCCATTTTGTTACATAGACCGTAACACGGTTATTGGCGACGGAAACAACTTTCAGAACAGTGTGACCATCAATTACGGTGCTCGCATTGGCAATGGAAACGAAATATTGGCTGGCGCAAGCATCTCTACCAAGCCACAAGATTTGAAATTTGTTGGCGAAGACACGCTATGCGAGATTGGCGACAACAATAGTATTCGAGAAAACGTTACCATTTCGCGCGGTACGGCCTCTAAGGGCGTAACGATAGTTGGTAGCAACAACTTGCTGATGGAGAACATGCACATCGCCCACGACTGTGTTATCGGTTCAAATGTCATTATCGGCAACTCCACTAAGTTTGCTGGCGAGGTGATTGTCGACGATTTTGCCATTGTTAGTGCAGCAGTGTTGTGCCATCAGTTCTGTCGCATCGGTGGTTACGTGATGGTACAGGGCGGAAGCCGTTTCAGTCAAGACATTCCTCCTTACGTCATTGTTGGTAAAGACCCCGTGCGCTTTGCTGGCATCAACCTAGTGGGCTTGCGTAGGCGTGGTTTCTCTAACGAACTGATTGACCTTATCCATAATGCCTACCGCCTGCTTTATTCGAAAGGCTTGATGGCCGAAGGCATACAAGAAATACGTAACAACCTGCAAGTAACAAAGGAGATACAATACATCATCGACTTTGTTGAAAGTTCAAAACGCGGCATTGTTCGTTAAGTAGCAGATGCAGCAACAGACATCAGGACTCGCAAGTGCCAACGCGCTTGCGAGTTTTTTGCATGTTTTTTCTAGTACAAGGCAGTATTGTTTCTCATGAAATTAGTATTATCTCGGCACACATTCGTGCTGTTGCCCATTCGCACCTGCTAAGGTTAAAATCGTTTTTTTTTGTCTAATTTTTAGTACTTGAATTAACATTTTTAGTGCCTTTTTTGTGCACCAACCGCCAATCTTGCCGCAAAAAATCGATTCTCGCGAAGGTTTGCATTGATGCAAAATAGGGTTGGCATGTGCATGCGGCAGGATGAATATTTATTAGAAAAGGCTGCTATTTGCACCTGTTTCGAGGCTATTTGCACCTGTTTCGAGGTTATTTGTAGCAAAATAGAGTGCATTTTGCAGCAAAATGCAGTGCGTTTTGGTGCTAAATGCAGTGCGTTTTGGTGCTAAACGCAAGGTGTTTTGGTGCAAAACGCAGTGCAAAATGGTGCTAAATGCAAGGCGATAAAGCATAAATATACACTGCAATGGTATAAACACAGGCTGTTTTAACCAGTAAACACATGGCCGAAAAGGGCAAAATTGCCATTAAAAAGTAGGTTTTAGGGGCTAAAAGTGTGTATTTGGGGGTTGAGAAAATACGAGCTTGCAAGCAAACTAGAAAGGCTAAAGGGTACAAAATGCAGGTTCTGTACTTAAAATTGGACAAAATATAAGACGTAAAAAGCTAGATAGGATGACGATTTACTTGCTTTTTAGCTTATTTCTTCGCTAGAACGGAGTGAAGATTAGAGTGAGTTTGTAAAATAAAAGAAACTTTATTTGTGCTTTTGTTTTGTGGAGTAGAGTAGTGATGGTTTATAAGTTGATGAATTGTTGAATTTATAAGTTGGTGAGTTTATAAGTTGGTAGGTTGTTGAGTTGATAGTTTGATGAGTTTACATATACGGGTGTGTTTGTTTTTTGTTTGTTTAAAAGCCATTGAGTTGGTTTGTTCTGTACTTCGTACATGAGCGGAGTGTTTATCTTGGTTTGGCATCACAAAGAAAACAAACAACACCCAAGTAATAGAGACATTAAAAGTGAAGACGGCCTTATTATATATTTTGCGGGGTTGATGTAGCAAAGCAAGATGGGGTAGAAGACTAATAAAAAAACGTTCCTTTCTGTGATAGAAAGGAACGTTTTTCTAGAAGCAGGGTGGCTAGTCGGATTCGAACCGACGACATTCAGAACCACAATCTGACGCTCTAACCTGCTGAACTATAGCCACCATGTTTGACCTCATTTCTGAAATCGATTGCAAAGGTATAGATATTTTTTGGATATACCAAATGTTAACGGCGTTTTTTGATGTTGTCTGCTTAATTTTGGCAAATTCAATGGTTAATATTGCCTTCCTCTTACGTGGGGTATGGAAAACAGCCAGACAAACAACTAAGTTTTAGAACCGAAGTACAGGCAAAGCATGCCTAACAGAACAAGCAACAAATCGAATGCTTTGCGTTTGAGGTTTTTCTCTTGAAAGACGAGTGCACCGAACATAAACGAAACCAAAACGCTGCCTCTTCTTACCATCGATACGATGGAAATCATAGCTTGTGGCTGGCTAAGAGCGTAATAGTAAGCAAAATCGGCTGCACAGAGAAATAGACTTATCAGCATGATAGCCCACCTCCATTGAAAAGGTTGGGTTGTTTTGCGTTTGGGGTACCATAGAACGAGCAACACAATGCCCATCATACCGCATTGGTATAAGTTGTACCAGCTTTGCACAACCATCTTGTCTAGCCCCAATCCGCCTTGTGCTGTTGGGGTCATCAGGTATTTATCGTATAGTCCGCTGCATGCACCTAGTATGGCGGCCAGTGCAATGGCGTATATCCACTTGTTGTGTTTGAAGTCGATACCTTCTCTTTTTCCGCTCCTACTTAAAAGGAAAAACGAACAAATGGCCAGTGCAACGCCCAACCATTGCAGCAGGTTGAGTTGCTCGCCATAAACAAGCATCGCCCCAACGAGTACCAGTATGGGGCGTGTGGCATTTATCGGACCAACAATTGTTAGCGGAAGATGTTTCATACCCACGTATCCAAATATCCACGAAGACAGCACTAGCATGCTTTTGAAGAAAATGTAACCATGTGTAGATAAGTTGGTGGCCGACACGTAGAACATGTTGGCTGGTGAAAGCCAACCGAAACGACTGCCGAGGATGAAGGGAATGAAGATGAACGACGAGAAAAAGGTGTTGAGAAACAACACGGGGATAATGGCGTTACCTTTCAGCGACAGTTTCTTAAATACATCGTAGAAACCTAGAAGACTGGCCGAAAGAAAGGCTAAGAGTAACCAAAGCATGTGGATTTGTTATGTTGTGGGGGAGTTTTTGAGTTTCTGAGTTCGTGATTTTTTAAGTTTTTGGGTTGTTGAACTGATGAACTCGTGGTTTCATGAGCTTGAAACTCACGAACAAACAAGTCGTGAATTGAATAACTTATGGACTTATAAGCTCATGAACAAACACGCTGTGCATCTAATACCTTATAGACTTATAAACTCACGAACTCAAAAACTTAAATTAATATTGCACGTCTTCGAGAAAGAGGGCATGGCCAGGAACCGACTCGCCTGCTTGTTGTCGCGACTTAGAATGTAGTATGTCAACGAACTGTTCGAGGGTGATTTTATGCCAACCCACGTCTAAAAGAGTTCCAACAATGGCGCGAACCATGTTGCGGAGAAACCTGTTTGCCGATATACGTAAATGCCATTTGGTGTCGGAAAGCTTTATCCAACGGGTCTCGTAGACCTCGCAGAGCGTGGTTTTTGCATCCGAATGGCTCTTGCAAAAAGCTCCAAAATCTTTGTGCGACAATAGTATTTCGGCGGCCTCGTTCATCAATTGGAAGTCGGGAGCTTGGTGTAAGGCATACGAGTAGGCGCGGCAGAAAGGGTCGCGGTCTAGATGTATGTAATAATGATAGGTGCGTTTGGTGGCACTGAACCGTGCGTGCATATCGGCATCTACGGCTTTTATGGCGTTAATGGTGATGTCGAAGGGCAGCACGCGGTTGAGTTTGTAGGTGAGTTGCACTGCATCTATGGGGGTGTCTACGTCGAAATGCGCAACCATAGTGCGTGCATGAACACCTGTATCGGTACGTCCTGCACCAACAAGTTCAACAGGATGTCTGAGCAGGAGCGACATGGCACGCTGCATTTCCGCTTGAACCGAGTTGGCGTTAGGCTGAATTTGCCAGCCATGATAGGCTGTCCCGTCGTACGAAAAGTATATGAAGTATCTTTGTTTCATCCTTACAAAGGTACAAAATATAATGGTTATAGCTGTTGTATAAGTCGCCTAATTCGGAGCCATTTGCGCGCAAAAAGCCCTAAGGCGTAGAGGGAGGCGATGAAAATGTAGGCCAAATAGGTTTGGATGAGGTTGAATTGAAGTCCGTCGAGCGTGGAGTGGGGCAGCGCGGATATGCCATTGACCAAGGTTTGCACAGCTGTGGCTAGCCATTGCATGGCATCTAACACTAGATTATGGAGTAATGGCGCGCCTTGAACGATGAAAGAGGCGAGCGTTGCGTAAAGCAAGAGGGTTATGAGTGGAAGTATAAGCAGGTTGGAGAGTAGGAAATAGCATGAGAAACGCCCAAAATAATAGGCTATAATGGGCATTGTGCCCACTTGTGCTGCCACAGAAACGCAGACGATAGCCCAAACGGGACGGAGCAAATTGGCCCAACGCGTTGTGGGTTGGTAGAGTGAGAATAGCGGTGGATAAAGAAGAATGATGGACAACACGGCTATGAATGAAAGCTGGAAACTGACATCCCAAAGCGTGGAAGGGTTGGCAATGAGCATCACGATGCAGGCAAAAGCCAGCGAATTGGCCGAAAAACGGTCGCGATGGAGCAACGAAACGAAGGCGTAGAGGGTGAGCATGAGGGCAGAACGGACGGCTCCGGGTGGCAATCCTACTAGGAAAACATAGCCCCAAAGGGTGATGGTGATGATGGTTTGTGCGATGAATTCGGCCCAGTCGCGGCGCACCACGCGATAGAGAATGGTGGTGAAGAGCGCCGATAGCACGCTGTAAATGATGCCGAGATGCAGGCCAGACAGTGCCAGTATATGCGAAACGCCTGCCTTGTTGTATGATTCGCGTTGTGTGGGGGTGAGGTTCGTCTTGTCGCCGAGGGCAATGGAGGCTACCAACGCTTGGTTGTCGGTGCTTAACCTTTGTTGCCATACGCTGTCAAGCAGGCTTTGGCGCACTCTCAATAGGTGTAAACGTATTTTATCTACTGTGGAAATTTTGTGTATTTCGTCGTTGGTTAGTTGGGTGTTCTGCCAATCGGCAAAGTAAACAAAGGTTGTTGCGTAGATTTGGTGGGCTTGCATCCAGCGCGCAAAGTTGAACTTTGAGGATGAAAAGAGGGCAGATTCGTTGTTGAAAACCGATTGAACGGCGATTGTTGAACCAGTGGTAAGGCTCTGCCAACGATTGGTAAGCGTGTCTTTTAGTATGGATGCACGAACGAGGAAGGGCGTATGACTGCCGTTTCTTTCTGATAGGTTTATCACCAAGAGGTTGCATTTCAACACCTTTCCGTGGGCTGTGGGGGTGTCGGTAACGATGGCTTTGTATGTAACGGCTTGGTTGATGGGTATTGATTGCCTATCGTTAATTTGCAAAGACATGAGCCATGCGCCAAGAAAAACAATGGAAACGAGGATGGCCATGCTAGACAAGTGCGCGTGACGGATGGCAAGAACAGCAATGGCCGCTGTGCCAAGCAGTAGCGAAACGCTGGTTGTGGGGTTGGAGAAAAAGGGAATGGCGTCGGCCAACACTATCCCTACGATGAGCATCAGTGCGATGCGCACCAGCGGATAGAGTTGGATGACGCCATTGGGACGTGTCATGTCACGCCTGTGTTAGAACGAATAGGAGAAACCTATTGATACAAACTCGCGCATTTGCAGGTAGCCGTGTTTCTCGTCGCGTGTTCCTCCATCGTCGAAACGGGGATAAACGAAGAGCTTTGAGCTAATGAATTTGTTGAATTGGAAGGTGAAAGTGTTTTCCCATTCCACTTCTGCCCTGCTGTATGTGGTATATCCGTAGAGGCGTGTTTGCCAGCTAATGGGTTCGGCTATCTTCCACATTAGGTCTACGGTAAATTCAGAACCAAAGTCGTGAAGGGTGTGGCTATCTGGTTTCAGGCTGTAGCGAGGGCCTAACGCAAGCCTGTCTACATAGCGGAAGTTATAGGCTAAGGGTGCGAGATGTATCGAACCTTTAAGTCTTCCCTTAAACCAATCAACGTTGTAGTCCATACCAAGCGATATGTTTGTGTTGAAAGGCGACATGAAATCGGATGCCGGTTCACCGCTGTTATTTTTATATCCGCGTAGGAATTGTGTGTAGGCCACAAGTTGTAGGGTGTAATACCACCGCTTAGAGGCTTGAAGTCCCAACTTGCTGGTGTACCTGATGAGGTCTTCTGAGGTTTTTAAGCTGTGTAATGTGTCGCTAGGCGAAGTGATGAAACCTAGTTTTAGTTCGAGTTTATTGTCGAATTTAACCTTTTGTTTGTTGTTGTAGTTACATTGTAAGGTAACTGCGCCTACCATTGAATAGTTGCTTTCGCCACCCTTATACCAGTTGCCCGACACGTAGTTTTGCAGGAATTGCAGGTAATAGTCGCCCTTGACAGTCCAGAAGTTGGGTTTGGTAACAACAACGTTGATTGGTCCGCTTTCTGGGTCGGTGGGTACTTGCGGTTGCTTTTCGGCCAGTCCTGCATCCGACTTGATGACAACAGGTGTTGTTTTAGCTTCGGGAGCTGCATTGTGCAGCACCGTTTCGCGGTTTAACACCAAGTCGGGCCGTTTGAGGTAGATACCTAACAGTGCTGCGTCGGTAAACCTTGGGCCTAGATAATCTGCCCTTTGGTTTAGAGCTTTATTCGTGGTAACCTCGTCAGACAGGTCGAAGAAGTCTTTGGCAATTCCTCCATAGAACGTGAGCGGCGAGAAAAGCCTGAAACTTTGGTAAGGAACCACGCTCTCTACAAAGTTGTTTGGAAGCGCGCTCTTATCGTTTTGCCGAAACACCTTATTATATAGGAGGGCCAGCGAGTCCTCGTAACTTTTTAGCAGAGCAGTGGTGTTGTCGGCTCTGTCGGTGCGGTTCGTGGGGCGCGTTTGTTGCGCTTGAAGCGTTACAACGGCAAAGGTTGATAATATAAGGGTAATTAAAACGTGTTTCATTATAACTGTTTTTACTTGCAAAGATAGCTATTTTTTCTACGTTTTGCGTTTTGTTTTACTTCTTTTTATTGCTTTTTGTTGATGTTAAGCCTATAAACGACAGGTTGCCCACATGGTTTTCTGTTGGGTCAATGTTCTTATTCACCCTTCTGTTCTAGTAAGTCGGGGCGCAGCTGCCTTGTTCTTTCCAAGGCTTGTTCCATCTCCCATGTCTTTATTTTGGCCTCGTTGCCGCTGAGAAGTATGGGAGGAACTTCCCAACCTTTGTAGTTTGCAGGGCGCGTATAGATGGGCGCGGAGAGCAAATCATCTTGAAAACAATCGGAGAAAGCACTCTGTTCGTCGCTGATAACGCCAGGGATGAGTCGCACAATGGCGTCGGCCATCACGGCGGCAGCTAGTTCGCCCCCTGTGAGTACATAGTCGCCGATGGATATTTCGCGTGTTATGAGGTGGTCGCGTACGCGTTGGTCAACGCCCTTATAGTGTCCGCAAAGTATGATGATGTTGCCTTTTAGCGACAATTCGTTGGCAACATGCTGGTCGAATTGTTGTCCGTCGGGCGATGTGAATATCACTTCGTCGTATTCTCGTTGGGCTTTAAGAGCAGAAATACAGCGGTCTATGGGTTCGCATTGCATCACCATTCCTGCAAATCCACCGTATGGATAGTCGTCAACACGCCTCCATTTATCGGTAGAATAGTCGCGAAGGTTATGCAGATGTATTTCTGCTAGCTCCTTTTTTTGTGCGCGTGCCAAGATAGATTCGTGCACGAATCCCTCAATCATTTCGGGTAACACGGTGATAATGTCAATTCTCACTATTCGATTTCCTTTCGTTATGTCGTCTATATTAACTGCCTTTGTTAGAGGTTGTGCCTTCTGTTATGGTCGGTGCGTTTGCCTTACGCTTTTTTCTTTTACGCATTTGCCACCATATTAGGCCAACGATAGCCACTACACCAAGTGCAATAATGACAACGAGTTGTATCTGGCTGTTGTACTCTTCAATCTTGTTGTAAAGTTCTTCTTTTGGAACGAACGAATGTAGATACCATCCAAGGGTGGCCAAGACGGTGTTCCAAAGGCCTGCGCCGATGGTGGTATAGAGGATGAACTTCCAAAACTTCATCTTGGAAAGACCGGCTGGGATGGATATTATTTGGCGTATACCAGGGAGAAGTCGGCCTGTAAGCGTGGCAATAACGCCGTGGTCGTAGAAGTATTTCTCGCCTTTTTCAATCTTCTCTTGGTTCAACAGGCAGAGATGTCCCAGCTTGCTGTTGGCAAAGCGGTATATAACGGGGCGGCCGAGATAATAGGCCGCAGCGTAGTTGGCCGAAGAGCCGAGTACTGCCCCTATGGTTGCGACGATCACAACGAGTACGATATTCAGCTCGCCGGCTGCGGCACGGTAGGCGGCAGGTGGCACAATGAGTTCTGATGGGGCGGGAATGACGGAGCCTTCGATGAACATCAGGAGTAACACCGTCCAATAATTGAGGTTGTTTAGCAGGGGTAATAACCAGCTCATTTCTTCTTTTTACTTTTTTTGTTTTGTGATATAATTGTAATAACTCTCTGGGTCGAGGTCTTTGGGGAAGTACTCGCCAAGGATTGTTTTAGCCTCCATGGGGTTTAGTTCGCAGGCTTTACGCAGGAAGTGCAGGTACTCCGACTCCTTATTTAGACATTTGCAGCAGAGCGACATGTGCGAATATCCGTCTTTCCAATCGGCAGGAACCGATTGAAAGAGGGTGTGAAACATTCTGTAGGCCAATTGCATATAGCCGTTGTCGTATACTGATATGGCGATACGGAAATACACATTGGGAGCCGACTTTGAGTGTCTGACGGCCTCTAAGAAATAGTTTTGTGCAGCCAAGGGGTTTCCGTTTTCTAGTTGGATGTGCCCTTTGAACACCGTTAACTCGTCTTCGTCGCCGTTACCTGTGGCTATGGCCTTGTCTACGTATGCCAAAGCATCGTCCACTTTGCCTAGTCTAGACAGGGCGAAGGCCGTTTCTTGATAAATCTCTACCAAGTTAACCGACCTCGGAACGGCCATTTCTTCGGCCTTTTGCAAATGTTGCAAGGCTTCCGCAGGTCGATCGAGGTTGATGAGGGTGATGCCAATGAATATTTCTCCCGTTTCATCATCCTTATGAAGGTTGTTAAATCGGGTGTAATAAGTGAGTGCCTCTTCGTATTCGCCTAGGCTGAACATGCCGTTGGCCTTGTTAAGTAGCGCCTCTTCATCGTTAGGATTGATGGCGATAGAATATTCGCTGCTCTCGATGGAGTCTTTAATGCGATTGCTAAGAAACTGAGATGAGGCCAATTGGTTCCAATAGGGTGAGGCAAAAGGGTTATCTTCCACAAGTTTCTTAAATATCTCTTCGCCCTGTTGATACTCGCCTTTGCCCAATGCAATGCGTCCTAGCACTTCTTGATAGTCTGTCGATTGCGTGTCTTCTACCATCGACAACCATTCTTGCGCATGGTCTATCAGGTCGTAATCCAAGTAAATATCGGCCACATCAAGAATAAAATTGTCTCTTTCCGCATCGTCTTGCCATTCCAATTGCTGGCGTAAAAACT
This sequence comes from uncultured Prevotella sp., assembly GCA_938028745.1. Taxonomy (GTDB): domain Bacteria; phylum Bacteroidota; class Bacteroidia; order Bacteroidales; family Bacteroidaceae; genus Prevotella. Next base: position 106,892 of record CALIZL010000022.1, read on the forward strand.
CGTCGGCCTTGTCTCTTTTGTTTTCAACGAGCATAATTTCAGCGCGCAAGTACACGCATTCTAGTTCCGATTGGTCGTCAACTTGCTCTAAATACCATTCTGCCTTTTGGGGATTGTTTTGCTTTAACAGTTCGTATCTACCCATGAACACCAATGGCGGCATTGCCCCAGGGAACATGTCTACACCTTTTAGGGCAGCATTCAGTGCGTCGTTCGTTCGCCCATCTGTGTAGTAATATTCGGCAATATCGGCCAGCGTGTCCGAGTCGAAGTAGGCGGCGCGCCCCTCCAGCTCGGCTTCCTCGTAGCTATGGAGTGTTTGCAGAAACTCTTCGCTGTTGAAATAGCTGTCGTTCGTCATCGTTTTTTAAACAATCAAGAGGGGCGAACGGCGTTCGTCCCTCATGTTAGTGGTATGTGGCAAGGGCCATACAATGTTTTGTTTTGATAGCCCTTGACGTATGTTAGGATGCGTCGGCGTGTACGAATCGCTGCTCGGGTGTGCTTATTTGTTCTGTTTTGCCCACGTGTCTTTCAAGCCTACGGTCTTGTTGAACACGGGATGTTCGGCAGAAGAGTCGGTGTCGGCCATGAAATAGCCAATACGTTGGAATTGCAGATACTCTCCTGGCTTTTTGTTTGCGGCGTAGTTTTCCACAAAGCAGTTGGTAAACACCTTCTTCGAATCCTTATTAAGCAGTTCCCTAAAATCCCTTTCGTCGGCCGATGGGTTCTCTACGTCGAACAATCTGTCGTAAACGCGCACCTCGGCTTGGGTGCAGTGGTCGGCCGAAAGCCAGTGAAGCGTACCCTTAACCTTGCGATTTGCACCCTCCATGCCACTCTTGCTCTGTGGGTCGTATTCGGCTTGCACCTCCACAATGTTGCCATCGGCATCTTTGGTACAACCGGTACACTTCACGATGTAGGCACTTTTCAGACGTACTTCTTGGCCAGGTGTCATTCTAAAGAACTTCTTGGGTGCATCTTCCATAAAGTCTTCGCATTCCATCCACAGATTTCTTGAAAAGGTGATGGTGTGTGTGCCGTCGGCTGCGTTTTCGGGATTGTTCACCGTTTCCAATTCTTCGGTCTGCCCTTCGGGATAGTTTGTAATCACCAACTTAACGGGGTTAACCACCGCCGTTACGCGGCAAGCACGCTTGTTGAGGTCTTCGCGTACCGAGGCTTCAAGCAAGGCCATGTCGTTAAGTGCGTCGAACTTGGTGTAGCCAATGGAATTAATGAACATGCGAACGCTTTCAGGAGAATATCCTCTGCGGCGCATACCGCATAGTGTAGGCATGCGTGGGTCGTCCCAACCACTCACCAAACCTTCGTCTACAAGCGTGTGCAACTTGCGTTTGCTCATTACCGTGTAGGTGAGGTTCAGTCGGTTGAACTCTATCTGGCGTGGTCTGAAATCGTTGATATTATCCATTTCGCCGTTCATCTCTTTAAGGAAGTCGATGAACTTGTCGTACAAAGGACGGTGAGGAACGAACTCCAAGGTGCAGATGGAGTGCGTTACGCCCTCAAAGTAGTCGCTTTGTCCGTGTGCAAAGTCGTACATGGGGTAGGCGTTCCATTGTGTTCCCGTGCGATGGTGTGGTGTATGGATGATGCGATACATGATTGGGTCGCGGAAGTGCATGTTGGGATTGGCCATATCTAGCTTTGCACGCAGCACCATAGAGCCTTCTGGCGTATCGGGGAGGTTCATTTTCTCGAACAAAGCGAGACTTTCTTCAACGGGTCTGTCCCTATATGGCGATGCAGTACCAGCCTTTGTGGGCGTACCTTTCTGCTCGGCAATCTGTTCGCTTGTTTGTTCGTCGATGTAAGCGTGGCCTTTTTTTATCATCCATATGGCGAAATCCCATAGCTTTTGGAAATATTCAGAGGCGTAATAGATGTTTTCCCATTTAAAGCCTAGCCACTTTATGTCGCTCAGTATGTTTTCAACATACTCGTCTTTTTCCTTGCTGGGGTTGGTGTCGTCGAAACGCAGGTTGCATATTCCTTTGAATTTTTCTGCTGCTCCGAAGTCCATGCAGATAGCTTTGGCATGGCCGATGTGCAGATACCCGTTTGGTTCTGGGGGGAAACGCGTTTGTAGGCGTCCGCCATTCTTTCCCTCAGCCAGGTTTTGTTCAATGATTTGTTCTACAAAACTCAGGTTTTTTTTCTCTTCGTTTGAGTTTTCTATTCTTTCTGTCATTGTATACATTATTATATTATAGTGCAAAGGTACGATAAAGGCGCATAATATCAAAATTCACATTAGTTTAAATCTTGCTTTTTTAACATGATGTGTCAAAATATGTTTTCTAACATAATAAAAAGTTTGCGTAAATAAAATTCAGGTCGTAACTTTGCACTCGTTATCCTGAATACAATCTTTTTGCCTTAAAAAAGCTAATACCTATTGAGATTAGATGCGCTGCACTGTGAAGTGTGGCGCATTTGTATTTTCGCTAAGTATGTTATAAACTGTTCCGTAAGTCGATATTATTAGTATGATAATACGCCTGCAAGCATGCGTGTTTTTATAATAAATATTATCATAACGGAACGATATTTTCGCTTTCTTAAAGCATTTTTGGCTTACGGGGGTTGTGGTTTACCGCTATTGTTCAAGCTGCTCTTTGTATTCTGTATGCGATTTACGAAGTTTAAGTTGCGAATAGTCTGTCGCTTGCAAGCTTTTCTTTGCTGTGGCATACATACCCCCTTGACGTTTCTTTCTGGACACAACGCAATACATTTAGAAACAATAACTTTATACGCTGTCTGTAAACGGCATGCAATCACCTGCTTAATGCGTTGACTTCATTTTCCGTTTGCAACGTATTAGGCAGGTGATTGCGAGAGGTTTTCAGCTATCCAGCTCTCGATAAATGGGTTATGCTCTTCTTTTGCAGGGCTTTAATTGGCGAACCAATATATCTGCGTTAATTATTTAATACCTCTTTGGTTTAGGGCCTTAGAGTATTTAGCCGCGTTGGCCAAATGCTCTGCATACGTCTTAGCAAAGTTGTGTGTTCCGCTAAAATCTTCTTTTGCACACATGTATAGGTAATCGTGTTTTTTTAGATTAAGCACCGCCTCAATTCCTTCGATACTAGGGATGCGTATCGGACCAGGAGGCAAACCTGCGTTGCGATAAGTGTTATAGGGGCTATCAATATTGAGCAGCTTATTGTAGATGCGTTTCAGTCCAAACTCCTTCCAAGCATATTTAATGGTTGGGTCGGCTTGTAGGGGCATACCATTGGGGTATTCGGCATTGCGCAGCATCAGTCGGTTGTAGTACATACCTGCCACCATTGGCTTTTCTGCATTGTTGGCCGTTTCTTCGTCAACGATGCTTGCCAATGTAATCACCTGTACGGGCGTTAGTTTTAGCTCGTTAGCCTTCACAGTTCGGTCCACATTCCAAAAGTTCTTGCTTTCTTTCTGCATTCGGTCGAGCAGTTTTTCGGCTGATATGTTCCAATAAACATCATAGGTGTTGGGGATGAACATACATTGTATGGTGGCCGTATCGTAGCCATAGTGTGCGCAAATTTTAGGGTCGCGCAGTGCATTCAGCAACTGTGTGCTGTCCATCATGAGTCGCTTGCACACTTCGGCCGATAGTCTGTCAAGCGTTCTTACGCTAGGGATGGTTAGGTTTACGGGCTCTTGCATGCCGTTTTTAAGGTGCCTGAACACCACAAAGGCTCCTTGCCCAGGCTTTATGGCGTAGCGTCCCGACTTAATGTGCTCGCCGTACGAGCTGTGTCGGGTTAGCGTTCTAAACCCACTTAGTGCATGGGGCGAGCAGTGGGGGGTGAGTTTTGCATACACCGAGTCGATATTGTCGTCGTTGTCTATGTATACGAACTTGGTGGCACTGCCCGAAGGGAGCATGGCCGAAAAGAAATAGTAGTACAATATACCCAATATTACGAGCAAGCAAATGCCCGCGGGAATGAGGTAATTTCTTACACAGCTGTGTTTCATTGTTGATTCTGCTTTATTTTCAATGCAAAGTTAGTAATTTTAAACAACATCTGTGGAGAGGTGAGCATATTTTTATAACTTTGCACTTGCTGTTCTTGCTTCGGCAGTTAGATGTACAAGGCTTTATTGCTTTTGCACTTGCATGTTTAGAACGGTCTTTTAAAGGATAATAAACGAAAGGCAAAACGAAATGATAAAGGAGTACGATACCTATATATTTGATTTGGACGGCACGCTGCTAGACACTTTAACCGATTTGGCCGGTAGCTGCAACTTCGCATTACAACAGCACGATATGCCTCAACGCACCATCGACGAGGTGCGCCAGTTTGTGGGGAATGGTGTGAAAAAACTGATGGAAAGAGCCATTCCCGATGGTTTGGCTAATGCAAAGTTTGACGAAGTGTATCAATGTTTTCGCCAACATTATCTTGAACATGGACTAGACCACACATCGCCTTATCCTGGCGTTTTGCAGATGTTGGCCGAACTGAAACGGCGTAAGAAGAACATTGCCGTAGTGAGTAATAAGTTTTATAAGGCTACGCAAGAGTTGTGCAAGCACTTTTTCGACCAGTATGTGGAGGTGGCCATCGGCGAGCGCGAAGGCATTAGCAAGAAACCTGCGCCCGATACGGTACTGGAAGCTCTTGCGCAGTTGGGCGTGTCGGACGAGAACGCAGTGTATATTGGTGACAGCGATGTGGATATAGCAACGGCCAAAAACTGCAATATGCCTTGTATCAGTGTGCTTTGGGGATTTCGCGATAAGGACTTCCTACTTCGTTCGGGTGCTACTACGCTTATCCGAACGCCCGAAGAACTGGTTGTGTAGACGTATTTTGGTTTTACAAGGTGAATGAGTGATAAGTTAAGTATGGGGGAAAGTAGGCTGCATTTACTAACTTGTTAACTCGATAGCTTTTTAATTGGCCGATAGCTAGCTTGTTAACTCCGCTACTTGTGAGCTAGTGAAGGGGGAAACCTCTGTGGATCTAAACACATCAACCCACGAGCACATCTACTTAACAACTCACAAACCCGTCAATTCAAAAACTTAAATATTTAATTTTTATTTTACAAATCTGCTCTGAATTTCACTTCGTTCTAGCGAAAATTAAGGCTGTAAAATAGGTAAATTGCCGTTATTTCTGGTCTCGCACGTCTTTCTACTTGTCTATTTTTGAGAACAAAACCTGCATTTTGCACCATTTAGCCTTTCTAGTTTGCTTGCAACCTCGTATTTTCTCAACCCCCAAATACCCACTTTTAGCCTCTAAAACCCCACTTTTTAATAGGTGTTTTGCCCTTTTGAACCCTTTTTTTCATGGCTCGAAAAGGTTTTGTTTATACCATTGCAGTGGATATATATGCTTTTTTGCCTTGCATTTAGCAGCATTTTGCACTGCGTTTAGCAGCATTTTACCTTGCGTTTAGCACTAAAATGCACTGCATTTAGCGGCAAAACGCACTGCGTTTAGCAGCATATTGCACCACATTTAGCAGCAAATAGCCCCAAAATGGGTGCAAATGGCGGTTTTACAAAATAAATATTCATTTTGCCAGCATTTACAACTACCCCCTTTTAGTATCAAACCAAACCTTCGCGAGAATCGATTTTTTGCGGCAAGATATGCGATTGGTGGACAGGAATGGCACTCATAATGTTAAAATCTGTACTGAAAATAAGACAAAATGTGTTTGAACCACATGCTTGCGCATGGCCAATGGAACATATAATATGTACGCTTACGACCGCCAGCACGAGTGGTTGCAGGGTATGCTGCCCACTGCAAACGGTGACCGTATTATCGAAACACAATAAGGTAGTGTTGGCCTTTTATGTTTTATAAATTGAGAGGAGTTTATTATCTTGTGTGCTTCTAAACCCAGATAAACGCGCCTCTTATGTGCAAAGTACTGAACAAAGGTGCGATAAAATGTGAAATCCTGCCCCTTTTGCCTGTGGCGAAACGCGGTTACGTCTTATAAGGAGATCCGTGTGAAATAATACAATGCGTTCTCTATAAGTTGAAGCAGGCTTGTCAATGGCATGCGCTTTCTGTCTCATCCTTCTTCACTAGGAGGTAGTTGTACCAATGAAACCTTGTATGGAATTTCTGAAAGTGGTAGAAGGAACTCGCGTTTCCAAAATAAAACAGCCAAGCCATACCCGCTTTGATTAATGGATGAAGGTATGGCATGGTTGTAAAAGTGCGTTAGTTTGTTGAGAAAAAGTGGAAAAAAGGGTGGGGTATAGCGTTTTGACAACGAAGTCATCTAGACTTTTTAAATCTCTACAAATTGAGAGGAGTTTATTATCTTTG
>CALIZL010000023.1 GCA_938028745.1 uncultured Prevotella sp.
GCAGAAGTAATCTGCCATTGACAGCCAGGCTTTCAACTTGTAGAGAACGCATGGAGTAACTTCCGCCAAGTCGCCTTCTGAAACATACCTACGTTTTGCCACAGACAGCTTGGGGCAATATTTCAGGTTTTTATCGTATCCTCGTCCAGTACTTTGTGCATGAGGAGAATGTTTATCTTGGTTTTACCACACAACGAAAATAAACTCCACCCAATTCATAGAACCATTAAAAGTCAAGACAACTTCGGTTATAAATTGCGTGCCTACATTTATTTTACTACTTTTGCATTCATAATTATTTACCTTTAATTATGACACCCGCCTAAAAACACGGATTTGGAGGATTAATTCCTTTTTCTTCCATGTACAGTCAGGCACTACACCTATTATAAAAACGATAAAAGATTTTAGTTAACGATGAAGATAAAGACAGTTCTACGCAAATCTCCCTTATATGCGGTGGCAAGCTTTGGAATGCTTTTGCTGAGTAGTTGCTTTCCAAGTTTCAACTCAGCCGAAGAGGTTATGGAGTACCTCAAGAAAGAGTTTCCCGACCACGATATCGTACTTTCTTCTGAATACAAAACAAGTCGTGGCCTATGGGAAGATTGGCGAATTTGGTCTTTTACGCTATCGGGTTATCCCAAAGACACCTTTCAAGTGGCCAGCCATATCGGCAGTTACCCCTTTCCGATGATGAAAACAAATAAAAGTATCATCAGCAACTTCTACAAAGTGGTTACTCTGCGTCGTGAACGAGAATTTGAACAAGGGCCTTTGAAGGCTTTCGATGCGCCAACGCGCCGCATCTGGCATCGCTTTCCACACACAGACTTCTCGCTGCGGGCTGTCCAATGGGAGGTGGAAACGCTTGACGACATTTGGCGTGCCAAGCGCTTAATCGACGCTTTTGAACAATTTCTTAGCGAAGAAAGGGTAGACAGCCACGCCCATTATTACTTGCGTATGTACATGCAAGGCCCATGTTATGCCTTGGGAGGGGGCAATTACATTGACTTTATGGATAATTTGGAGACTGCGGAACCTGGCGAAAAGAGTCCTTGCTATATAGAATATCACATATATGGCGACATTAATCGGCAGGAGGTGTGCCAGATGTTTTACAACAGCGTGATGAGGTTTCATCAGCTGATGGCCGACCAAGGCAATGGCGTTACCAAAGAAAACTTTCAGGCATGGGCAGAACAACAACTAAGGCTCAAAGCGCGCTTGCCAGAACTTTCCACCGAAGAGGAGCGCGACTCGCTACGCAAGGTTCTTGTTGTTGACGACGATGATGTGCGCCGGGTGTTTATTGATATGGGACAAAAACCTTATATGATGGTGACCTTAGCTAATAGCGACATGCGCCCAAACAGCCGCGGCATCTTCTTCACCTATCCGCAATTACGGGTTTTCTGCTTGCGCAGCGGCTTGCGGGTGCAAGGCACTGGCGACCATTTTACGGTGAAGGGCGTTGATGGAAGTAGCTACGAATTTTCTATTCGTTTCTACGAAGAGAAGAAAGACGTAGTGGGCTTTGAGGAAGACACCTGTTATTATCTGCGAGATGGCCGTAAAGTCGTGGTACAGGGATTTTGGTCGCCCGAAAAATGCGTAAACGATGCACTTGTACGCCGAATAACGGGGCGTGATGTCAGGCAAATGGTGGTGCACGAAATAAAACAATAGAATGCCTTCGCCCTTTGACTGAAATCCAAAGCAGCGAAAGTTTTTGCTCTGTTTAAGTGCTATTTGTGTAGAAAAGGTGCGCAATTAGCGTCAAAAACACACGGCATAATGCTGCAAAATGCACGGCTATTCGTCGCTAAATGCGATGCTATATGCTGCTAAATGCGATGCGAAAGTGTAAAGGAAATATGTAGTTTTGCTGCTGACGCAGCATGATATATAGCGGCCTATTGATTGTACTAAATATCACCACACACGCTTCGGTGAGGCTACAACCGCTAGATTTAAACAACAGATGCCATTAGTTTTTTCGTTCAAATAAAACCATGAGGCCGTCTTTACTTTTAATGTTTCAATAAATTGAGAGGAGTTTGTTATCTTTGTGGTGCCAACACAAACACTCCTTTCATGTACGAAGTGCTGAGCAAATTAACGCACTGGCTGATAACCCAACAACTCCCTAATACATCAACCCACCAACACAAAACCTTAAAATCATTTCTTTTATTTTACAACATCACTCTAATTTTCACTCCGTTCTAGCGAAAATATAGGCTGAAAAGTAGGAAAATAGCCACTGTTTTTAACCTTTCTCACTTTCCGTTTCGTCTACTTTTAAGAACACGACCTGCATTTTGCACCATTTTGCCTTTCTAGTTTGGCCGCCAACTCATATTTTTTTAAGGCCAATTACCCGCTTTTAGCCCCTAAAACCCCACTTTTTAATGGCCATTTTGCCCATTTTAGCCATGCGTTTCATGGTTCGAAGGGGTTTTATTTATACCATTGAAGCGGATATTTATGCTTTTCACTGTGCATTTTGCACCATTTTGCACCGCATTTTGCGGCATTTTAGCTTGCGTTTAGCACCAAAACGCACTGCATTTAGCATCAAAACGCATTGCATTTAGCATCAAAACGCAAGGCATTTAGCACCAAAACGCACTGCATTTAGCAACAAATAGCCCAAAAATGGGTGCAAACGACGGCTATTATAAATAAAAATTCATTTTGTTGCATTCGCAAGCTTGCCCCATTCTACATCAAAACAAACCTTCGCGAGAATCGATTTTTTGCGGCAAGGTGGGCGGTTGGTAATCAAAAAGGGCACTCATAATGTTAATTTTCTTACCGAAAATCAGACAAATTTATTTATATTGCATACACCTGCACGGGCAACTTGATGGAAAGCACGTACGCTTACGCCCGCCAGCACGAGCGGTTGCAGGGCATGCTGCTCATGGCCAACGGAGACGATATCATGGAAACGGAGAAGTAGTCTGCCGCTGACAGCCGCTTCTCAACTTGTAGAGATAGCATAGAATGTTTTCCGCTTGGTCGCAGTTTGAGGCATAAGCACTTAGTACTTACTACTTACTACTTACTACCTAACAGATTAGCCGACTTAAATATTGCACAACTACGTTTATTTTGTTATTTTTGCATCCATAATTATTTACCAACAATCTGTTTATATGATACCAACGTTTCAACAAATACGCATACAGATACTTAAAGAGTTATATGCAGGTGGCATTATGCGGGCAAAAGATTTGCAAGCTCCACTGGCAAAACATTTTAATCTTAGCGAAGAAGAGGTGAATGCTAGTTATGCCTCTGGCAATGGGAAGATATTTCGCGACCGCATATCGTGGGCTTTGAGTTACCTCTTCATTGCCAAACTGGTTGAAAGGCCACAAAAGGGCGATTACGTAATCAGCCAGAAAGGTAAGGAAATGATTACATCACACAATGAGGAAGAGATAAACAGGTATATAAACGATGCGGTAAACAAACCCCAAAAGGCAGCAGAGGATAAGACCACAGAAACCATTGTGCTAGCAGCCAATGAGGAGCTGACACCACAAGAAGAACTGAACGAATCGTACGAAAACATCAAGCAGTCGATACAGGCAGACGTCCTAGCAACGATTTTAAGCAAAAAGCCACAAGCGTTTGAAAGGCTGGTTGTTGAATTGTTGCAGGCTATGGGCTACGGCGGTGAGATTAAAAATGCTGGCATCGTTACCAAGCTTTCTAACGATGGAGGAATCGACGGCATCATTAAAGAAGACGTGCTTGGCTTTAATCATATTTCCATTCAAGCCAAACGGTATGCCGCACACAACCATGTTGGGCGCAATGAAGTGCAGGCTTTCGTGGGCGCAGTTGCTGGAACGCCATCTAAAAAGGGGGTGTTCATTACTACTTCCGACTTTACCAAAGGTGCGATAGACTATGTTGAAAGTCTTAATGGAACGCCAATTGTCATCCTGATTAATGGTGAGCAACTCACAGAATACCTGTATGAGTGCGGACTAGGTCTGCAAGAAGAAAGGGTTTTCAAAGTAATGAAACTCGATAGAGACTTTTGGGATGCGATGGACGATGAGTAAAGGTGAAAGGGTGGAAAGGTGAAAAGGGTGAAAAGGTGAAAGGGTGAAAAGGTGAAAAGGTGAAAAAATGGCTAGCGCCTTTTAAAGGTGAAAGAGTGAAAAGGTGAAAGGGTGAAAATGTGAAAATGTGAAAATGTGAAAAGATGGCTAACGCCTTTTAAAGGTGAAAGGTTGAAAGAGTGAAAAAATAACTAACGCCATCTATACATTTGGCTTAACTCCTTAACTCCTGAGCTATTGGCTTAACTCCTTTAACTCCTAAAGATGAAAGGCGTTAGCCATCTTTTCACCCTTTCACCTTTTCACCCTTTCACCTTTCCTTATTCATATCTCATTGACGTTGCGGGATTGATTTTCGACACCAAATAGCTGGGCGCGATAAGCACGAACACGCTAACGAGCAGCGTAACCACATTGAGTAAGAGCCATACAAGCAAGTTGAACTCTACGGGAACCGTGCTAACGTAGTAGGTGGCGGGGTTTAACTTCACCAATCCCGTGTAATGTTGCAGGGCGATAAGCCCCATGCCGATGAGGTTTCCGATAAGCAATCCCTTGCCAATGGTAAACACCGCGAACCAAAGAAAGGTGCGACGGATGGTTACATTGCGCGCACCCACGGCTTTAAGAATGCCTATCATGGCCGTACGCTCTAAAATAATGATGAGCAAACCCGAAATCATGGTGACACCTGCAACGGATAACATCAGTCCGAGAATAATCCAGACGTTAAGATCCAACAAGTCGAGCCACGAGAATATCTGCGGGTTCATCTCTTGTATGGTTTGAGAGGAATAAGTTTCGCCATATCTGTCAATCGTGCGGTTCACCTTGTTTACCACACGCGCAGCCGTGTCATCAAGTCGGTCGAAATCGTTGACTGTTAGTTCGGCACCGCTAGCTTGGTCGGATTCCCACGCGTTTAGTTTCACCGCAGTATATAGGTCGATGAAACACGTAACCTTATCGTATTGCGAAAGGTTGGTTTGGTAGATGGCTGCAACGCTGAACCGCCTAGCCTTTACCCCCGTGTTATCGATGAAGTAGGCAAACACTTTGTCGCCCAGTTTAAGGTTCAGTTGGTCGGCAATGGCTTGCGAAATCACCACTTGTTGCTTCCCCACACTATCAGAGAAGTGTGGAATGGCACCCGCAACGAGGTTTTGGTGAATGAAAGTGGTATCGTAGTCGGCCGCAATGCCCTTGAAAGCCACGCCAAGAAAGTCGTTATTGGTTTTAAGTATGCCTTGTTTTATGGCAAAACGCTGAACATGGCGCACGCCGGGGATGGCTCGCAACACCTTCAACATCGAGTCGCCCATCTGTATGGGGTATTGTTCGGATGCTTGAAGGGTCATGAAGTTGGCCACTTGTATGTGGCTACCAAAGCCAACCACCTTGTTACGAATGGTGTGTTTGAAACCGAAAACAACGCTCACCGACACCAACATCACCGCTAAACCCACGGCAACGCCAGCAATAGCAATGCGTATGGCTGGGCGGTCTACCCGCGTTTTGTCGGTGTTATTGGTGTAAATGCGCTTGGCAAGGAAGAAGGGTAAGTTCACAAGTTGATAAGTTTACGAATTAACGAGTTGATGGGTTGATGGGCGTAGCCATTTTTTCACCTTTTCACTCTTTCACCTTTAAAGTGTCTACACGCCCAGGATATACTTCGAGAGCCTTGCGCAATATCACCAACGCACGTTTCAGATCATCTCGTTTCAGTACATAGGCAATGCGCACTTCGTTGTATCCAGCACCTGGAGTGGTGTAAAAGCCTGCGGCAGGAGCCATCATTACCGTTTCGCCTTCGTAGCTAAACTCTTCCAAACACCAGCGACAGAACTTTTCGCAATCGTCAACGGGCAGTCTGGCCACGGTGTAAAAGGCTCCCATAGGGATGGGCGAGAACACACCAGGTATGTTATTCAGCCCATCAATAAGGCATTTTCGGCGTTCCACATACTCTTCGTACACGCTGCGGTAATAGTCGTCGGGCGCATCGAGCGATGCTTCGGCCACGATTTGCCCCAGCAACGGCGGCGAAAGTCGGGCCTGACAGAACTTCATCACGGCCGCCCTCACCTCGGCGTTCTTCGTGATAAGCGCGCCAACACGCACCCCGCACTCGGAATAACGTTTGGAAACGGAGTCGATAAGCACCACGTTGTTCTCTATTCCTTCCAAGTGGCAAGCACTGATGTAGGGCGAACCTGTGTAGATATACTCGCGATATACCTCGTCGGAGAACAGGTAAAGGTCGTATTTCTTCACCAAATCGCGTATTTGGTTCATCTCGTTACGCGTGTAAAGATAGCCTGTGGGGTTGTTGGGATTGCAGATAAGGATGCCCTTTGTGCGCTCGTTTATCAGCTCTTCAAACTTTTCTACCTTGGGCAGCGCAAAGCCTTCTTCTATCGTTGTGGTGATGGTTCGGATGGTTGCACCGGCAGATATGGCGAAGGCCATGTAGTTGGCGTAGGCTGGTTCGGGTATAATGATTTCGTCACCAGGGTTTAGGCAGGCCATGAAAGCAAAGAACACCGCCTCCGAACCGCCCGTGGTCACGATGATGTCGTCGGGCATTACGTCGATGCCATATTTATTATAATAAGTGGTGAGTTTCTCCCGGTACGACTGATAACCCTGCGAGGGAGAGTATTCAAGTACCGCGCGATCGATGTTCTTCAAGGCGTCGAGACCTACTTGCGGCGTGGGCAAGTCGGGTTGTCCGATGTTCAAATGATAAACTTTTGTTCCTCTGGCCTTTGCAGCAACAGCCAACGGAGCGAGTTTTCTAATGGGCGACTCGGGCATTTCCAATCCGCGAACAGATATTTCAGGCATAATTATTTAGTTTTATGGTGACATGCAAAGTTATTTAATTTAATCGAAAAGCAATGCCTACATCGTAAGTTTTATTTGATTAAGCCGCATTTTTTTTGTGCCTTACGGATTAATTTGTTACTTTTGCCAATAAAAACAATAGCAAAAAAAAGCATGAGACAAAGAACTGCAGACTGGTTTGAAACCAAAATCAGGTACGACAAGACGATGGATGATGGCACGTTGAAACCCATTACCGAACAATACGTGGTAGACGCACTGAGCTTTACCGAGGCAGAGAACGCCATCATCGAAGAGATGTCGGCCTTTATCGCTGGCGACTTCAAGATTACGGGCATCAAACCCGCTCCTTATCACGAGGTGTTTTTCAGCGAAAACGACAACGACGACAAGTGGTATAAGGCCAAACTGCAATTTATCACGCTAGACGAAAAGACCGAAAAAGAAAAGCGTTCGAACGTTAACTACCTGGTGCAAGCAGCCAGTTTGCAAGGTGCGGTAAAGCATATAGACAGTGTTATGGGCAACACCATGATTACATACGACATTGCCAGCGTTACCGAAACGCTCATTATGGACGTGTACGAGCATGTGGCAATAACGCAAAAAGCCGCCGCCAACGACAAACCCGAATACGAAGAGGACAACCAAAACACCAAGGAGGCTGAATAATGGCTACCGATGTGGCAGGAAACTTGAAACGCGTGGTGCAGAGTTTGCCACCCCACGTGCGACTTGTGGCGGTGAGTAAGTTCCATCCCAACGAAGAACTGATGGCCGCCTACGAGCAAGGCCAACGCATCTTCGGCGAAAGTCAAGAACAAGAGCTGAGCCGAAAGGCCGCAGAACTGCCCAAAGACATTGCCTGGCACTTCATCGGACACCTGCAAACCAATAAGGTGAAGTACATCGCACCCTACATCGACATGATTGAAGCGGTGGACAGCATGAAGCTTTTGCGCGAGATTAACAAGCAGGCCGAGAAGTGCGGCCGCGTTATCGACGTGCTACTTGAACTGCATGTAGCCCAAGAAGAAACCAAATACGGTTTCACGCTCGATGCCTGTCGCGAGCTGTTGGCCAGCGGCGAGTGGCGCGAACTAAGCCATGTGCGTATCTGCGGACTGATGACGATGGCCTCGAACGTTGACGATGAAGAGCAAATTCGTGCCGAAATGACCACCGCTTGGCGCTTTTTCGACGAGATTAAAAGCCAATACTTCGCCCACGACGATACCTTTAAAGAACGTAGTTGGGGCATGAGCCACGACTACCCCATCGCCTTGCAATGCGGGAGTACGATGGTTCGTGTGGGAACAAACATCTTTGGCGAACGGCAATACTAAGAACAACGTGGCACAGATGCTCGTTAACCTGTAAGGTTGTTAAGCTCGTCAACTGGTTATCTCGTCAACTCATGTTCTTGTTAACTCGTTAACTTGTCTTCTTGTCAACTCGTCAACTGGTCCACTCATAAACTTGAAACATTACACAAAAATATAACTCCAATACAATGAAACAAACAATTTTAGTAACAGGCGGAACAGGATTTATCGGTTCGCATACCACCGTGGAGTTGCAACAAGCCGGCTACGATGTGGTTATCGTAGACAACTTGTCGAACTCTAACGCCGAAGTTGTAGACGGCATCGAACAAATTACGGGCATCAGACCTGCTTTCGAGAAGGTAGACTGCTGCGACAAGCAAGCCCTGGAGGCTGTGTTTGCCAAGTACAAGGACATCAAAGGCATCATCCACTTCGCCGCATCCAAGGCTGTGGGCGAGAGTGTTGAAAAACCGCTGCTTTATTATCGCAACAACACCGTGTCGTTGCTCAACCTATTAGAACTGATGCCTGTATATGGCGTAAAGGGTTTCATCTTCTCTTCAAGCTGCACAGTGTACGGTCAGCCCACCAAAGAGCATCTTCCCGTAACCGAAGACGCACCCATCCAAGAGGCTTGCAGCCCTTACGGCAACACCAAACAGATTAACGAAGAGATTATCCGCGACTACATTCACAGCGGCGCACCCATCAAGAGCGTCATCCTTCGCTACTTCAACCCCATCGGCGCGCACCCTTCGGCACTCATCGGCGAACTTCCCAACGGCGTTCCCAACAACCTTATCCCCTTCGTTACACAAACTGCGATGGGCATTAGGCAAGAGTTAAAGATATTCGGAAACGACTACGACACGCCCGACGGCACCTGCATTCGCGACTACATCTACGTGGTAGACCTTGCCAAGGCACATGTTAAGGCCATGCAAAGGGTGCTAGACATGGACACCGAGCCAATTGAATACTTCAACGTGGGTACTGGTCGTGGCGTCAGCACATACGAAGTGGTAGACAAATTCGAGAAGGCCACGGGCGTAAAGGTTAATTGGAGCTACGCCCCACGTCGCGAAGGCGACATCGAAAAGGTGTGGGCCAACCCCGACAAAGCCAACAACGTGCTTGGTTGGAAGTCCGAGACCAGTCTTGAAGACACCTTGCGTTCGGCTTGGAACTGGCAATTGAAACTGCGCGAAAGGGGCGTGATGTAAGCCACCCCGCCCTCAACGCAACAACAATAACGCACAAGGCGTGTTTTGTAAAGTCGCCATTGGGGAATGGAAGTATACTAGGGTTATGCCCTTAAAACACATTTTTCACCACAACGAGTACTTTACAATGCACGACTTTGTGCTTAAAAATCACCTCGCCCAAAAACGCTTAACGCCCCACATTAGGCCTTAACAGCAAACGAAACGCCACCAAAGCGTGTCACAAAATAGCCGCCAAACGGGCAAATCACGAGAACCATTAAACAGTCACTTTCCAAATCGCAGCGCAATACGCAGACCATATGGAAGAGGTTCCGCACGCCAATACGCAAGTGCGGCCGTAACGGATGGCGACCCGTGCCTTGCATCCAAAGTCAAAAGGCGCACGCTTTAGGTCGTGTCCCTATGCAATTTGACCCCTAAACACGGCCACGCTATCAGTTAGCCCCCTCCTTGTCTTTTAAGTTATACGCGGTATTATCCTGCTTAACACAACGCCCTACCCTTTCATTGGGCAAGCGAATGATACCCCACATCAACCTAAAAGCTAAGAGAACTTCAATGTTTGCCAATCAACCATAATAGTTCCCTAATAAAACAAACTCACAAAACCATAACGGCATGAATACCGAAGAAGAAAAAACGTACATTGATTTACTATGTAAATTCGAACAATTACCCAAACAAGACAAACGTCCTACCTTTATGGAAATTTGCAAATATCCATACACTCGCTTTGAAGAAGTATGCAGTAGAATTTTGCAATTCTATCTTAATCCCTTTGCAGAACATGGGCTACGTAGTTTATGGCTATCTGCATTGTGGCGGGTTTCAACGCAAAAAGAAGAACTACCATTCTATAACAAGGTTGAATGTGTAACAGAGGAATATGCTGAAAGCAAGAAAATAGATATTGTTATTAAATCTGAGGAATTTGTTGTCGCGATAGAAAACAAAACAACTGCCAAGTTATATAACCAGTTGGACATATATGCTAAGCACATACATAATGCTTACTCTGATAAGAAACATAAGATATTGCTTGTTTTATCTGTTTTTCCTCTGTCAGACCTCAAGAGTAAAAGGCTCATGGAAGAAAATGGTTTCCAGCCTGTTCTATACAAGGATTTATTTGCAGAGGTTAATAAAGAGTTAGGCAACTATATGATGTCATCAGACCAAAGATATCTTACCTATATGCTTGATTTTATGAAAACAATAGAAAATATGAGTAGCGTAAACAACAAAAGAGTATTTGATTTCTTTATACAGAATAAGGAAAGAGTTGAACAACTTGTTAATGAATATAATCAGTTCCAAAGCAACATCCTCTCATGCCATAAAGAACACATTGATTTTTTAAAAGAGTCTGTAAACGAAAGGACAGGTGCAACATGGTGGGCATGGGAAGGATGGGATTTAGGAATATCCTTTAATGACAAAACCAACCGCATAGGTATAGAATCTAATTATCTAGCAAATGTTAATGGACCTTGTGGAGAATTTCACATCTATATAACCACATGGCAAAAGAAACATTGGGCACCCTACAAAGAAAAAGTCTTGGAAACGTTCCGAGAACACATCTTCTTGGATGAGAATGACAATGACCGAGTGTACTTGCATCTTCCAATCATTGACGGAAGCAATACCGAGGAGATAATAAAAGTACTTACTGAGACATACAACAAGCTGAAAGAGATAGCAGAACAAATTCATTAATACATAAGGTCGAGATAACGAAGAACTCCACACTTGATATCTATATAGGGCTAGCACCCCTTGCAATAGCTATTTACCCTAATCTGTCATTGAGATTTTCAAAAGCAAAGTGCTACGAATGATTCCGCTGTTACTAGCAAAATCCGAACAGTTTGTTGGTCATTAGCACACATTCAGTCAATATCTCTGAGATAATGAAAGTAGAATCTTGAATGACCGATTAGGGTTTAAAGCATACTGGTTGTCCGTTTGCAACGTACCCAATGTAAAGCAACAGGCGCAACAGCACTAATAACTTCCTTGTTTCTCTCAACATGAAAGTTATCTTTTCTAACTCGCGCAAGATTATAACGCATAAGCCCATGGACTTGCAAACTTATAAACAGAAGTCGAAACCGTCTTGACTTTTAATATTTCTATAAATTGAGAGGAGTTTGTTATCTTCGTGATGCCAACATAAGATAAACATTCCTCGCATATACAAAGTGCAGGACAAATCAACGCACTGGCTTATAAACTCACGAAAGCCCAACAAATCCCAATTACATCAACTTATCAACTCACAAACTCACAAATTCAAAACCTTAAATCGTTATTCTTTATTTTACAAATCACCTCAAATTTTCACTTCGTTCTAGCGAAAATTAAGGTTAAAATATAACTAAATAGCCACCGTTTCTAACCATTCACTCCTTGCGTTTCGTCTGTTTTTAGGAACAGAACCTGCATTTTGCACCATTTTGCCTTTCTAATTTGGTTGCCAACTCGATTTTTTTCAACTCCAATTTCCCACTTTTAGCTCCTAAAACCCCACTTTTTAGCAGCTATTTTGCCCTTTTTAGTGATGTGTTACATGGCTCAAAAGGGTTTTGTTTATACCATTACGGTGGATATTTATGCTTTTCGGCCAGCATTTAGCAGCATTTTGCCTTGCGTTTTGCACCAAAACACCTTGCGTTTTGCACCAAAACGCACTTCATTTAGCACCAAAACGCACTTCATTTAGCACCAAAACGCACTACGTTTAGCACCAAAATGCACTATATTTTGCGGCAAATAGCCCCCAAAATGGGGCAAACGGCGGTTTCTTGAAATAAATATTCATTTTGCCGCATGCGCAGGCTACCCCCTTTTTGCATCAAAACCAACCTTCGCGAGAATCGTTTTTTTGCGGCAAGGTGGGCAATTGGTGGACAAAAAAGGCACTCACAATGTTAAAATTCTTACTAAAAACAAGACAAACGCTCATTTCTCAAACACAAAAATGCGAGTTCTAGAAAAGGATATTATATTTTTGAACTTGCTGGTTGACCCTACGAAAGGGGGAAACGAGATTATAAGTCAACTACGCTTGCACAATTATTTAGAAATGCTTACCTTTGCCCGCAAAAGCTGTAGACAACCATAAATAGCTTTAAAGCATAACCAAACCTACTTGTTCGCAGGGATAAGCGGGTTAAGCAATCAACCCAAATCAAAAAAAATACGCTGAATTGTAAAACTCGAAACTACAGATTATGATACACGTTAATAAACTTGCTGCAAGCATGGCGGCAGCCTTCACGATGTCTGCAACAATGAGCTGCGCACGCGACCAATCGCCAAACCAACAAGAGATGGTAAAAAACCAACAAGAGATGGTAAAGCACTATTTCGCACAAACGTTGAAAACAAAGCTCAACGCA
Source organism: uncultured Prevotella sp. (assembly GCA_938028745.1). GTDB lineage: Bacteria > Bacteroidota > Bacteroidia > Bacteroidales > Bacteroidaceae > Prevotella. The sequence goes on from CALIZL010000023.1 coordinate 12,897, forward strand.
GAGCAAAACAGCAAGGCAGACTTTGCGCGCAACGCAAACTATTCTACCGACATACAGCAGCAACTGAAAGATAAAGACGTTGCTAGCACCAAGAAGATGGTGTGGGCTGCGTGGTGCGAGGCCAACCGCGAGTTACAGGAAGAGAAGCTCATCAAGCCACAAAGTCTACAAAATGGCGGCCAGGGGTCGTGGAACCTGCCACAAACATTAGAACCAAACGCCGTTATGCCCTACTACTATGCCGCAAAAGGACAGGCCAATGGGCAATTGCCGCTTTTCTTATACCTACATGGTTCGGGGCCTAAAAAACAAGAATGGCAAACTGGGCTGATGCTAGGAAACTCGTTTGAAGATGCTCCGTCGCTTTATTTCATTCCCCAGATACCCAACGAAGGCAGCTATTATCGTTGGTGGCAAGTGGCTAAGCAGTTTGCTTGGGAGAAACTCATCCGACAAGCATTTGTAGAGGGGGCTGTTGATGCCAACCGCCTTTACGTGTTCGGCATATCCGAAGGAGGTTATGGCAGCCAACGGCTGGCTTCGTTCTATGCAGACTATTGGGCTGCGGCCGGACCGATGGCAGGAGGCGAGCCTTTGAAGAATGCACCTGTGGAAAATTGCGCCAACATTGGCTTTTCATTCCTTACGGGAGCCGAAGACACGGGGTTCTACCGCAACATCCTCACGCGCTACACGCAAATGGCTTTCGATTCTGCACAAAAGGCACATCCACTTTCGGCAGACAATCGCCCGCTCTTTCAGCACCGCATCAACCTGCTCGAAGGGATGCAGCACAGCATCAACTATAGCCTAACAACCCCGTGGCTTAAAGATTTTATGCGAAACCCATATCCCAAGACCGTTCTTTGGGAAGATTTTGAGATGGACGGCCGCCGCCGTTCGGGGTTCTACAACTTGCAGGTTCTAGTGCGACCATCCGAGCAACGCACCTATTATGAAATGTCGATTAAAGACAATGTCATTACGATGAACATCAACGATGTGGAATACACCACGGTTGAGCGAGACCAGCGGTGGGGCATTGAAATGAAGTTCAACCGCCGTTATCAACAGTCTAAGGGTGGCAAACTGCGCATTTACCTTAACGAGCAGCTTGTAGACATGAGCAAGCCGGTAACACTTATCGTAAACGGCAAGCAGCTTTATCACGGAAACATCAAGCCCACCTTACAAGATATGGTTAACAGCTGCATGGAATACTTCGACCCATATAGAGTATTCCCTACCTCTATTGAGGTTAGTTATTAACCACACAATGGCATTTATAATCAAAAAGAATTGGTTTAGGAATTAATTAAGCATTTTGTACAGACGCTACAAGGCATCTTGTACTGGCGCTACAAGCGTCTTGTACTGGTGCTACAAGCGTCTTGTACTGACACTACAAGCATCTTGTACAGACGCTACAAAGTATCTTGTAGTGTATGCGCAAGTGTCTCTTGCAGCACTACAAAACTCCATAGTACTGGCACATTTATGGCAAAATGGGTGTACGAACAACTTTCTATAATCAAGTAGTTTAAACTGTAAAAAACAATTATCCTTCTCTATTGGCAGGTTCTTAAAAACACCTCCATTGCATTTTTGGGCTTTTATAGTCGATGAGCAAGGGCTGACCGCGGTCGTTGATGTTGCTGGGATGTGGATAAACGCACACAAACCAATGAATTTACGAACTTAGAAACTTCGATTTAGCCGCAGAGAAGTTAGTAAATCCCTGCCAAAAAGCACAACTTTTAAGTGCATTTCCCGATGACAATTAGATTTTGTCAAAGGCTGTTTTTCTGAAAATTTGCATCGGACTGGCCGTGAGGGGTTAGATAAAGCGTTCGTTACTTAGATGTTAACAAAGTTGTTCTGGTTTTCGTAAGGCATACATGTCAGCTATTAAAAAAAGTAGAAAAAGCCCTTTACACTTGCATAATCGTGGGAAAGTTCCTAATTTTGCATAACAATATTATAAAGAAAAACAGGAACGATGATAAATAGGGAATTAATACGTATAAAGATTGTCCAGTTAACCTATGCATACTACCAAAACGGTAATAGAAATATGGATAATGCCGAGAAAGAACTGCTGTTCAGTCTTTCAAAGGCATACGACCTATACAATTACCTGCTGGCGTTGATAGTGGCAATCACACGTGAAGAGAGACATCGTGTAGACATCGCGACGCAACAAGCGCAGCGTGAAGGCACAGAGGTGCCCTCGACAAAGTTCGCGTACAATAAGTTTGCTACGCAATTGGAAGAGAACAAGCAACTGAACGACTTCATGGAGACGTTGAAACAGCGTTGGGAAGACGACATCGAGTCGGTAAGAAAGCTATGCAACCAAATAGAACAGTCGGAAACCTACCGCGAATACATGGAAAGCGGAAACGACGACTATGAGGAAGACCGCGAATTGTGGCGCAAGTTGTATAAGCAACTGGTGCAAAACAATGTGGACCTTGACGCACTGCTCGAAGAGAAAAGCTTGTATTGGAACGACGACAAAGAGATTGTAGACACCTTTGTGCTGAAAACCATCAAACGTTTCGACCCCGCGAACAAAGCCAAACAAGAGCTGTTGCCCGAATATAAGGACGAGGAAGACAAGGACTTCGCCCGAAAACTATTCAGGTCGACCATCCTTAATGGCGAACAATATCAGCGATACATGAGTGAGAACTCGCGAAATTGGGACTTTTCGCGACTGGCTTACATGGACGTTGTTATCATGCAGATTGCCATTGCAGAGATGCTTACCTTCCCCAACATACCCGTAAGCGTTACGATTAACGAGTATGTAGAGTTGGCCAAGCTGTACAGCACGCACCGAAGTGGGGGCTACATCAATGGTATGCTCGACACAATTGCCCGCGGACTGGTTGCACACGGACAGATGATGAAGGCCATGCCCGAACCACGCCCACGCAAACAATTCGACAATGGGCGCAAGAACGGCGAGCATAAGCATGCGCAGCAGCCCGTTGAGCAACAAGAAGGGCCTGATGATGCCGAAAAGGACGCGCCAATGGAACCCGTTTCGGACGTTGTTGCCGACACCAACGACCTGCAACAGCCCATTGAACCCGACAATATCGCTGGTGAGGCCTAAACGAGGTGGCCTCTACTTAGCGCATTAACAAAGACAAAACAACAATTAATATATGATTTCAACAACAGTATTGGCTGCACAAGCAGCTGCCGGCAATTCTGCCGCGCCCATCTTGATGATGGTGGCTATCTTCGCCATCATGTATTTCTTCATGATTAGGCCACAACAAAAGAAACAAAAGGCCATACGCAACTTCCAAAACGCACTGCAAGAAGGCACACGCGTTGTAACTAGCGGTGGCGTATATGGAGACGTGAAACGCATCAACATAGAGAACAACACGGTGGAGTTGGAAATAGCTCGCGGCGTGGTTGTTACCGTAGACCGTAACTACGTGTTTGCCGACCCAGCCTCGTTGCAGTCTGTAGACACCAAGAATTAAGCAATGAAACAGCTTCGGCTCTTAAAGATCTTATCAATAGTCAGGAGCTTCGTGTTCAGTGCAGTGAACAAGGAGTTTCTGATTTTTTTGTTTTTTCTCGCGCTTAGTGGGGGCTTTTGGTTGCTTACCGCCCTTAACGAAACGTACGAGAAAGACTTCATCGTGCCCGTTCACATGGCCAATTTGCCTAAGGATGTGGTGATTACCTCTAACGATGAAGACGTGGTGCGAGTGACTTTAAGAGACAAGGGATTTGCCATCATGGGCTATCTCTATACCGAACGGCTGCGACCCATTGTGCTTAACTTCGCCAATTACGCCAACAAGTCGCGCGGAAGGGGCGTGATACCTGCCGCCGACATACAGAAACAACTCTATACGCAGCTGTCGGGTTCCACCAAAATAGTGGCCGTAAAGCCAGAGCGGTTGGAGTTCTTCTTCAATTATGGCCAAAGCAAACGCGTCCCCATACGTCTAGCAGGAACCATCAAGCCAGGCGACCAACGGTATTTGGCCGACTACAAGTTCTTCCCGCAGTTTGTTACGGTGTATGCCAGCAATAAGGCACTAGACAGCATTAAGGAGGTTCGCACAGAGGATCTGAACATTACGAACTTCTCGGACACCATCGTCGAAACCGTTGAATTGCATCGCATCGAGGGCGTAAAGATGGTTCCGTCTGTGGTTAGACTGGCCCTATACCCCGATGTGCTTACCGAAGAAAGCATCGAAGTACCCATTTCGGCCGAGAACTTGCCACCCGACAAGGTGTTGCGCACCTTCCCTTCGAAAGTGAAAGTGCATTTCATCGTGGGCGTTAGCCGTGTGCGGTCTATCACTGCCGATGCTTTCAAGGTGGCTGCCAACTACGCCGAACTAGTGGAACACCCTGCCGACAAGTGTACGTTGTACTTACGAAAAGCACCTCCGGGAGTGCGTAAAGTGCGCTTGGAAATCAATCAAGTGGACTATCTCATCGAACAGAAGTAGATAAATTCATGGATTTTCGGCACCCATCGCCCCACTTGCGCATCGCCCTAACGGGCGGTATCGGCAGCGGAAAATCGTTCGTTGCACAGCGTTTGCGCGCTCGTGGCATCGAAGTATTCGATTGCGATGCATCGGCCAAGCGCCTTTTGCGGACTTCGGAGCCGCTGATGGAGAGCTTGCAACAACTTGTGGGCGACCATCTATATGCCGACGGACGTTTGCAGAAACAGGTATTGGCAGCCTATCTGCTTGCCTCCGACGAGAACAAGCAACGCATTAACGCCCTTGTACATCCGGCCGTTGCACGCGATTTCGAACAATCGGGCAACCAATGGCTCGAAAGTGCCATCTTCTTTGAAAGCGGTTTCGATGCAAGGGTGAAGGTAGACAGCGTGGTATGCGTTACCGCACCGCTTGAAATGCGCATACAACGAGTGATGCAACGCGATGCACTCGACCGCGCGAAAGCATTGAAATGGATTGAATGTCAATGGCCCCAAGAACGTGTTAGGGCCATGAGCCATTTCGAAATAGTTAACGACGGCGTGAAAGACGTTGACCAACAACTAAACGAGTTATTCATACAACTAATAAAAACATAAACAGAAAAACAACATGTTACAGACAATTCTTTCTATCTCAGGCAAGCCTGGGCTATACAAGCTCGTGTCTAGCGGTAAGGCTTCGCTCATCGTCGAGGCTATCGACGAAACGCATAAGCGTATGCCTGCCTTCGCAACAGATCGCGTTACCAGTCTTAGCGACATCGCGATGTACACCGATTCAGAGGACGTTCCCTTGTGGCAAGTGCTTAAAAACCTAGGCGAAAAAGAACAACTAAAAGCCTGTTCGCTTAACTATAAGAAGGCTACAAGCCAAGAACTACGCGACTATTTCGGCGAAGTTCTGCCAGCATTCGACCGCGACCGCGTGCACGACAGCGACATCCGCAAGCTTATTCAATGGTACGACATCTTGGTAAAGAACGGCATTACTAATTTTGAAGAGGCCCTAAAACCTAAGAACGGAGAAGAACAAACAGCAGAACAAGCTGCTGCCGAATAAGGCATAGCAAGTTTGACAGGCTTGTAAGTGGGTAAGTTTGATAGGTATAACTCCCAAACTTACCCACTCACAAGCCTATTCATTCGCCCGTTTGTAAACAAACTTACCCACTCAAACATTCATCCACCCACCCCATTAATCCTCCCCACCCCACCATGCCCCAACTATTTTTTGCCGCTTTGGGCGGCTTTACTCACAACATTTGGCTCAATGTGCTCTTTGTACTGATAGGTATCGTCCTTGTTTTATGGGGAGCCGACAGGCTTACAGAAGGAGCGGTAGGCTTGGCCGAGCGCATGAAAGTGTCGCAGATGGTAATCGGACTCACCGTTGTGGCGATGGGTACATCCATGCCAGAGTTTTGCGTGAGCCTTGTTTCGGCATTGAAAGGCACACCCGATTTGGCCGTAGGCAACATCGTTGGCAGCAACGTTTTCAATAGTTTGCTCATTGTGGGAGTGGCAGCGATGCTTGCACCGATGACCATCTTGAAAACCACCGTGCGTAAAGACATCCCCTTTGCAGTGTTGGCTTCGGGTGCACTCTTCCTACTCTGTCTCGACGGCAACATTGGTCGTGTAGATGCAGGCTTTCTGCTTATCTTATTTGTTTTCTTCATGGGCGTCACCCTTACTACTGCAAAACCCGATGCTGGTGCGCAGACAGAAGCGAAGAAACCCATGAAACCCCTCGTGGCAACCGCTTGGTTGCTTGTTGGCTTGGCCTGTTTAGTGTTTGGCAGCAACCTCTTTGTAGACGGTGCAACCACTGTGGCACAAGCCATTGGCATCAGCGATGCCGTTATCGGACTAACCATTGTGGCCGGCGGAACGTCACTTCCAGAACTAGCCACTAGTGCAGTGGCTGCTCGTAAGGGCAATAGCGGCATCGCCATTGGCAATGTGTTGGGCTCGAACGTCTTTAACATCTTGCTTATCTTGGGCGTAACAGGCGTTATCTCGCCCATGACGATACAAGGTATAGGCTTTGTAGACCTCTCCGTTCTTTTTGGTTCGATGATATTGTTGTGGTTGTTCTCGTTCACGAAGTACACCATCACACGACTCGAAGGCGCCCTCCTCTCATCCATATATATTATATATGTGGGTTATCTTATTGTGCAAGTGGTGAAATAACAAGCAAAAAGCAGCCCATTCTCTTTCTCATTTCTGTACTTTTGACTATCTTTGCGGTGTTAACAACTATCTGTTTAATCCATTAAAAGACAATCAAACGTATGAAAAAGAGTTTGTTACTTTCGTTACTGCTTGCCTTTTTGTGTGCGTTCAGCGTATCTGCAAAGAAGTCGAGCAACATTAAATGCGAACTAATTCTAAACGACGGCAAGAAGGTAGAAGGCTGGTTGGTGAAAGAAAAAAACGCATCTTATGGGCCAAACATGGTCAAGAATGCCACCGATGTTGTTGTTGCATCTTCGGCCGAAAGCAAAGACGGAACCAACTACAATGCCGACGACGTTAAAGAAATGAAACTTACCGATGAGGCAAGTGGCGAAAGCTTGGTGTATAAGTCGCTGCATGCCGTGAAATCTTTCACTATGCCCAAGAGCATGAGCCCCTCGCCAAAGCGGTATTTTTGGTTGGTTATGTACGAGGGAAAGAAGGTTACGGGTTACATATCTACGGCTACTACTCGCGTTATAACCGGTGTTAGAAGTAGTTTTGCCGAACGCTCTTTGCCTTTCAGCTATTCTGTAGACGGCGATAACATTGCCGTTACCTACCATGTACCGATGGGTGGAACGGTGGTAGGCAAGCAAGCCGACTTGAAACGCATGTTCGAACGTTTCCCACAAATGGTGGAATACATCGACAGCAAGGAGTTCGACTTGAAGGCTTTTAAGAAAAATCCGTTTATTTTGCTCGAAAAACTCGACCAGATACTTACATCGGGCAAGTAAGTAACCTGCATGAACGCTTGGCTTAGGCAGCTAATTCTCCAAGCCAAGCGTTTGGTTTATCCCATTTATTCTGCTACATGTTGGTTATATCTGCCAACAAACCGAGCTGCGTTTGAAAAAGTTTGTGAACTTCCAAACGTCGTTAACTCATTAACTAGTTATCTTGTCAACTAAATAAAGGACTTGTTAAGCAAGCAAGTTACGTAACCTCATGGTTAGAGGTGGGTAGCTTGCGAGCCCACAAGTCCTACTTAATGTGTTATTAAACCTCTGGAACCGCTTTAAGACTTTGTGCAATGCTTTCTTCCGAAAGCGAATAGTTAAGCAAGTCGCCATTGAGATATTGGTCGTATGCAGTCATGTCCATCAGTCCATGTCCCGACAGCGCAAAGAGTATAACCTTTTCTTCGCCAGTTTGCTTGCATCGTTTCGCTTCGCGTATAACGGCAGCGATAGCGTGGTTGCTTTCGGGTGCAGGGATGATACCCTCCGTGCGAGCAAACAATGTTCCCGCCTCAAAAGTCTCCAGTTGCGGTATGTCTTCGCCCCGCATCAGTCCGTCTTTAAGCAGTTGCGACACAATTACCCCTGCCCCATGGTAGCGCAAACCGCCTGCGTGGATGTTGGCTGGCTTAAAGTCGTGGCCCAATGTAAACATCGGTAACAGCGGCGTGTAGCCGGCCTCATCGCCAAAGTCGTACTTAAACTTGCCGCGCGTTAGCTTAGGACAGCTGTCTGGCTCGGCTGCAACGAACTCCGTTCTCTTCCCATCTAAGATGTTATGGCGCATAAAAGGGAAGGCCAAACCGCCAAAGTTGCTGCCGCCACCAAAGCAACCTATCACCACATCGGGATATTCTTCGGCCATAGCCATTTGCTTTTCGGCTTCAAGTCCGATGATGGTTTGGTGCAGCGTAACGTGGTTGAGCACCGAGCCAAGCGTGTATTTGCAGTTGGGTGTTGTGGTAGCAAGCTCCACCGCCTCGCTGATAGCCGTACCAAGTGTTCCTTGATGCAGCGGGTCGCGCGTGATGATGTCTTTGCCTGCCCTAGTAGACATGGATGGCGAACCCGTAACGGCTGCGCCAAACGTGCGCATAACCGAAGAGCGATAGGGCTTTTGTTGCATCGAAATCTTTACTTGATAAACGGCAGCCGCCAGTCCGTACACACTGGCAGCATAGCTTAGTGCTGCTCCCCACTGTCCTGCGCCCGTCTCGGTGGTTACGTTTGTAACGCCTTCTTGCTTGCAATAGTAGCATTGGGGCAAGGCCGAATTCACCTTATGCGAACCCAATGGGTTAACACTCTCGTTCTTAAAGTAGATGTGAACGGGCGTTCCTAGTGCCTTTTCTAAGGCGTAGGCACGTACAAGAGGTGTAGCCCGGTAGTATTTGTATTTGTCTTGCACCTCTTCGGGGATGTCAATCCACGCGTTTTTCGTGTCCAACTCCTGTTCAGCGCAGGCCTTACAGAAGATGCGGGCAAGGTCGTCTGCGCTTACGGGCCGTTTGGTTGCCGGGTTAAGTGGTGGCAAAGGCTTGTTGGGCATGTCGGCCTGTATGTTATACCATTGCTTGGGCAAGTCGCTCTCTTGTAGTAAATACCTTTTTTGTCTACTCATAATTCTTCTGCGTTTAGTTGTTGGTGGCCTGTTTTGTGCGCCGCCTGCGTGCAACACATCAAGGCCTGCCTTAGTTCGGCATAGCTCTTTTTGCCCTGCAAACTTATAAAATATCTTCGACAACGGCAAGCGTTAGTCCGCTTTTTCGGAGTTTCAGATACATTTCTTTCTCGTATGGTTGCCTATTACAGTTGTTTAATGGGGCGTTCACAAACACCTTGATGCGATAAAATCAGTTAAAAAAGTATAGTATTATTTATAAATGAGTGATGCGTAGCTGGCCGTACATACCTTTTGCCTATCTTTGCAAACGAACGTTTTCAAGCCAAATAAACAATGTTGAGCTTGCTCAAACATTGCCATGACGAGAATTGGAAATCTCCAACACGGAGCTTTGGACGAAGTGGAAAGGCAAAACGCACCTTTCGAGGAACACAAAAGAACATATAATTTAAGATCATGAAAAAAATTAAGATTTTACCTTTATTGGCCATTGCCTTCTTGGCTATTGCCCCTTTATTTTCGAGTTGTAACAACAAACATGACGAGATTATTGACGACTTACCACCCAACACAATGTTTGTTCAATCAAGGGCTTACGCCATTACACGCGCCAAGATTGAGGATAAGGGTGAGCGTATCAAGATTAAATTAAAGTCGAATGTCGACGATATAGACGTGTCTATAACTTATCCCAAAGCGGCATTAGGTCTACGTTTGGACTTGTCACAGAGTGGTAAATGGGAATTCAACGGAAAGGTTGTAGAAGCCAAAGGCAAGGAACAGGTGCTTGCCGTAGGAAGTTATGTTGCCGTATCCAGATACAACCACAACTATATCTCGCTCTCTTATCATGTAAGATCAATAAGGAGTGGCAATGTCGAGGCTGGAAACTATTCCGGACCAGCGGCTGTTGAGCATGACGATTGATGGGCAGACTATTTTGGAAACCTAATTAAGAAGGCTCCAACCCTCATCTAAATAACCACAATGGGTGTTATCCCAAAGGTTCAATAATGTTTGTGGTGGCTTGCGTATTGGTGAACATTTCACTAATGGGCAAGCCACCACAAGTATTTTGTGAGCGTGTGAGTTTATAAGTTCATGAGTTTGTGAATTTGTGAGTTTATGAGTTTGTGAGTTTGTGAGTTTTTAAGCTTGTGAGGTCTTGAGATTATAAGTCAATCAGTTTATAAGTTATACACCTGCCATTGCTAAATGCACGATGTTTGTTTGCGTATTAAGCCTAGCATAATGTAACGAAGGAACTCGGATTTGTCATGTTGTACTAATTTCAATAAGTTAAAAATACATAGTATTACTTATAAATCGAGGGTGGGCAGATGCCCTAACACGTCTTTTGCCTATCTTTGCAAGCGAACATACATAAATTTAAGACAATGAAGTCATCTTGACTTTTCTCCCTTTCTTGTCTTCTTGAGAAGAATTAGTATGAA
>CALIZL010000024.1 GCA_938028745.1 uncultured Prevotella sp.
ATTAAGACTATATGCATTGCATGATAGGCGTCTACGCATTTAACGGAAGAACCATAAAAAGCCCACACATAATGTTAAAATTTATGCTGAAAAATTGACAAGACTGTGAGCTTGCGAGTTAACTAGTTAACGAGTTGACTAGGATTATCGTCCACTCTGCAACCAAGCATTTGGCTTAACTCCGAAAAACTAGAATAACAGATTTATGGCATAGAAAAGCAAAAGGCGCGCCCCGCAAGTACCCATGCCAAGTGGCAAAATACTTGCTCGGCGCGCCTAAAAACTTAGTGCGCTAATGCCAATAGTGCAGTGCGGATTAAGGCTTGCGCGTGAGTTTGGGTTTCACAAATACCTCGCCAATGCCGCGAAAAGCACCCATTACGGGTTTAGAGTCGGAGAAACGGTTCCAGCCATAGGACGAGAACGTTTGTTCGGATGCAATTTTCTGCGCCTCTTTAAAAACGAGATTGCCCTTATCGTCGAAAGTAAGCAACACGCTTTCTTTCGTTCCGTTGATGGCCGTTTCGTGTCCTTTCCTGAAATCGTCGGCCACAATCACGGTGATAAGATACTCGTAAACGCCTGGTTTAACTTCGTTTTTCCCCACTATCTTGCCGTTATTCATGGTGAAACCCTTACCGGGCGTAAAGGCGACTTCCCACGAATACTTGCCTTCAACGATAAAGTTCGCCGTGTTGGCACCCGTTGCAACGATTCGCACATCGGTGGTTTTCTCTTCCAGTTCCCTATTGGGCAGGCGCATCAAAGCCGTTTGCGTGTACTCGCCTTCAACGTCTGACAAGGCCGCCTGCACCACTTTAAGCGAGTCGGTAAGCCCAACGGCCTTGGCTGTTACCCAGCCCACGCGTGGTTTTCCCGTGGCATTGGCGGCCAGTTTCACGTTGATTGCGCCACCTTTGTCCTCCACGGTTATCCAGCTTTCGGTGCCTTGGTAGGTTACAGGCACGTTGGCTGGCGTTGTGAACGACTTCGAGAAAGCCTCGTCGCCGGTGTAGATGTCTTCGCCAACAGGCAGTCCGAAGGCAACGCCCTCTTGCTGAACATTAAGCATAATCGAGTCGCCTTGTTGGTTCTTTATTACCAAAAGGGTGTTTCGCGTTTGCGCACTGGTGTTCGTCTGGGCGGTCAGGGCGATGGTTTCGGCTTTCGTTGCAACGGTTAGCCATGCGTCTTGCGCATAGGCTTGTGCCGGTTGTGCGGCCAAAGTCACCTCTTGCGTTCCGCCAAGCACGCCAAATGCGGTTTGTGCCTTTACCACCGATAGCCCTGCGGCATACTCTGGCAGTTCTTTGTCGCTGCTGCACGCCACGACAAAAGCGGCCAAGGCCGTGGCCAACGATATGGAAATGAACTTGTTCATCATTCTTCTTATTTAATTTTCCTCATGTATTCAATGTTCGGCAACGTGAAAGCGTACACATAATCACCCTTCGGATCGAGTATGGGACTTAGGTCTTCGCCGTAGGCAACGCCAAAGAACGAGTCTACTGTGTGGCCCGTTATCTGCCCACTGTCTTCTGCATCGGCCCGTTCTGTATCTCCATTCCACGTGAAATACATGCTACCCTTGCCCTCTCCAAATATTTTCTTCTCTTTTAGAGATGCAGGTATGAGCACAATTCCAGCCGGATACTTGTAGGTTGGGTCGATAACGGGTTGGCCAGGCAGTTCAATACGTCCTGTGGCGGGGTCGTAGGTAAGTTGCAATTCATAGCTCACCTTGTCGTAAAGCAAGTGTCCCTTCAAGGTGTTGGCGGCCGTTCCAAGTTCCAAAGTCAGCGTTATGCGCTTTCTCAGACTTGTTTTGAGTTGCCATTCGCCCACCCAGAAGTCGAGCGTTTTATGGTTCTTTGGCACAAACTGCGCCAGTTTCAGGTCGTTATCGGTAAGCACCTTGTCGGTTTCGTTCCACGTAAAGTTTTGGTATTGCTTATTGCCGATAACGATAGGTTGGCGAAGTACGATGCCCGTTGCATGGGTGCAATAGGGCATGTCCCATGTGGTTTTGCCCAAGGTAACAGAAAGTCGGCGCGTAGTGGGGTCGATAGTGCCTTGCGCCAAGGTGTCGTTGCCTTGGATAAAATTGTAAGTGTTCACGCTCATTCCGTCTTTAACGGTGATGATGCTCAACATTATTTCCTCCCAATTGGCATCTTTCGGCAAGCGTGTCAGCACCATTTCGTTCTTCCATTTCCTGCCCCTAAGCACAATGCTGTCTGTTGTTGCGCGCAGAATGGAGAACTCGTAGTCGCCTTGTATGCCGTCGGGATTGCCCAGCCAAGCCTCTGCCAGGGGATGTATCACCTTATTATATACGTTGAAAGAGAGCATGGGGCCTTGGTCTTTCACCACTTCATAATCCGAAGTGGCCTTCACCTCAGGGTCCAACACGTCGCCCATGGCGGTAACCTGTCCATCCTTGAACTTCAACAACAGCGTGTAACCGCCGTAGCTATAATTCTTTCCTGCATAGTATTGCAACATCCAACCACCCTCCGACGACTCTAAAAGCGCGGTATAATCCGCCACGCTTTGGTCTATCCGCTGTGCGGCAGGAAGGTCGAAAGCCGTTTTGTTGTCGTGCAGACACGCTTGCATCAATAGCGTTAGCACCACAGCCATGAATAGGAAATATGCCTTTTTCATTTGCTTATCGTTTACTTCTTCTTTAATGTTTTTAATTTTCATATTTGCCGCCTTGTTAGTTCAAGCTGTTCAAATCGAGCGTGGATATTTTCCCACCTCTCCGCAATACGGCGTTGCGCAACAGGTCGATGTCGGCATTCCAAGAGTTTTTCATATAGTCGCGAACCATCTTCAGTTTCCTGTTGATGGTGCTTGCGCCCTTATTTCCAGCCGCTTTCAAGATGGTGTTCCATTCGTCTGGCGTACTGGTTACGTATATGGAGTATAGCTCGGCGATGTCTTCGGCGGGATTTTCCATCGAATAGGGCGACACGAACCCCAGCGCGTATGCCCGCTTTTCGGGTACGGAAGTCCAGTTGCCGCTTACATAATCGGCGCGCGATATGTTGTCGTACGACTCGTCGTAGGGCTTTTTCTGGTTCAGGATGTGCATAAACTCGTGGTGCATGGTGTGGAAATAAAAGGCCGTCATGCTGTGATAGTCTTTCAGCAAGTCGTCGGTAAGGGCGTTCACCTTGCTCAACGTCACCTTATATCCGCCTTCGGCACTGCCCACCACCTCTGTTCGGTAGCGCGTATAGCCCGGAATACCCACGGCCACGATGATGCGTGGCACGTTTTCTTTCACGAAATCCAGACCAATGGTTTCCGCATAGGGGTCGAACCACATAAACTTGGTGATGATAGCCAGCTTTGCGGTCTTGGCCGAATCGGCTGGCACGAAGTTATAGGCCTTATCTGTTTCCTCTGTTTTAAGGCGATACTGGAAGTCTATGTTATAAGGCATGGTGTAGTTCTTGTACAACCATTGGTCGAAAGCGTTTCGTTTTTGCGCCTCGGTAGAGAAAATGGAGTCGCCGCTCAGCTTGCTCTCGCCGCACGACTGCAATATTGCGCCGCAACATAAGCATGCGCTTACAACCAGATATAAATATTTCTTCATGAGCGTATGGTTTTTATTTGTTACGGGGATTGGGCGTTATTCCGGCAGAAATAACGTCTTGCGGCAACTGTATGGCCAAGCGTGGGTCGCCCACTTTCATCGAGTCGGTAACGGCGTTAACCTTCGATTGCACGTCTACTTGCCTGCGATACATCGTTATTCCATAGCGTTTCACATCCTGCAACCTAAACCCCTCGTGTATGGTTAGGATGCGTCGCAACTGCAACAGGCACTGCAACAGCGGCTCTTGTGTGGTTTTTTCTATTGCGAAAAGCGGGTTCAGGGCTTTCTTGGGCGTGGGCTTTGTGGGCGTGTAATACGCCTGCGAGTTGTAGAAGTCCTTAATTTTGTCGAGTGTAAGCTGCACTTTCTTTTTCGAGAAAGCCGTCAACTCGGTGTTGATGTCCTTCAAAGCCTCGGCGTATTTGCCCGAAAGGGCGTAGGCCTCGGCACGTTCTAGCAGCGTTTCGTCGGTGTTGAACACGGCGTACTCGCTGTAAGGAATGCCGATACCGGCCGTTACGTCGATCACGCGCGGCACGTATGGTATCTTACGCAAGGCGTATTTCGACACGCCATTGTTGTAAGTAACGGTGTAGAGCAACTCTGTTCCGCTGTTTCCCCAAGGCCCTGGCGCTTGTAGCGTTTCGTTTTTGCTCAGCATCTCGCCGTGCGCGTACTTACTTCCAGCCAATACGGGGATGCTTATCACACCCCATTCGGAAGGAACGGGCAACAACAAGATGTTGGCGTTGTTAGATGCTTGTATAAACGCGTTGGGTTGTACGTTGCCGCTTGGGCCCAGTTGGTTCCACTCGGCCCAATTGCGCAGGATGTCGCCCGGTTGGTCGCCCAGCACCATGTCGGCGTACTTAATGGCCTTATCATATTGTTGGGCATAGAGGTAGAAACGTGTGGCGAAAGCGTAGGCGGCCTGCTTGGTGAAGTGGAACTTGGGTCGCGCATACTTGGTTCCAACAAGCGAAATGCCTTCCACGAGGTCTTTTTCGATGTTGGCGTAAAGTTGTTCAAGCGTTCCACGCTCCATCAAACGGCCCACAACTTGTTCGGGTTCTGTTGGATAAGGCAAGCCTAAGTTGCTTTGCGCCGTGGTTTTATCGTAAGCTTGGCAAAAAACGGTGCTCAACTGAAACATGGCGAAGGCCCTGCAAAGCAACGCTTCGCCCAGCTGTGCATCGTAATCGTGGGGGTTGTTCACGCTCTTGATGTGTGCAATGGCCTCGTTGGCCGTGGCCACAGCCGTGTAATGGGCCTCCCAAAGCTGATAAGGCGTTTCGGCATTGCGCACCTCATCGATGTCTTTCCATTGGTAAGCCTGCTCTTGAAACCTGTCGAACGTGCTCCATGTGCTGTGCATCTGTTCGTCGGTATTGTCCGAATACATCTCGGTAAGGTAGGCCGGATGTGCCGAAGGGTAGGCACTAACCAGCAACTGACTAACTTCTGATGGATTTTTGAGGTCCATACGGCTGTCGGGATACTTGTTCAAGAAGTCGTTACACGATGCTAATGCAAACGAAACGACAGCCATCGACAGACCCGTTATATATTTGTTGACTTTCATCTTCGTAGGGTTTAAAGTCCGAGTTTTATTGTTAGTGTGAATTGTTTGGGCATAGGCGAGGCCACACCACCCACGTTATAGAATTCGGGGTCTTGCCCATTCAGTCGTTTATCGGCGTAGAGCAAGAAGAGGTTTGTGGCTTGCAGTTTCAACGACACGTTCTTCACCATCGCCTTTTGGAACCATTGGGCAGGCAAATCGTAGCCCAACGACACCTCTTTTAGGCGGATAAAGTCGCCCTTGGCAACGCGAAGACTGGTGTAGTTGTAGGCGTTATAGCCCAAGCGAAGGTTGGTGTTGGCCATGTATTGTGCCTTAGAGATGATGCCCGGCACGTTGGTTTGGTCTTCCTCTCCCGGCTTTGTCCACCTGTTTTTAAAGGCGTTGGTCATCGAAACGAGGTCGTTGTAGCGTGCGCGGAACTTGGGGTCGAGGCGCACAACGTTACCAAAAGCGTAGGTCACAAATACGTTAAGCCTAAATCCGCGATAGGTAAACATGTTGCCGATAGAGCCTGTATGCAAGGGGTCTGTCGGTCCTTCGTATTTAAGAAAGTCGGTAAGCGTTCGCTCTTGAAAGTTAATGTCGTCGGTTGTTATCATCCCTTTCTCGTTCAACACCATTGGCATACCCTCATCGTTGAGGCCAACGAAGGGTATGGAGAACAGCGAACGGGCGGGATAACCGCGCTTGGCAAATCCGCTGCCGCTAACCAAACTCATCACGTTGCCTTGGTTAAAGAGCTTGGTTATCTCGGTGTTGGCGTAGGCATAGATGAAGTTGGTGGTCCAAGAGAAGTGCTTGTTCTTCAAGTTTACCGACGAAAGGCTCAGTTCAACGCCGTTCGAGTTCATCTCGGCCACGTTGGCAGCGCGGATAATTTGGCCGCCTGTGCCCGCTGTTACCATCGGACCGATTTCGTCGAAGTTCCTTCGGGTGTAGAAATCGAAGGTTATGCCCAGGCGGTTGTTCAACAACGAGGCGTCGAAACCCAGGTTAAGCTCGTTCTTCTTCTCGTAAGTAAGGTTGGCGTTAGCCAATTCGTATATTTCGAGTTGCGGCTCTTGGTCTTCTGCAAAAAGGCGGAAGGGGTTGGATGCCTTGATAATGGCCGTAGAATTGCTGTACGAGGCATCGGGAGGTGTACCCGTAAGGCTGTACGATGCACGCAAAGTTAGGCGCGAAAGGGGCGAAAGCTTGCCAAACCAGCCCTCTTCGTGCACGTTCCATGCACCCGAAACGTTCCATGTTGGCATCCATCGGGCGTTGGTGTCGCGGCCCATTTGGTTCGAACCTTCGTAGCGAAGGGTGCCGTTAAACACGTAACGACCCTTATAGCTGTAAGTGGCGTTGCCGTAGAACGCCACGCTACGCGAGTTTGTTGGCGTTATCATATAATAGGTGTTGCCCCCTTCGACGGCTCGTTTGAAGTATTCGTAAATGTAGAACGGCACCTGACCCGCATCGTAACGCAAGCCCGAACCCTCGAAAGTGTTGCGTTGGCGTTCGATGCTCTTCACTTCCGTACCTGCAAAAAGGTTCATAATGTGCGTATCTGCAAAGGTATGGTTGTAGTTGGCCGTTGCGCGCAGGTCGTAATCGCTCATCCTATTGTCGCCCTTATGGTACAAGCCGCCGTACGGCAACACCGAGAAAGGCATCTTGTAAGGGTTGGATGGGTCGTTGTAAAGGTACTTGTTGGCCTCGCGGATGATGCCGTTAGACATGGCACGATAGGCCATTGCCTGATTGGAATTGTCCTTCACGTTGTGTTCTTGCGTTGAGGCCATGTACTTAAATGCGCCCAAGGCCGAGAGTTCAAGTCCCTTTATGGGCTTGTACTTCAACTCTAACTGGAACTTGGCATCAAGAACATTGAGGTCGATGTAGTTGTTGTTCAGCTCGTTGAAGATGTTGAACGGGGCGAAATTGGCCACGTAATACTCGTTGGGGTCTAACACGCGCGACGTGTTGCTGGCGTAAGAGTAGGGGTTGATGTCGAAGTCGCGCTTCACTTCGCCGCCAACAACGTCAACATCTTGCCCCAAGGTTCCTGGTGCGCGCTGCTTGCGATAGGCTGCGCTGCCGATGAAGTTGAGCGAAAGCTTGTCTGAAAGGTGTTGCGTTAAGTTTAAGCTGAGCGTATAGCGGTTAACGTTGCTCTGCTTGTACCATCCCGGATCTAACATGGCACTGAACGAGGCGTAATAGTTAGAGTTTTGTGTTCCGCCGCTCAAACTTATCGAGTGGTTCTGCATGATGCTGGGCGTAAAAAGCTCGTTAAACCAGTCGGCATTCCTAAACTCTGCCTGTCGCAAGTAGCGGTTCTTTGCCTCGGTGGTGTTCTCTAGTGCAAAACGGCCCGTGCGCGCATCGTAGCGGTTTATCAATTCGTACATCTTTCCGTACACGCCATACTCGCTGCCGTTGAGTATTTCAGAGAGGTTGAGCCAGCCTTTGTCGGCCATTTCCCTGTAAATGCCCATCTGCTCTTTCGAGTCGAGGATGTCGAAGTTGTTGTACGATGGCACAAGCCTTGTGGTAAATTCGCCCGTATAGCTGATGTGGGCTTGTCCTTGCTTGCCTTTCTTGGTGGTAACAACGATAACGCCGGCCATGGCGCGCGCGCCATAGATGGATGTGGCCGAACCGTCTTTCAATATCTGAAAGCTTTCGATGTCGTCGGCGTTAAGTCCGGCGATAGCCGAAGAGATAAGCGTTTCGGGGTTTCCCGATGCCAAATCGTCAGCTCCCACGTTGGCTGCATCTTCCATGATAACGCCGTCGACCACCCACAGGGGCTTGCTGCTGCCGTAGATAGAGGTTGCTCCGCGCACGCGTATCTTCGGGGCTGTACCAAACGTTCCGCTCACGTTTTGCACCGAAACGCCTGCCGCCTGCCCTTCAAGCGAGCGACTGATGTCGGCCACGCCGCTCAATCGGGCTTTCTCGGCATCCACTTTGTCGGTAGCACCGGTAAACAAGCGGCGGTCTGTTCGGGTAAGACCCGTCACCACCACCTCGTTAAGCACCTGGGCGTTGGCTTTTAGCTCAACGTGCATGTTGGCAGTTGCCTTTAACGTCTGTGCCACCATGCCGATGTAGCTAATGGTTACTTGTGGGTTGGGCACGTCGGTAGTAAGCGAAAACTTACCATCGAAGTCGGTAACAGCCGCCGTTTTGGTGCCTACCACGGTGATGGTGGCGCCGATAACCGGCTCGTTGTCGCCAGCCGACACCACCGTACCAGAGATTTTAGTTTGTGCTACGGCTGCACTAACGCACAGCAAGAACGTAACCAAACACATAAGTAGCTTTTTGTTCATAAAACTTTCATCTATTTTGACTGTATTTATTTAGTTGGTCGAGATTTGTTCTGCCTGCAATGCGCCCTCTTTTGTGTACACTTACGCTTAGGCAACACAAAATAACGGCATAGCTTGCAGCCATTGCCAGCTCCCTTGGGCGAACATCCATAACTAAGTAAGCTTTCTCCTTGCGGCTTTGTTCCGTAGATTATACGCAGTGGGTTATGTCGGATTGTTGGTCCTAGTGGCATAGTGCCCATGTATTTGTTGTCGTTGGGCAACGCGCCGATGGCAACTATTCAGAACCTACCTCTTTCAGATTAGCAACGAGCAAATGTAGTTATTTTTATATCTATCTCAAAAATTCTGTGTTCAGAAACTTAATTGAATTAACAATATTTATAAAATAGGCACCTTGAATATGAAATTTTATGGCAGGCAGTTAAGCGCGTGGTAAAGAATAAAGAACGTGGGAAAGATGTGAAAATGAGAACAAAACGACTTAAAAAGAGAACGTAAAAGAAGGCTATGCTTGGCAAGACTCCATTCGACAATGGGCGTATGGCAAGATGAAGCGATGGCTGCACTTAGTGTAACGTGTGCAAAACAGCTGCTAACTGGGCTTAACCATCAACTCTACGACCCATCAACTGATGAGCTTATCAACGCACTAACTTATCAACGCACAAGCTTACTAACTTAAAAACTCACCAACTTGTGAAATTAGAAACTCACAACCTCATCAACTTGCAACCTAAAAAGCCACCCAGCCCAGCAGATTAACAACTCGCTAAATCGTTAACTAAAAAAAACATGGACTTATAAAATATTTTACAAAACGTGGTCTGTTCGCCAACCCATTCTAGCGTAAACATAGGTCTAAAAACATGCAATTTGCAGCAATTTGCAGCTCTACGAATTTCTTTTTCAGTGCGTTTTTGAGAAGGCCGGCTGCGTTTTGCACCATTTTGCCTTTCTATTTTGCTTGCCAACTCGTATTTTTTCAAGCCCCAAAACCAGCATTTAGCCCCTAAAAAGCTACTTTTTAAAGGCTATTTTGCCCTTTCGAGCCAGTAAAAACATGGTTCGAAAGGGTTTTGTTTATACTATTTCAGCGGATATTTATGCACATCGTTTCGCATTTATCAGCATTTTGCACTGCATTTAGCACCATTTTACCTTGCATTTAGTAGCAAAACGCACTGCATTTAGCACCAAAACGCACTGCGTTTAGCGGCAAAATGCAGTGCGTTTAGCACCAAATTGTAGGGTGTTTTGCCCCAAATAGCCTAAATGACTGGTGCAAATGGCGTTTTTTGAAATAAATATTCATTTTGCCTGCATGCACAAGCCACCCCGTTTTGCACCAAAACAAACCTCCGCGAGAATCGATTATTTGCGGCTGGGTTGTGGGTTGGTGGATAACGAAGGCACTCATAATGTTAAAATTCTTGCTGAAAAGCGGACAAAAATAGAGTTGGCCAGCTGGCCAGTTTACCAGTTTGTCTGTTGACGAGTTTACCAGTTAACAAGCTGATGAGTTGGCAAGCTACTCGTTACGATGCGCTGCAAGGGCAGGCCTGCTTACCTAAACCCGATAATCTGGCGCACCTCTTTAAGCGTTGCGCAAGCACTTGCACGTGCCACTTCGGCGCCTTCTTGGGCTATGCGGTCGAGCAATTGTGTGTTCGAACTGTACTCCCTAATGCGTTCGCGAATGGGCGTAACGGTCTTAATGATGTCTTCGGCAATCTGTTTTTTCAAGTCGCCATAGCGTATGGAACAATCGTTCCACTTCTCGTCGAAGTAGTTGTAGGTTTCGGGTTCCGAGCAAATGCGCAAGAAGGTAAAGAGGTTTTCAATTACTTCGGGCTTCGGACTGTTGGGCGTTTGCGGCCCCATATCGGTTACGGCCTTCATCACTTTCTTACGTATGGCGGCATCTTCTTCGTACAGATAGATGCAGTTGCCATCGCTCTTGCCCATCTTTCCGCTGCCGTCAAGCCCAGGAACCTTCACGGCCTGCGTGTTAAAGTAGAAGTTTTGCGGCTCTGGGAAGAAGTCTACGCCATAGATATGGTTGAAACGGCGTGCGCACTTGCGCGCCATCTCCATGTTCTGCTCTTGGTCTTTGCCCACAGGCACTTTGTGCGCACGATGTTGCAGAATGTCGGCAGCCATCAACGTGGGATAGGTCAGCAAGCCCGCGTTAACGTTGTCGGGCTGTTGGCGTGCCTTATCCTTAAAGGTGGTTACGCGTTCCAGCTCGCCCAAGTACATGTTCATGTTGAAGAACAGGTACAGTTCAAGCGTTTCTTTCACGTCGCTCTGCACATATATCTTGGCCTTCTGCGGGTCGATGCCGCACGCAAGGTACTCGGCAAGGATTACGCGTGCGCTGCGTTGTATGTCTTCGGGCTTCGGACTGGTGGTAAGCGAGTGCCAATCGGCAATGAAGAACAGGCTTTCGTACTCGTCTTGCATCTTCACGAAACTCTTTACCGCTCCGAAATAGTTGCCCAAGTGAAGATTTCCTGTGGGCCTAATTCCGCTTACTACTTTTTCCATCTTTATGCTTGTTTTTTTGTTTAACGTGTTGGGGTGGTTGGGTTAGTCGGACTGGTCGGACTGGTCAGACTGGTCCGACTTGTCCTACAAGTCCGACTGATTCAACCAACCAAACCGCCAGTATTACCCACTTCGTTTGCTAAAAAAAAATCCCGCAACCATGTTAGATTGCGGGACTTCTGCGTTGTGGGCGTTGACGGATTCGAACCGCCGACCCTCTGCTTGTAAGGCAGATGCTC
>CALIZL010000025.1 GCA_938028745.1 uncultured Prevotella sp.
CATCAAAACCAACCTTCGCGAGAATCGATTTTTTGCGGCAAGGTGAGCGATTGGTGGATAAAAAGGTACTCATAGTGTTAAAAAACTCGCTGAAAAGATTACAATGGCTGGCAAACATAAAAGGCTAACGACCTATTGGGGATAAAGAATTGCTCTTTACTTTTTCCTCACTATGTGCCACTGTAAAGATGCTTTCAACTTGTAAAGAATGTATTGGAATAACTCCCACCAGGTTACCTTTTTGAGACATAGCCCTGCTTTGCCACAGACGAATGGGGCAGAATTTCAGACTTCATCATATCTTTGTCCAGCACTCCGTACATGAACGGGGCGTCTATCTTGGTTTAACAGCACAAAGGTATAAACTCCGCTCAATCTGTAAAGATTAAAAGTCAAGACGACTTCGTTGTTGGAAAAGGCGATGAGTCTATCTGTTTATGAGTTCATGGGTTTGTTACTTCATAGGCTTGTGGGGGAGTGTGAGTTGGCAAATTGGCCTATTAAAAAAGAGATGTCCGAAAGAATTATTAGTATAATTTGAAGTGGTTATTAGCATAAGGAAATAGGGGAGGGAATATCTGTCAACATGGCTAACAATGAGATGGATGATAGTGAAAGCCAGTCTTAAAGGTGAATAAAAAACGCTAGATGGCACTAAAAAAGTGATGATTTTCTTGGTAAATAAGAATTAAAGTAATACTTTTGCAGAAATAAACAATGAAATAAGGCAATATGTTGAGCTTTAACGCATACTTCTTTTACTTTTACTTTACAGGCAAAATGTAAAGCGGGAAGATGCGTGCCAACATTAACAAGAATATAGCAAGTAGATAATAACAGTCACATCCCGCTTCAATCAATTGAGGCGGGATGTTTTTTTATTGTAACAGATATGAAGAGAATCGCCATACAGGGTATTGCCGGCTCGTTCCACGACATCGCCGCACACCAATATTTCGCCACCGAACAGGTGCAAGGCATATATTGTAACACTTTTGAAGAGGTGTTTAAGCAGATTGCCAACGACCCAACGGTCATTGGAATGGTGGCTATCGAAAACACCATTGCAGGCTCGTTGCTACATAACTACGAGTTGTTACGCGCATCGGGCACCACCATTGTGGGCGAACATAAGCTGCACATCGAGCATTCCATTTGTTGTCTGCCCGAAGACGATTGGCATTCGCTGAGCGAAGTGCATTCGCACCCCGTGGCCTTGATGCAATGTAGGGAGTTCTTGGCACGACATCCCAAGCTTAAAGCTGTGGAGGCGGAAGACACAGCGGGCTCGGCCGAACTTATTGCGCGAACAAAGCAGCGCGGTTGGGCCGCTATCTGTAATGCCTCGGCAGCCAAGTTGTATGGACTGAAAGTGCTCGAAGACCACATTGAAGACAATAAACACAACTTTACGCGCTTTCTTGTGGTGTGCCATCCGCAACGTGCAGGCAGTCTTCGACCTTGGGAACACGCCAATAAAGCCAGCCTGGTGTTCTCGCTCCCGCACGAAGAGGGCAGCTTGTCGAAGGTGCTAACCATCCTCTCGTTCTATAACATCAACCTCACCAAGATACAATCGTTGCCCGTTATCGGTCACGAGTGGGAGTATTTGTTTTATGTTGACGTTACGTTCGACAACGTAACGCGTTATCACCAAAGTATAGACGCCATTGTTCCGCTTACCAAAAGGCTTAAAATTTTAGGAGAATACGAAGATGGGAAACAATAAAACGCTCGACATAAAGCCTGCACAAAGGCTCGACACGGTACAAGAATACTATTTTAGCCGTAAGCTGAAAGAGGTGGCACAACTGGTGGCCGAGGGAAACGACATTATTAGTTTGGCTATTGGCTCGCCCGACTTGCCCCCTTCTGCCAATACCATCGCCCGACTATGTGAGGTGGCGCAACGCGAAGATGCACACGGCTACCAACCCACAAAGGGCACGCCCGAATTGCTTAAAGCTATGGCTGCATATTATGGTAGGTGGTACGGCGTGGACGTAAATCCGCAAAGCGAGGTGTTGCCGCTTATCGGGAGCAAGGAGGGCATATTGCATGTTACTCTGGCTTTCGCCAATGTTGGCGACCAAGTGTTGGTGCCCAATCCCGGTTATCCCACCTATACTTCGCTCAGCAAGTTGCTCGGCGTGGAGGTTCTGAACTATAATCTGCGCGAAGAAAACCAATGGCAACCCGACTTCGACGAACTGGAAAGTATGGATTTAAGTCGTGTTAAGCTGTTATGGACCAACTATCCGCACATGCCAACAGGTGGAAAACCCATGATGAAGACCTACGAAAGGCTGGTTGACTTCGCCCGAAAGCACAACATCGTGGTAGTGAACGACAATCCTTACTCGCTTATCTTAAACAGCGAACCGATGTCTATTATGCAAGTAGACGGCGCAAAAGACTGCTGCATCGAACTAAACTCGCTTAGCAAGAGTCACAACATGCCGGGCTGGCGTGTGGGAATGTGTGTTAGCAATGCCACATGGGTGCAATGGATTCTTAAAGTGAAAAGCAACATAGACAGCGGAACGTTTCGCGGCATCCAACTTGCAGCTGCCGAGGCGCTGGCAGGAAACGACACGGCATGGCACACCATATATAATAAGGAGGTATACTTGCGCCGAAGAACCATTGCCGAGAAGATAATGAAGGCCTTGCATTGTACCTTCGACCCACAACAAACGGGCTTGTTCCTATGGGGGCGAATACCCGACAACATGGCCGATGCCGAACAACTTACCGAGCAGATGCTTCACCGTCATGGCGTGTTTGTTACCCCAGGATTTGTCTTTGGTAGCAACGGCAAACGCTATATACGCATTTCGCTGTGCGCTAAAGAAGAGCGAATGGAAGAGGCGTTGCAGCGTATTATCGGCAACAAGTAAATTGAGTTTTTAAGTTAATGAGTTTTTCAGTTAATGAGTTAATCAGTTAATGAGTTTTTAAGTTCTGAGTTTTTAAGTTCTGAGTTTTTAAGTTAATGAGTTTTTAAGTTCTAAGCTTACTAGTTCTATCATACGAACCATTGATGATAAGTCAAAGGGGCGTTTTCGTTAAGCCAAATGAACAATGTCGAGCTTGCTCGGACATTGTCATGGCGAGAAACGCACTTTTCGAGGAACGAAAAAGAACGTATAAATTCAGGACAATTTTAAAGGCCAAACAATTTGCAAGCTCAACAACTCATCAACCCATTAACCCCAAATAACAACGATATAATAGGAAAAAAAGATATGGAACTAGACTTATTACCCCTTAACTTACCTAGTGATAACGAACGCCCCATCGTGATGGCCGGACCCTGTTCGGCCGAAACCGAAGAGCAAGTAATGCAGGCTGCCAATACTTTGGCACAGAAAGGCTGCCATATTTTCAGGGCAGGCGCATGGAAACCACGCACCAAGCCGGGTGGGTTTGAAGGCAACGGCGAGGCGGCTTTGCCGTGGCTAGCACGTGTAAAGGAGGAAACGGGCATGTTCATTGCCACCGAAGTGGCCACACCCGAACACGTGGAACTGTGCCTTAAACATGGAGTTGACATTCTGTGGATTGGCGCACGCACGTGTGCCAACCCCTTTGCGATGCAGGCTTTGGCCGATAGTTTGCGCGGAATGGATATGCCTGTGCTGGTTAAAAACCCAGTGAACCCCGATTTGGAACTGTGGATTGGCGGCATGGAACGTATCAATCAGGCAGGCATTAAGCGGTTGGCGGCCATACATCGCGGCTTTTCGAGCTACGACAATAAGATGTATCGCAACTCGCCCATGTGGCAAATTCCACTAGAACTGCGCCGTAGAATACCCGCGTTGCCCATCATCTGCGACCCAAGTCACATCGGTGGAAGGCGGGATTTGGTGGCTCCGCTGTGTCAACAAGCTATGGATTTGGGCTTTGATGGACTGATTGTGGAAAGTCACTGCAACCCCGACAAGGCATGGAGCGATGCCAAACAGCAGGTTACTCCTGATGTGTTAGACTATATTTTGTCGCTACTCATCGTGCGCGACAAAAGTCAAGTGCAGGAAGGAATTATCCAATTGCGCCAACAAATTGACGACTTAGACAACCAATTGATGGAACTGCTGGCCAAGCGCATGCGTGTTTGCAGGCAGATTGGACAGTATAAGAAGGAACATAACATGACTGTGTTTCAGGCTAGCCGCTATAATGAAATATTAGAGAAACGTGGTGCGCAAGGTGCGTTGTGTGGTATGAGCCCCGAATTTGTGGCAACGGTGTTCGAAAGCGTGCACGAAGAGTCGGTTAGGCAACAGATAGAGATTATAAACAAGTAGAAAGATGAAGATATTAATACTGGGCGCAGGCAAGATGGGAAGCTTTTTTACCGACTTGTTGAGTTTCGAACACGAGGTTGCCATTTACGACCAAGAGCCGCGCAGAATGCGGTTTACATATAATTGCGCGCGTTTCACTTCGTTGGAAGAGGTGAAACAGTTTGAACCGCAGTTGCTTATCAACGCTGTAACGATGAAATATACCATCGCAGCGTTTGAGTCGGTGATGCCGTTTCTGCCCCAGCAGTGCATCGTGAGCGACATCGCATCGGTTAAAACGGGTCTGCACGAGTATTACGAAGGTTGTAATCATCCCTTTGTCTCGTCGCACCCGATGTTCGGACCAACCTTCGCCAACCTCAATCAGCTGAGCGATGAGAACGCTATCATCATCAGCGAGGGCGACTATATGGGGCGTATCTTCTTTCGCGACTTGTATAGTAGGCTGGGATTGAACATTCATGAGTACACGTTTGAACAACACGACCGCACTGTGGCCTATTCTTTAAGCATCCCTTTTGTAAGTACTTTTGTGTTTGCTGCGGTGATGAAACCGCAAGATGCGCCTGGAACAACTTTCAAACGCCATCTTAACATTGCGCGTGGCGTATTGGGTGAGGACGACTTTTTGTTGCGTGAAATTCTTTTCAACCCTTATACGGCAGAACAAGTGGGCCACATCCGCGACGAACTAAACAATCTGCTCGACATCATCGACAAGAAAGATGACGACGGGATGAAGGAGTATCTTGTGAAAATAAGAAAGAATGTGGTTAAGGGGAAGAAGTGAAAAAGGTTACCTTAAAGGGATATAAGGGTGAAAAGTGCTAAAAGGTGCTTTCGCCTTTGATAGTAAAAGAATTGGTTTTTAGAAATACATCTGCCATCCAGTTGCAAGCAATGTATCGGTACAATGCTGCTTGTAGTGGGTCTATAAGTCGCTTGTGGTTGCACTACAAGCCGTTTGTCGTGTCTGTACAAGCCGCTTGTAGTGCCACTACAAGCACCTTTGTATTGGTGCATACGTGTGCCACTGTTCGTTAGTTAAAGGAGAAAGCCCCTTGGTTTTTAGCTACAAAATCAGTCGTTATCATACCACGAAGGCAATCTTTTTAGTTCTTGATAGGTCTGGTTGATGTCTGCACGAGTTATTTCGAAGTGCATGTCTATCGTTCGGGGATTGTCGCGTAGCGAATGCGAAAAGAGCCAATCGTAGGTTTTTTGTAGGTAGAACAGCCGTGCCAGCAACCCGTGCGAGCCGCCTTGAATCCAATCGTAACGTAAAAGCTTGTCGTTGCCTTGGGCTTTAAGCTTGTTTACCACCACTTCCGATTGTTTCATAGGAACCGCTCTGTCGGCGGTGCCGTGCATTATCCACATCGGAACGTGGCCAATTCCGCTGACATCGTTGCGCGAACAGCCCCCACAAAGAGCCATGGCTGCGGCAATTTTCTCTGGGTATGCGTCCACAAAGTCCATCGTTCCGTAGCCCCCCAAGCTCATACCCAGCACATAGACACGCGTGGTATCTACTCTATAGTGGGCTTTGGTCCATTCCAAAAGGTCGTTAATCTTCTGCGGACTCCATGCTCCCCCTGGGTTTTGAGGTGCCACAACAAGTGTAGGGATAATCTTTCCGCGGTCTATTGCATCGAGAACTCCATAGCGACGAACGCGTTGCAAGTTGTTGCCACATAGGCTGGCACCATGCAGAAAGATTACTAATGGCAAGGGATGCTGGTCCACTTCGTACTCAGTGGGCGTATAAACCCAAAAGTTATAGCCTTTGGGTATTGCATTTACCTTGGTCACAAAATTGCCTTTGTCGGTTTTCTGAGCTCTTGCAGCAAGGCACAAGGCGAAGAAAACCAACAGCATTAACACTTTTCTCATCTTCATTTATTCACTGATACAATCTTATACCGGCCTGATATACATAACCAAACTATGGTTCGGCCGCGAGTTGTTGCGGCCACCCCACATGCTGAACAAATAGGATATGGCCGCAATATGTTTTTGTCTTATTTACTTAAAAGGCTCTCTTTATTCGGGAATCGACAACGGTTCTATGTCGGGTTGGTTAATTCGTGGGTTAACATAAGCCTTCATACGTCCGTTAAGCACCTTGGGGTTAAGCAACTTAACGAGCTTTTCCGAACTCTCCACGTTCAAATAATTAAGCAAACTAACCGCAGCCTCCATGTCGGGATGTGCCTTGGCAAATGCCAAACAGGCGGTTTCTAGTTTCTTATACAATGCCTCTTCGCGGTCCGAGAACTTCTTCTCCACGTCATCGTTTATCTTTCCAGCCGCCAGCCGCTTGTTCCATTCCGCAGTAAAGTCTCTTATCTCCAAGTTGATTGGCTGCACAGCCTGTTCCACCTCGTTGAGTTCGCGATAGAACTTGCTGCCACTATAACGCCATCCTTTGTTGATGTCGCCCTCTATAACCATCTCTTCGCCAGGTACAGCCACGCTGTAGAACCCTGCAAGCATGTCGTATTTGTCGTTTGCCATGTCGCTAACGGTCATCACCGCCGCACTGTCTAGGTGCATGGTGAAATCGAACTCACCGCCTTTTGTGCTTATTATGGTGTCGTGAGCAACGGGTTCGCCATTTTCAATGGCCATAATCGAGAATACCAACGTATCTTTTACGCCTTCTAGCTTACCCTTTATGCGTAAGCTCTTGTTGTCGGTTTGGCTGCATTGCACAAAGCAAAGTGCTGTAAGGAGCAGTGCCACTAGTGTTTTAAATGTTCTGTTCATGTTGTTAGTCATTTAAAATTAAGTTATTAAAAAGTATATGTCAGTAACAGACATTAATGAAGTAAATTAGCCCGTCAAGCCTATTCTTTGTCTTTCTTGTTTCTTAGCTTGGGCTCTTTCGTACAAAAATCGCAAGTTGTTAGCCTGCAAACTCACTTAGGAGGGGACCGATTTAGTGGCTCGAAAAAACTGCAATGCCTGCGTAGCAAGTCTAGTTTTCAAGCCATTAAGCCGCTTAGAACCCGAAAAAGCGATGTGCGTTGTTATAGCAAACGTCTTCGACCAGCGCGCCCAACGAGTTGATGTCGGCAGGCAGGAGCCCTTTTGCCACATCGTTGCCCAAGAGATTGCAAAGCAAACGCCTGAAATACTCGTGCCGAACAAGCGAGAGCAACGAACGCGAACCCGTGGAAACGCCAATGGAACGCCCCAAAAGGCCGAAACGCGAGAGGGCATTTATCTGTTCGCTGATGTCTCCCGGCTGTGCGTTAGACCACCATCCCATGCCGAATTGCAGCTTTCCTGGTATGCCAGGCTCTTGAAAATTGCCCGTCATAGAGCAGAGCATGTCGTTGTCGGCAGGGTTCATGCAGGTCAATATGGTGCGGGTCAGCTTGCCGCGCGTGTGCAAGTCGTCGAGAAAATGGCTCATGGCATGCGCCGTATAGGGCTCGCCAATCGAGTCGGCACCCACGCCTTGCCCCAAGGCATTGTACAAAAGCGAATTGTTGTCGAGCAGAATACCATAATGATATTGTTGTGTCCAATTGCTTTCTTGGTTCATTTCGGCCGTACGTTTCAAAAAGCAGTGCTTGTATTGGCGCACTTCTCCACGCGAAAGGTCTTGTCCGCGCATGGACTTTTCAAAGATTATCTCTATTTGCGAGTCGGTATATTCCTCGTCGTAAAACTCTTCTAGTTGGTGGTCGGCCATGCAACAGCCGTTTTGCGCAAAGAAGTCATGTCGGCTTTGCAAGGCATCCATCATGCTCTCAAAGGTAGAAATTTCTATGTTTGCTGCCTCGCCCAACTGTTTTACGTAGCCGCGAAACTCTTTCTTTTCGATGTTCATGGCCTTGTCGGGTCGCCAAGTGGGTAACATCTGCATGTCACATCCCTCACGTTTCAGTTTCCGATGGTGATCAAGGGTGTCTATTGGGTCGTCGATGGTGCAAACACAAGCTATGCGAAAGCGGCGTAACAGCGACCGCGCGCTAAGTTCTCCACTTTGCAACTGCTCGTTGCAAGCATCGAATATGCGGCGAGCCGACTGCGCATTCAGTGGCCCATTAATTCCGAAAACCGACTTCAAGGCCAAGTGCGACCACAGGTATAGCGGACTGCGCATGAGGTAAGGCATGGTTTGTGCCCACTTTTCAAAGCGTTGCCAGTCGTCGGCCTCCGTTCCCGTGCAGTATTTCTCTTCCACGCCATTTGCTCTCATGGCCCTCCATGCGTAGGGGTTGTTTTCCATCCATATGCTGGTGATGGTGTGGAAGGTGCGGTTTTCGGCCACATCGTGCGGCGAAATGTGGCTGTGATAGTCTATCACCGCCACTCGCTGCGCATGTTTGCGATATAGTTCTTGGGCAAAATCGGTCTCAAGAAGAAATTTTTCGTCTATATTTAGCATTATAGATAAGTTTCTTTGTTGTGTTGATTACTGCAAAACCGACAGGCACAAACAGCCTTTCGGCTACACTTTGCAGGCTAGTCGCTGCAAACGATAACACAATGCCTAAAACAAGGTGTTCTAAGCCTTTTGTTTACGCAACGCAAATATACGTTTATTTTTTGATTTACGAAAGATTTGACGTAAATTTGCAGCAAAAATTAAGTTTAAAAAATTGTCGTTATGGCAAGTTTCACATATCAAAGAACCAACAAGGTTTTGCTTATCTACACGGGCGGAACTATCGGAATGGGCCAAAATCCTACTACGGGAGCTCTCGAACCGCTCGACTTTAACCACTTGGTAGAAAATCTACCTGAATTTAAGTACCTTAAAACGGGCATCGAGGTGTATCAGTTTGCCTCGCCCATCGATTCTAGCGACATGGCTCCGCGGCTGTGGGCGCACCTTGTGAACATCATTGCCGACAACTACGACCATTACGACGGCTTTGTTATTTTGCACGGAACGGATACGATGGCCTACACGGCATCGGCCCTTTCGTTTATGTTGGAAAACCTTACCAAGCCCGTTGTGTTAACAGGTAGCCAATTGCCCATTGGCCAATTGCGCACCGACGGCAAGGAAAACCTTGTTACAAGCATCGACTTGGCGGCCTCGCACCACGAAGACGGCACGCCAATGGTGCCAGAGGTATGTATATATTTCAGTGGAAAACTGTTGCGCGGCAACCGTTCGACCAAGCAAAACGCCGAAGGGTTTAATGCTTTCGAGTCGTTTAATTATCCCTCGCTTTGCGATGCGGGCATCAACTTTAACTTTCATCACCACGAAATATTAAAGCCAAACTACGAGCAACCTATGGTGCCGCACACCGCTCTCGACTCCAATCTCACGATATTATCTATCTTTCCTGGCATACAAGAAAACATTGTTCGCCACATGATAGAGGCTCCCGAACTTCGTAGTATCGTTATGAGAAGTTACGGTAGCGGCAACGCTCCGCAACATCCGTGGTTGATGAAACTGCTAAAAGAGGCCGCCAACCGCGGTGTGGTGGTGGTGAACATCAGCCAATGTATTGCCGGAAGTGTTGAAATGGAACGTTACGACACGGGTTTTCAGCTGAAAAATGCAGGCGTAGTGACGGGTTACGACAGCACTGTTGAGGCTGCCTTGGCCAAACTGATGTTTCTGCAAGGCATGTATCGCGACAACGGAATGGTAAGAAAGCTGATGCACAAGAGCATCGCCGGCGAAATATCGGTATAGTTTAAGGCGGCGTGTGCCCGCTAAGGGCAACGCTGTTATGCGCTGAAATAAGTGAAATACAAGTAAGCCAAGATGGCCAACAGCACCGATACGACAACAAGACGTATCAGGCAACCTGTAACTTTCTTAACTACCACCACGCCAATGATGATGGCCACAAGCACAAAGATAAAATAAGATAAGCTCGACATAAGTTTATTTGAATAATTGTTTAAAGGTTTGGGGTATGGGTGTGTTAAATTCCATCCGTTCGCGTGTTACGGGATGATAGAAACACAGCATGTAAGCGTGTAGGCATAAGCGGCCAATGGGATTGTCGCCATTACCATATTTAAGGTCGCCACACACGGGATGACCTATGTCTGCCGAGTGTACGCGTATTTGGTTCTTGCGACCCGTTTCTAGTTTATATTCAACCAACGAGTGGGTTGTCGTACGTTTCAGCACATGAAAGTGGGTAACGGCATACTTTCCGCCATTATCCACGGGCGACGAGTATGTGACATACGAGCTATTGTCTTTCAACCAGCTGCTTATTGTTCCGCCTTCGTCTACGATTTCACCAGAAACCACGGCCACATAGCGGCGGTCGTACACCATGTCGTGCCAATTGTGTTCCAATATTTGCTCGGTTTCCATGTCCTTGGCGTAAACCAACAGACCGCTTGTTTCGCGGTCGAGCCGATGTACCACATGTGCGCGACACTTCTGACCGCTGTTTTCAAAGTAAGTGTCGAGTATGGCTTTAACATTCAGCGACGAGTGTCCGGCAGCCATAGACAGCACGCCCACACTCTTGTCCACAACAATGAGGTAGCGGTCTTCGTACACAATCTTGATATAGCGGCTCTTAAACGGAGTCGCCTTTTTTGTTCGGCTCACTGTTACCTTCATACCAGGTACAAGCTGATAGTCGAACTGCGTAACGCACTTGCCGTTTACACACACGCCATGTCCACGCAGAATGTCTTTCAGCTTGTTTCGACTTTTACCTTTGACATTGCGCGGCAGCCAATCTAGCAGCGTGCTTTCTTCGGCCACGTCATAGCGGTCGTAGTCCTGCCCTTTGTTTTTATTGTTCATGTTTTTGCGCCACATAAGTATATATTGTGCAAAGTTACTAAAAAAGGAGCATACCTTAAAGGTACGCAACCCCCATTTTTCACCGAAACCAAGCCTTGTGATAATTGATTATAGTGTTTCTAGATTTGCTAGACTTTCTTGTTATGCTAGCGCAGCACATAAGCCACAGATGCTAAATAGGGAGATTCAGTAAATATCTAACTAATTGTTTGTCAGTGTAATATATTATTTGTACCTTT
>CALIZL010000026.1 GCA_938028745.1 uncultured Prevotella sp.
GCAATGCAATGCGGGAGAGTAGGTGGCCGCCTTTTTTCAATACGAAAGCCCCGAGTGCGACGTTAGCACTCGGGGCTTTTGCGTTTTGGGAGGGTTGAGTTTGTGAGTTCATGAGTTTGTGAGTTCATGAGTTTGTGGGTTTGAGTTTGTGAGTTTATAAGTTTGTGAGTTCATGAGTTTGTAGGTTCATGAGTTTGTGAGTTCATGAGTTTGTGAGTTATTAAGTTCATGAGTTCATAGGCTTTTAAAATTGTTAGTTTGCCAGTTCGTGAAATTGTAAGTGCATTAGTTTGTGGATTCATAGGTCGATGCGTTTACAAGTTTACGAGTATAGGTTTCAAAAAACCATGATGTGTTGCTAGCTTTGCTGTTTATTTCTCCCTCCGAGCAGGGTTTGCGCGGATTGTTCGTATTTTCTGTTCTACTCTTCCTTCTCTTGCTTAACTATCTGCTTTACAACATGTTGTATTATTTATAAAGTGCGGTTTTTGCCTTAAAAGTTTGGCTACATCGGTTTTATTTCGTAACTTTGCATGCGATAAGAATAAGGATAAACCCTTCCCCTTGTTTCGGAAGAGCTTATTCGCTAAGGTATCTAACGGGACTGAGATCATTCACTTAACTTATTTCTCATAAAGTAATAGTCGCGGGCAATAAATGTGCTATAACAATTAGATAGCTTACATGCTCAGGTCCCATAAATAAAAAATTATGGAGAGATTAAAGAGAATTGTATTTTTATGTTTTACAATTTTAAGTTTACTGCCGAGCCTAGCCCATACAACAATGAATGAGGATAACACGGTTAACAACAGTGTGAATTGGGAACCGGTTATGGATGCGATTATTCAGGTGGAAAGTGGTGGAAACAGATTCGCCAGAAGTGGAAAATCTGTTGGTGCCATGCAAATTACACCGATATGCGTTAAAGAAGTCAACTTGTATCTCAAGCAATTGAATATCAAGAAGGCTTACACACTTAAAGACAGGTTTAGCGTTCAGAAGTCGAAGGAGATATTCCTTCTCATTCAAAAGCGTCATAATCCACAAAATAACATCGAACGAGCCATACGCGCTTGGAATGGTGGATTGAAATACAGTAATAAGGGGACGCAACGCTATTTTGAAAAAGTAACTAGAGCGATGAACAAAACTACTTAATGCAGTTACAAAGGCTCTAACATGCAATAAAAAGGGGATGAACGATTTATTTCGTTTGTCCCCTTTTCTGTTGTATAGCAGTTTGGTTGCCCCAATTGCGTAGAATTTTCGACTTTTACGGATTTGCCCCAATCGCGAATGCTAAGACCTTAATATAGAAGTTGTCTTAAATCTTAGTGTTTCTATAAGGTATTTCTGCAAATTGTGTAGCATTTTCGACTTTTACGGATTTGCCCCAATCGCGAATGCTAAGACCTTAATATAGAAGTTGTCTTAAATCTTAGTGTTTCTACAAACTATTTCTACGAATTGAGGGGAGTTTATGTCTTTGTGCTATAAAACCAAGCTAATCACCCTGTACGTGTACGAAGGGCTGGACAAAGATAAGATGAAATATGAATTTGTGCTCCATTTGTTTGTGGCAAAACGCGGTAAGGCCTCAAAAGGTGGTACAGCGGAAGTTGTTCCATGCGGTTTCCACAAGCTGAAAACTACTTGCTGATGGCCGATTATTCCTGCGTTTCCATGATGCTGTTGCCGTTGCCCATGAGCAGCATGCCCTGCAACCGCTTGCGCTGCCCGCCGCAAGCCTACATTTTTTACGTGTGGTTGCCCATCCGCGCGAGTTTACTGTGCTTTTGTTTTGTATAGTTTACAGCGAAAAATTTAACACTATGAGTGTCTTTTCTCCTCACCAATTGTCATCAGTCCGCAAATAATCGATTCTCGCGTAGATTTGTTTTGATGCAAAACGGGGTAGCATGAGCATGCTGGCAAAATGAATTTTTATTTGAAAAGACCTCCATTTACACCTGTTTCGGGGCTATTTGGTGCTAAATGGATGCGTTTTGCCGCTAAATGGGATGCGTTTTGGTGCAAAATAGAGTGCGTTTTGATGCTAAATGCAAGGCGTTTTGGTGCAAAACGCAAAGCAAAATGGTGCAAAATGCAGTGTAAAATGGTGTTAAATGCAAGATGGAAAGCATAAACATCCACAGTAATTGTATAAATAACCCCCTTTCGAGCCATGAAGAAGATAGCTGAAAAGGGCAATATGGCCGTTAAAAAGTAGGGTTTTAGGTGCTAAATACTGCTTTTTCGGATTGGAGAAACACAAGCTGGCAACCAAACTAGAAAGGTAAAATGGTGCAAAATGCAGGCTCTATGCTTAAAAATAGACAAATCCCAAAACGTGGAAAGCGAGAAATAGTGGCTTTTTACCAACTTTATGCCCTATATTTTCGCTAGAACGGATCGAAAATTAGAGTGCTGTTGTAAAATAAAAGATAATATTTTAAGCTTTTGAGCAGGTGATTTTATGTGTTGATGAGCTTGAGAGGTTGTGGGTTGTTAGTTGATGTCTTTGGGAGTTGTTGGGTTTTAGCGAGTTTATAAGCCAGTGAGTTGACTTGCCCTACACTCCGCTCACTTTGTAGAAGTACTAAAAGTCAAGACGACTTCATATAAGCGCGCGCAAGGTCGTGCTCCTCTGTTCGACCTGTTATGCAAACAGGTGGGCATGCCATAACCGTATTTTATTAGGCGGCAATAATTATTTCTTCGTATCTTTTGGCTGTATCTTCCAATTGTCGTAACTTTGCTCAAACAAATTATGCACACCCAACAAAGGGCGCATGCACCAGTGAAAAGGCGTTTGCACGGGCGTGCATTAAGTCGGAATAAGGACGATTACAAACGATAAACAATCAATTAAATAAACCAACATTATGTCTGAAAACAAAAATTATCTAGTGCCTATTGCATTCTTAGGCCTGATGTTCTTTTCTTGCGGCTTTGCGTTAGGCATCAATTCGCTTTTGGTGCCCGTGTTGCAAGAGTCGCTCAACGTGCCATCGGCTGGTGCCTACCTGCTTATTGGCGCAACATTCATTCCCTTTTTGATATTCGGTTATCCCGCAGGTCAATTAGTAAAGCTTATCGGCTATAAGCGCACAATGGCCGTAGCGTTTTTGTTTTTCGCCCTTTCGTTCGGTGTGTTCATCGTATCGGCCAGTCAAGAAAGCTTTGTGTTGTTCCTTGTGGCATCGTTTTGTTGCGGAACGGCCAATGCGTTTCTGCAAACGGCCATCAACCCATACATCACCATTCTTGGCCCTGTAGAGAGTGCAGCCAAGCGTATCAGCGTTATGGGTATATGCAATAAGCTGGCTTGGCCCATCTCGCCGTGGTTCATTACATTGGTCGCAGGCGAACATCTTACCGTTAGTCAGCTAGATAAGCCCTTTTATATCATCATCGCCGTGTTCCTCGCACTTGGTGTTCTGTCGTTGATGGCTCCGCTGCCAGAGGTGAAGGCAGCTGGCGAAGACGAAAGTGAGGCATCGAACAACGCCGAAGATGCACAGGTTTCGCAATATGCCAACAGCAAGAAATCCATTTTCCAATTCCCTCACTTGGTGCTTGGTGCCTTTGCCATCTTCTTTTATGTGGGTGCCGAAACCATCGCCTTGGCCACGCTTATCGACTATGCCAAGGGCCTTGGCCTAGAAAATGCCGAAAATTATTCGTGGATTACGCCTCTTTGCATTAGCGTTGGTTATGTGTCGGGCGTTGTTCTCATTCCCAAATACATGTCGCAGACACGCGCATTGCAGGTATGCACCATCATCGCCATCGTGGGTACGCTGCTTGTTGTGCTGTTGCCTGGTGCATTGAGCGTGTTTAGCATTGGCGTTATCGCTTTGGGTTGTTCGCTGATGTGGCCTGCATTCTGGCCCTTGTCGATGCAAGATTTGGGTAAGTTCACCAAGTCGGGCGCATCTGTTCTTACAATGGGCTTGATTGGAGGAGCGGTTGTAACCGTTCTTTTCGGACTTCTAAAAGACAACTACGGGCCACAAAACGCCTATTGGATTTGCCTTCCCTGCTTCCTCTACATCGCTTTCTTTGCGTTTAAAGGGCATAAGCTGAGATAAAGTCGTTAGAGTTGACGAGTTGACAAGTTAACAAGTTGTAAGTGGACGATGAATAATGGTCGAGAGCCAATGATTTAGGAATGCATCCATAGAAGGCCTGTTTTAACATCATGATTTTAACTTATCCAAAGAGGCACTCGA
This sequence comes from uncultured Prevotella sp., assembly GCA_938028745.1. Taxonomy (GTDB): domain Bacteria; phylum Bacteroidota; class Bacteroidia; order Bacteroidales; family Bacteroidaceae; genus Prevotella. Next base: position 4,239 of record CALIZL010000026.1, read on the forward strand.
AACCCTATTCGTAGGTTTCGGCACAGCAAGGAGTGTGAGTCATATTAGGCTCACATCACTTGTGTGCCGAAACTGGCACGAGGATTAAACAACTGTTTCTACGTTCATGTTCACCCAACCATAACCTCATTGAGTGCCAATGGAAGGTGTTTAGAAAAAAGTGTTCAAAACAAGCGTTGTTGAGCGAAAGAAGAATTTTGACGATCATTGGTGAGACTCTTCGAATACCGTGGAATACAAGAAGGAGTTGGTGTCATTTATAAATCTTAATTTTCGATAGACTAGTTCTAAAGCTATTTCTTTTGCCTATAAATAGATTTAAAATGAAAAAGACAGCGGTATTTATATTTTCGTTTGTTTGAAAATGGCACTGGACCAGAATCTACGAGTACACTGGGTTGTTTGTTGTTGAACGCCAATGATAAGTCGTTAAAAGACGTAACGTTAGATCCAATTAAACCAATCCACAAAAATATAATCCTCAGCTTTTGTCATATAAGCCGCTGTTTGGACTTTAAAATAACCCCCTAATATGAGATAGTGTTAAGAGAAACAGTAGTATTAGTAGATGGTGATGTAGTTGTTAAAGAAAAGGTCTTCCAAATAAACAATGGCAAATTTGTACAAAGCTGGAAAAATGATAAATACTGATGGTTATAATGAGCTAGACTAGCCACTCGTGTACTCAATGCTCATCAAATAACAATTGCATAAATAATTGGGTATAAAAAAAATATGGATACTCTTTATAGATACAAATTCTCCAATGTCTTAACTTATCCTCCATATATATCTGCGATATGGGTAGGGGTATTCATCATGTTCGGTTATTTTATAATCAAATTCTTTTGCCCTACCGAATATTATAATTGGTGGATCATGTCTTGCTCCTTCTGTGCTATTGTGTATATGTGCATCTATTTGTTGCATAAAATCTGCAATAAGACCGTACTTGTGGGGTATACCAAGGAATATGTCGTTTTCCAAATAGGAAAGAAAGAAAAACGTTATAGAAAAACAGATTTATTAGGCTTTTATAGTCTTGATTATATAAATACAAGTCAATACAAAATAGCGATACAGTTTGTATTTAAAGATGGTTGTAGGTTAAACTTGTTTGAAGATAGTCCATTTGAAAAGTCAGAAGAGGTCAGACTTCAAAAGAATGAAAGTCTGAAAGAGTTTCTATTAACTTCAACCCATTATTTTGGTTTTAAATTAAATAAAAGAGTTAAATGGCGAAGTAGGCTCTCCTCATTGAATTATGCAGACACCTGGTATACAAAATTATGATGAGTGGGTGCAGCAGTCTTATGATTTAAAATCAAGAAACAATGGAATATAAATTAATATTCACAGACATAACGGCGCTACGTCCATATATATATGCTGTTGGTGGAGCCCTTTGGGGGTGTGTAGTTACATGGCTACTTATAAATTATGTCTCCGACGATCTCCTTTTATTGGCGAGCTTGTTTTTGTACTTAGGTGCCGCTTACGTGTTAATTCTGCTAGTGCGTATATTTTATAATCAGACTGTGGTTATTAAGTATACCGGCAATGAAATTATTTTGCAAATAGGCAGAAAAGAGAAACGCTACAAAAAACAGATTTGTTAGACTTTTATAGTTTTGATTATATACAGCAAAGTAGAGCTACCATTTCTTTCCAATTTATGTTCAAAGATGGATATAGGCTAGACATATCTGATTATACAATGGAACGTTCGAGCAAATTAATCATCAACGAAGAAAAGAGTTCAGAATTAAAGAGATTCCTAATGATAACCATCAGCCATTTTGGTTTCACGCCCATCAAAAAAGTAAAATGGCGCACACGGACTAATATCTGTAATGTATGGTACTCCAAATAATTCCATACACGAGTTTGGAATAACGAAGAACGTCATTCTTGCTAGGTTGCATGGGGGTAAACGCCATTCCGATAGACCTGTTGCGATTTGAAAACTCGTCAACTTGTCGGCAGAGGGACTTCAAGAATTTGTTTGGTTTTCTTTTTCTTGTTTTTCATGTTGAAGTTGTCCTGACTTCAGCTCACAAACTCACGTACTCGTCATTACAAAACTTAAATCTGGAATTTATATTTTAAAAGGAGTCGTGCTTTCGACCTTTTTCTAGCGAAAAGTATGCTTGCAAATTATACAATTAGCCGCAAATCTCAGCATAACGCAGCTCTTTATCTGTTCATTTTTTGGCTCAGCGGAAAATTAGTGGGGACAAATTATTTTTATTACTTTTGCAT
>CALIZL010000027.1 GCA_938028745.1 uncultured Prevotella sp.
GATGCAAAAGTAATAAAAATAATTTGTCCCCACTAATTTTCCGCTGAGCCCTTTTGTTGGTTTTACCCAAAGGTAAAGGGGGTTATTTGTATTGGAACTTGTCCTTTACAGGGCGGATGCCCAAGCCCATGTTTTGGAGGGCAACACCCTTGTAAGTAAGCTTGTTGGCACTTACCGTAACTTTGACGGTTCCATTGGAACCATAAGTAGCATCCTTCGGTCTTCCTGCGTGGGTTAGCCAGTAGGTGCTAGACTTGCCAACGCCATCAACATTGTTAAACTCATGGCCTTCCTTGTCTAATACGTTGTAGAAGGGCATGAAGAGGCGTTCGCCACCATTGTTAACGTTGAGCAAAATGCCATTGCGAGCAATAAGCGTGCCCTCGGGGAGCTTGTCCTTATAGTCGGCAATGAAGTTAATCGTTTCGCTGGTGGCTACCCTATATCCAACGGGGCTGGGGTCGTAGATGCTCTTTTCGGCTTCTCCGAATGTGTAGCTGCCATTGTTGTAGTCCCAGAAAGGCGTACCGTAGCCATTGCTCTCATTATAATAGGCCGAAGGAACATTGTTCGACACCGTGGCGAAAGTCATCGGGTTGAGTACCATCAAGCTTGGGTTCGTTCTGTCCCGTTCTGTTTTTGGAGTCAGATCAGCAAAGGTAAAGCCAAGCTGATCCATCTTTGCACGGTTGCTTAGGAAGGGGTCCTTACGGCCATACTGATACAGAGCGGCATATCCGCCAAAGGTTTCGCTGTTGCGGGTGATGATGACATATTCTTTCTTACCCGACACTTCTTGTTCGAGAACCAACCTGATGCTTACGTCTTCGGTGGCGTTCTTAAGCGTCTTCCACGAGGTGTAGGTCCATCCTAATGGCATGCGCATAAAGTCGATGGTCCTGTTTGCGTAATACGTTTTAGGCGTAACGACGGTTTTTTCAACCTCGTCTTTCTTGGCGAACCATAGCTGCCACGACCAAACAATCCTGCCTTTACTGTCTTTAACGGCAACAACGGCATTACCGCTAGCCACGCGAGAAGGGTCGACACGGAATCCAAGGTAGTCGCCTTGCGAGAGATGCAGTATCTGTGTGTCGGTGATTGCACCTTGGGGATCTGACCACAGCACTGCTGCCGATTTGCAATACTCGTAAGGTATCTTGCCTTGTCCTCGTTGTATGTAGTTGCCGAGGTGGTCGTTCAGCAGCCTGTATGTGTTTGCGCGTTCCTTACCATTTACAATGGCGTTGCCGTAATAAAGCGGTATGCGATAATAACCAGACTTTGAGATGACGTAAGTGTTGGCGGTGTTTTGAAGCCCTGCTTCGGTAGCGGGGTCGTTACCGTCGTTCATGCCCAAGTTATAGCCCTGCCAATGGCCGTGATCTTCGCGCAAGCTGCTGTTATATTCGTCAAGCTTGTCTTCCACTTCGCTTGGGGTGGCTGCCTTAGCCGTAATTGAGAAACGGTCGGCATCTGTTCCGCCTCTTCCTTCACTGGTGTTTACCGAAAGCCACGAAGGAAGCCCCGTACGGGTTGCGCTCCAATCAGTTCCCTGCTTAATCTGATAGCCTACTACTTTCCATGCGATGGGTGTTTGTGAGCCAGAAACAGAGGGCGAGTAACGATAGCTAGTTACGTTAACGTTGAAGGTGGTGTCGCGGTCGAGGTTGTCTACGCGGAAAGGATCTACGACGCTTGTGTTGAAGATGTAGCTCCAATCGGTGTTTTTTTCGCTAAGCGTATAGGTCTTTGTTGTTCCGCCAAGCCATTCTCCCTTAAGGTTAGCCGCCAATTCCGAGCCGTCGTCGAAAGTAACAACGAGGCGTACGCCATTTAATGTTTGGGGGATGAAGAAGAAAGTGAGATTGTCTGTTCCATTGCCCATAATGGTTTGGCCAATGCCTTTGATGGCCAGGTTAAGGCCTGACTTCTCGAAAGTGCTTGTTGAGCCGTCAACGGTCCATGTTCCCAAGGCTTTGCTATGCGTATAGGTATAGGTGCCCGTACCGTGAACGCCGGTGAACTTTACGCCGGTTACGGCCTTCTTCGTGGCCGAGAGGTTGTTGCCAATACGGAAGTTAACAGCTGAAAGCACATGGCGGAAAGCCAACCTAACTCTGGGAGCCGTGTTGCCACCCATATAGTGTATGGTGTCGGATACGGCTGCCATCAGGTCGTACTGGTCTTCTACGGCTGCGGGTGTGGTTAGGTTGAACGAAACTTTGCCGCCGTTCCAACTCATTTGGCCCATGCCGTTAGTTCCTGCAACTTGTGATGTAGCATAGAAACGAGTGTAGGGTTTCTTCGACGACCAACGGAACTGAGCGCTCTTGGAGTTACCCTTCTTGTCGAAGGTGGCATTGTTAATCCATTCGATAGCACCCAATACGCCACTGGCATCAGCAGCTCTCGTTGCAGAAACGTTGAAATCGGTGGTGATGCTGCTAATTGCGTTACCTCGAGTGTGGGGTTCGGGCTTAACGGGGTTGATGCCTTCAACGGTATTTTCAACGAGAATGGCGTTCATGCCAAGGTCGTTTTCAAGGTTGATGGTACGTGAAGCCAAGTCGGCCGAAGTGAATTGCGTGGGGAAACCCAATTCGTTGAGTGCGGTACGAGGCAGTTCAGAACCTTGTCCGTATTGCGCTTGCAAACGTGCTTGCTGTTCGTCAACAACGTCCAGGCGTACCAAAAGGCCGGTGTCGCCGTCGTTGCTGTCTTCACTCAGTGTGTCGTTACATGATGTAGCGACCAGTCCCGACACTGCCAAAGAAAGCAGTGCGGCGATTGAAGTAAATGTTTGTCTTACTCTCATATTGCTTAATGTTTAATAATGTGGCAACATTGCCACCGTTTTGTTTTTATCCTCGAATACTTAATCTGCTATATCTGTTATTGGTAAGGGCACAATAATGCGGGGCACAGCTTTCATCACTGAGCCGTTTTATGGAACAAACCAAAGGCCTTGCGTTCGGAAAAGCGCGTGTGGGCATGATGTATGCGCACAACGCGCCATGCTTAGTTGCTGCACTTGGGCGATTTTCCTTAGTTCCTGTATTACCATCACGTTGTGTAATTGATAATTAAATTGAGGGTTTGTTGCGCTTCGCGGCAATACAAATAGTGGGGTGAACGTTTAAAAACTTTCGCGTTCACGAAGTCACCAATTTGGCAGTTGCGGTGCAAACTAGGGATAGTTCGTTAGCGTTAACGAAAGCGTTTTTTGTTTCCTGAATGCCTTCTTTCATACCTCTTCTCTTTGTTCCTATACCTCAAACTCTCTTGCTTAGGCTGGCCGCACTCGGCCAAACCTTTTCCTTACACTTGCTGGCGTAGCATGATTTCGTTTACAAAATTAAGCATATTTTATCGAACAATGCGTGTTTGAGCAAGGAATTATTTGCATTTTATTCATTTATTTCTGCTTAATTTACATTTATTCTTGTTTTAAAACATTGTTGAACGAAAATTCAATGCTGTTGCTTTGCAGCAAAGATGGATGGTGTGCTTATGTCAAGGGCGTATTTTAAGCTTATTGCCCACAGCCCGCAACACAAACCAAGCGTGCATGGCCAGTGTAAGGGGCAGGCCGTAATGGGCGCGCATAACGGCGAAACGCTCTTTAAGCGAGGCGCGATGGTTTTTCACGGTCATTCCTCCATCGAGGTAATTGGCCACCACCGCTTGCACGTTTTTAAGGGGTAGATTGGCCGCTTGGCCTGCTTTCATCACGCGGATGCACCAATCTACGTCGGCCGAAAAACGATATGCCAGATTGTAAGGCGTTTGTTTGGCCAGCGAAGTGAGGGCGTAAAAGGCCTGATGGCACACCAACATGCCGCGACTGAACGACCGCCACGACAGACCTTGGCGCGGAACAGGACGGCGATGGCGAAGAAAACGGCCGTCGGCATCTACAATGTCGGTGTCGCCATAAAGCACGGCAGGCAGCGTTTCGGCCTCGCCAACGGCGTTGGCAACGGTCTCGAGCGTTTGGGGCGAAGGGAAAACGTCGCCCGCATTGATGAAAACAAGATAGGTGCCAGTGGCCATTTCGATGCCTTTGTTCATGGCATCGTACAGCCCGGCATCGGTTTCGGCCTTCACTTTTATGGTGTGTAGACTTTCGGTTTGGGCCATATCGGCCACATATTGGTCGATAAGCTGGCGCGTATTGTCGGCAGAAAGTCCGTCGACCAGCAAGTGTTCTACGTGCGGATAGGTTTGTTCGGCCACACTTTTGAGCGTTCGGGGTAGCTCGGCGGCGGCGTTATAGGTGCAGGTAATAACCGAAAATCTTATCATAACATACATTTTTTGAAGGCGAGTGCCTGATTGTACACCTCTATATATTGAAGGGCAACGGCCTGTTGCGAGTAATTGGCCAACACCTTGCGCACGGCTTGCGCGCTAAGTTCGGCATAATCGGCCTCGCACAGCACCCATCTGATGCCTTGTGCCAAGTCGGCCGCATCGCGATAGCGCGCCACATAGCCGTTTTTTTGATGGTCAATCTCTTCTGGAATGCCGCCCACGTTAAAGCCCACGCAGGGCACGCCGCATGCCATTGCCTCCATAATGGTATTGGGAAGGTTCTCGGAGAGCGATGGAAGGACAAATGTGTGCACGGCATTATAAAGCGAAACGAGGGTAGCGGTGTCGCTAACATAGTCGATGGGGATGGTGGGGAAGGGCAGTTCGTCCACGGCTTGGTTGGCTTTTCCGCCGAGAACCACCAGCGCGATGCTTTCTTTCAGCTCTGGATATTGCGCCGCCAGCAGGTTACAGGCCTCAATGAGATAGGCCAAACCCTTGTTTGCGTTGGTAGCTCGCTGTGCGGCGAAGAGTATTAGGCGTTTGTTTGTGGGCAGGTTCATGCGCTGGGCCGACTCTATTTTGTTCTTCGGAGCGAACACGCGCGTATCAATGGGGTTGGGAATGGCGAACACATGGCGGCCGCGCAGCAGCTGACTTTGGCGCGCTTGGTCGGCCAACCATCGGCTGCATGCCACAAAATGGATGTCGCTTTTCTCGTATATGCGCTTCTTCTTGTTCCAAACCTTGGCCGAAAGGTCGTTGTCGCCACCCCCGCCTGGCAGGTATTTGCATCGCCTACACTGCTGCTTAAAGTTGTTGCAGCCAAGAGTTAGGTGGCAAATGGCCGTTGCTGGCCAGATGTCGTGCATGGTCCACACCACGGGTTTGCCGCTGTTCACGATTTTTCGGATGGTGCTGAGCGAGAGCATTCCTTGGTTAATCCACGACAGATGGATAACGTCGGCTTGCTTAAACTCGCGTAACGAAGTGATGTCTGCGCCCGTATTGGCCACGTCTATGGCGAAAAGGTTGTGGCGATTGAAGTGGAGATGCCAAAAGATAGTCCACCTTTCCCAAAGGAAACGCCATCGGCTGCGCACGCCTTTGGGCAATGCGACCACCACGGGATTGGTGGTTTGCTTGTCGCGCACCAGCATTCGTGCCTGCATGCCACTGTTGTTTAGGGCCGAAACAAGCCTTCCTGCGGCCACGGCAGCTCCGCCTGTGCGTTCGCTTGTGTTAACAATCAGTATTCGCATCCTATATATATAATATGTGTATTTGGTGTTCAAGTGGGTGTATGGCGGTGCGTTGGCTGTGCACTGGCGCATCGCTACGACACTGCAAACTTACAGAAAAATATTCAAACGCCAAAGGTTAAGGCTGCCTTGTGTGGCATGCGGTTGCTACGAAAAAGGCATGCAGTGGCTACGAAAAAGGCTTACAGTTGATACGAAAGTGGCATGCGGTTATCCCGAAATATGGCATGCGGTTACTGCGAAAACTGTATGCGGTTGCTACGAAAAAGGCATATTCCGGCCCAATGCGGTACGAATGCATTGCCGAGATGGGGAAAAATACAGCAAAAAGGCAGTAAAACAGACAAATTGCGAACATTAATTAGGCTGTGTTCGAACACACAATGTTGATTTACATCAAGAATAACGCGATTTTATAACGAAAGTATGTGCTAAGTATTGCGAGAAAGTGAAAGTAGTTGTAACTTTGCATTGTCAAAAGGTTAATAGATTGTTTAGGTTAGTAATATTAGATTTAGGTTTTTAGTTATTAGATTAAGGTAGATTGTTAGATTGTTTAACGGATGACAATGGAAACCGTGAGGCTTTCATTTGTTAAGAAAGAATTTTTAGTTAAACATAGTGATACGCTGCATCTCGTTGAGAGAAGCAGCGTGTTTTCTTTATATAGGTTTGCAACAAACCATGTATATACCGCGCCTTGAGCTTTGCAAATCAAACCACTGGCTTATAAACTCACGAAAGACCAACAATTCCCGAACACATCAACTTACAAACTG
>CALIZL010000028.1 GCA_938028745.1 uncultured Prevotella sp.
TTTCACCTTTTCACCTTTTGACCTTTTCACCCTTTCACCCTTTCACCCTTTCACCCTTTCACCCTTAACTCTCCATTGTTTTGCCCAAGTTCAAAAAAATAATTATCTTTGCATAATCATTATTATCGCCTTATGAGAAAAGCTGCAATTCTACTTTACGCTTTGACCATTAGTGTTGGTGCGTTTGCCCAACAGGCCAAAGAAGATTTCAAGAAAGACAGACTTATGTCTGCTAGTAATTACTGGGCCTACCCCGGTCCGCAAAAGGCACAGACGCCTGCGCCGAAAGGGTACAAGCCGTTTTACATCAGCCACTATGGTAGACATGGGTCGCGCTATCTCATCGGTACGAAAGACTACGACACCACTTACTTCTCTTTGGCTAAGGCCGACAGTTTAGGCAAGCTTACACCGCTGGGTAAGGCTACGATGGCCAAACTTAAACTGATACGCGAAGAGGCAATAGGGCGCGACGGCGAACTAACACAGCGCGGAGCCGAACAACATAAGGGCATCGCACGCCGCATGTTCAAGAACTTCCCCGAGGTTTTTGCAGGACGAACAACCATCGATGCCAAGAGTACTACCGTTATTCGCTGCATTTTATCCATGGAAAACGCCTTGCAACAACTTTTGTTGCTCAACCCACAACTTATTCTTAAGCACGATGCCAGCATGCACGACATGTATTACATGAACCAAACGGACGACAGCTTGCGTGCGAAAAAGATGCGCGGACGTGCAAAAGACGAGTGGACGGCGTTTGCGAAGAGGCACGATATGCACGAAAGACTGATGAATTCGCTCTTCAACGACCCCGAATATTGGAAACAAAACCTTAACGGAACCGAGTTTAACCGCATGCTTATCAAGGTGGCCAACAACGTGCAGAGCACAGAACTCCGCCATAAGCTGCAACTGCTCGACCTCTTTACCGACGAAGAACTGTACGACAACTGGCTGGTGGGCAACGCTCGCTGGTATATCGCTTACGGCCCTTCGCCATTGAACGGCGGCACGCAACCTTACAGTCAACGTAACCTATTGCGCAACATCATAACCCAAGCAGACAGCTGCATCGCGCTGCCTAGCCCTGGCGCAACGTTGCGTTATGGGCACGACACCATGGTGATGCCGCTGGTTTGTTTGCTAGACCTGAACCAAAACGGCCGACAAATAGCCGACTTGGAGAAACTGGCCGCTGAGAATTGGGCTGACTATAAAATCTTCCCGATGGCATCTAACCTGCAATTTGTGTTCTATCGCAAGAACGCTGCCGACAAGGATGTGCTTTTCAAGGTGATGCTTAACGAGAACGAGGCCACACTTCCGCTGAAAGCTGTTAGTGGTTCGTATTATCGTTGGAAGGATTTCCGCGACTTTTACCTGAAAAAAATAGACGCTTACAAAGAATAAAACAACATCAATGCAGGATGAAGCCTACTTTGTGGCGAAACTAACGCTGCGCCACATCAAGCCGACGGCTACGCGACTGCTTATTGTTCGCGAGATGATGCGGGGCGACGAGACGGTCTCGTTGCCCGAACTTGAACGCCTATTGCCCACGATAGACAAGAGCACCATCTCGCGAACACTCTCGCTTTTCTTGCTCCACAGGCTCATTCACGCCATCGACGACGGGTCGGGCGCACTGAAATACGCCGTATGTGCAGACGATTGCGACTGCACTGTGCAAGATGAACACACGCACTTTTATTGCGAACAATGCCACCGCACGTTCTGCCTTAAACAGCTGTCGGTACCCGTAGTGCCTCTGCCCACAGGTTTCCAACTTAATAGCGTGAACTATGTACTTAAAGGGTTATGCCCCGAATGCGAAAGGAAGAAGATAAAATGTTAAGATGTAAAGGAGTTAAGACGTTGAGGAGTTAAGACGTTGAGGAGTTAAGACGTTGAGGAGTTAAGGAGTTATGGAGTTAAGCCAAATGCTTTGTTGCAGAATAAAAAAACTCACAAAGTCATAAACTCACAAACTCACAAGCTCATAAACTCACAAACTCACAAGCTCACAAACTCACAAGCTCATAAACTCACAAACTCACAAGCTCATAAACTCACAAACTCACAAGCTCATAAACTCACAAACTCACAAGCTCATAA
>CALIZL010000029.1 GCA_938028745.1 uncultured Prevotella sp.
TATCTACTTGCAATGTCTGCTTATCTTTCAGTTTTAAATTCAAAACGTAGAGTGGTGTTTTAGATTTTATTTCACTCTCAAAGCTTTTAGTTTTTTGTGCATCCAGTTTTTTTTCATCTTTAAAGTATTCTAAGTATACGCTGTCGGCTATATGCTGCTTTTGAGCAACATCTAAGCTGTCAACACCCGAACTACACATATCCACTAATAATTTGAATGTTTCTTTATGTCCTTTTTCTAACGATTTAGAATAAGACAAGACGATATTATCAATGTAAGAAGTGGAATCGAGCGCGCTATAAGCATGCTCAACCTGTTCAATTAATGTCTGAGCATTTGAAATGTAGAAAAACAGACTGCCCATGATGAAAATTATATATGCCCTTTTCATATTTACTTTAATCGAAGTCGTCTTGACTTTTAGTCTTTCTATAAATTGAGAGGAGTTTATTATCTTTGTGCTACTAAACCAAGATAAACACTCCTCTCATGTACGAAGTACTGGACAAAGATACGATAAAATCTGAAATTCTGCCGCATTTGTCTGTGGCAAAACGTGGGTATGGCTCACAAAGTGACCGGGTGGAAGTCATTCAATGCTTTCTCTATAAGCTGAAGACAGGTTGCTAAAGGCACATGATACCTGTTTCGTCCATCTACGGAGGGACAGTCCTACACGGCAAAACCGTGTATGCGCATTTGTACTTAATCGATTTGATACGATGCTGTCTTGCTGGAAGGCATGAACTATATCGCATTCATAGTATTCTTTTCAAGAGAATAAGAAAGAGAGAAAAGTAAAGATGACTTCGTTAACTTGTCAACTCGTTAACTTGTCAATTCGTCAACTTGTCATCTCGTCAACTATTAAAGGTGAGAAAGCCGCCAAAGAGAACAACCGAGTTCGCCCTAAACGGCCATACGCCCCAGACCCGCTATAAAAAGAACTTTATGCCGGCTATAACATATCCTGGCAATCTGTTTTCGGTGACAACCTCGTTATAATCGTTTCTGGATGCTATTCGCAGCCGGCGGTAGTTTCGGGTGTGAAGCATATTGTTCCCCTCAATAGATAAAGCCCAGCGTTTGAACGTGAACATTGCTGTCAAACCCATGTCGAAGTTGCGAAATTCGTTCTGCCCCGACTGGTCAAGCATGTATGATAGTGGCAAACTCAGTTCGAAGCGTTCCTTTCTGATAGCCATTGGCTTTACGTACAACACATGTTCGGCATAGTTTATATGATTGTTGCTAATGCCAATCTTGCTTTGTTGCAAGTTAAGTTTATAGCCCACCTCTATGTTTAGCAACGACTTAAATTTGGTAGCCAAAGCGAAAGTGCCATCAAATGTGGAAGAACGATTGTTGCTAAACATGTGTTGATAACTGTTTTGGTACAGAGAGTTGGACATTGTAGATTTGAAGGTCAGCACCAATGGTATGCGAAATCCCTTTTTGATGTTGAAATAGGCATATTGCGTGCAGCGGTCACGGTCTGCCTTTAATAAACTTGCCCTAACTCCGCGCCCGTCATTGTGATAGTCAAAGATGTAGGGCTTGTCTGTAAATGAGCATCCAAGGCTCGCGACGAACGTAAAGTCGTTAAGGATGTCGAAATAGTTCACGCCCAATTGTAACTTGTCTTTTCTGTGAAGGATGTTGTGTTGCTCCTCGAAAGCGGTGTATTGCCGATAGTCATCAATCATCAAGCCACGCATGAACACGTCATTGTCCGATTCATAGCCACTGCTGTAAGTGAGCGAAATGGAGTTGGTGGAACTAAATGCCAGTTCGATGTTGGCAACAGGCAACAATAACAGCCTGTTGTTTTCAAAGCGATTGTTAACGCTTGCCAACGTCAGCCCGCCATTCAGTCGCAACAGTCCGCTCTTCTTTGAGAAAGAGATGGTGTAATTGTACACATTGGTCGTTAGGAATTGTTTGGCAACATCAAATGTGTCGACGGATGCCGATGCCGATGCCATGTTACGGATGAGGTTCCACCCGCCCGCCATGTTTATCTGCCATGCCCGAGATAGCCTATGCACCCATGATGAGGACAAAAAGGCATTTATTAAAGTCTGCTTCTGTTTTTGGGCAACATCGTAAACCGTTAAATCGTACAGCGTGTTGGCCGACTCAACATTTAGTTGCCGGCGGCTATTGCGATAGTCAAATTCCCCACTGACGGACAATAGGTCTTTGTTGTTCCAGTTCTTTACAACAGACATCCGTTGACTGAAATTCCACTCATGCAGCTTGCTCTCACAGTTGTAATTGTTTATGTGCCTATTGCTTGTCTGCGGCATGGCCGTTATTGTGGTGCGGCTGTCAAAGGCGGCATTGCCTGGCAGCATGCATTTAAGGTTCAAGCCCAGATGATGGAAACCTCGCCTTGCTGCTGATGTTTCGGAAAACGTTTCTGTTCGGCCTGTTTCCATGTAGGTTCTCCGATTGTCGTACTTACCATAGCTTTGGTCGAAATTAAATAGGTAATAGGCGTTTACTTTCAGTCGCTCGCTCGGGTTCCAGGCTATGTTTGAAGAGAGAAGCGCATTACGCCTTTTATATGAATTGATATCGTTCGTCAGAAACGATGGAAGGCCAGCACCAGTGTCTATCACTCGGTCTTGTCCGCCAAACGAGCGGGCATAATCATTAACGCTCCCCAAAAGTTTAATATAGTCAATGAGCGTCATAAACGCTTCACCCGTGTTGAAGTATTTTACATTGAAGCCCATCATGGCTTTGCTCCCAAACGAATATGCGTTAACTGTGGCCCGATAGTTTCTCGGCCATCCTCCTTGTAATTCGGCATTACCCGTGATGCGCCCTCGGTGAAGTGAGTCTATCTTAACATTCAGGGCATTTGCCTTGTGGGTGTTAAATCCGCTAAGAAGGGAGAACTCGCTGTAATTCTTCTGTAACTGGATTCCATCCACAATTTTGGCCGGCAGGTTATTGGTAATTTGCTCGTTCTTATCGCCAAAAAAGTCCTGCCCATCTATTAGAATTTTCTTAACCGCTTCCCCATTAACCGTTACTTGCCCTTTCTCATCAACGTCCATTCCAGGCAACTTGGCCAGAATATCCTTAAGCACTTTCTCGTTTCCAGTGGTGTATTTCCCGATGTTATAGTCGATGGTGTCTCCACTCACCTTGATTCCAGGAGCACGCCCCGTAACGACTATCGTTTCGAGCATTTTGCTGTTAGGCTCCAACTTAACTAAAACACCATTTGTTTCTTCGCGCGTGGTTCGTGCGGTCTTGCTCTTGAAACCAATACACGATACCTTTATGAGCAGTTCTGTTGATGAAGAAGTTGTTTCCACTAAGAAAGAGCCATCATCAGATGTAATGGCATAACCCAAAAGCGCACTATCTGGGAGAGCATAGACCATCACATTGGCAAATGACACGGGCGAGCCATCTGCCGAACTTACGACGGTCCCCCTTAGCTTGACATCGTTAGCCAAGCACCGTAAGGCAGCAAGCAGCATCAACAATATGGAAACCAGGCCTTTCTTCTTCATCGCTTATCTGGCAAATGCTCGTTTTCTCAGTTGTTCAAACTGGTCCTTCGTAACTTCTTTCGCACGCTTTGGCTTGGCCACAGGCTGTGAAGACTTGGTGTTAATCGCTGTACATGTATAGATTGCGTGCTTGTCTTCCAAGTCGAGGATAAGCCCAGGGAGTCCATAGTACAAGCCAGGGCCGTCTTGCACAGGGATTGACGGACAAAACCATGCTGTTATAGAGTCGCCGATGGTTGCTTTGTAAGCTTCAAGCCCCATTATCTTTTTCGACTTTGAACTCACTTTCCATTGATAGTGTGGCAAAAGATGTGTTATGGAATAGGTTCGTCCAAGCAAGTCTTTCAATTCCGTCGCCCTCATGTCAACAAGGCTCTTGTAAACAGACACTTTCTCCTCGCTGTAAGAAGGGTTTACGATGATAATCCTCGGCCCATCATTTTGAGACAGCTCACCCTCTGAAACTATTTGTTCAAAAGACGACATCCTTCCCTTTACAATCAGGCGGAAAGAATCTCGCTTCTCTGCTTGCAAATCATTCAAAAGCCCTTGATAGCCTCGGTTTTCTTTGGCTTGTTTAATCTTGTTGACAACTTCTTTTCTGGATTTAAAATATACAAAGTACTTAACCTCTATGCTCTGCGCAAAGGTGAGCATAGAAAGAAACATTAAGAATGGCAATAATAATAGTCTCATACTCGGTTAAATTGTTACAGTTCATACATAGAAGTCGTCTTGACTTTAATCTCTAAATTGAGAGAAGTTTATTGTCTTTGTGATGTTAAACCAAGAAGTCAGCTAGACTTTTAAAATCTCTTCAAATTGAGAGGAGTCTATTCTCTTTGTACTATAAAAACCAAGATAAACACTCCTCTCATGTACGAAGTACTGGACAAAGATACAATAAAATTCGAAATATTACCCCCTCTTATCTGTGGCAAAACGTGGGTATGTCTCAAAAAGTGACCTGGTGGAAGTCATTCAATGCATTCTCTACAATTTGAAAACAGGCTGCCAATGGCATATGCTTCCTGTCTCATCTTTCTTCACAGGGAGAGTGTTGCATTATAAAACTGTGTATGGCCATTTCCGCAAATGGTCGAGAAATGGTGAATGGGAGAAGGTGTGGGGCATCATTTTGCACCGTTATAGGTTTTTCTTGGACATGTCCAGCGTGGAATTGGACGGCAGCCACACCACCGCCCTTCGCGGTGGGGAGTGCTGTGGGTATCAAGGACGCAAGAAAAGGAAGACGACCAATGCCATATATGTCACCGACAGCCAGGGAATACCGCTTGCCATGTCCACTCCTGTTTCGGGTTCGCACAACGATGTTTACAACATCTCTGAGGTGCTTTCTGAGTTGTTCTCGGGGCTTAACTCCTCGGCCTTGATTGTTTCGGGACTCTTCCTTAACGCAGATGTGGGTTTTGAGTTTGCATTTGGCCATTATGAATCCATAATAGCCGTTCTATTCTTCATATAGTAGTCTAATTTATACTTCTC
>CALIZL010000030.1 GCA_938028745.1 uncultured Prevotella sp.
CTGTCAGACGAGCCAAAGTCGCAAACGGAGTTCTGTTGCTGCACAAAATCGCTCAAATTCTTTACGCTATCTTTGTTCTGTTTGTTGGTAACAGCACAGACCGTTTTATGCTGATTACTTGATTTAGAGAACAGCAGGATATTGGTGTCAACCGTAGCACTCTCGAAAATCTTTACTCCTGCAAAGTCTATCAGAAGCATTGGGTTGGTCTTATTGGCAAAAAATCCTCTTGTTTTCTCACCATATCCTGCACGCATCCATTTGTTAGATGTGATATAGCACAAATGGCCATTCTTCTTTAGCAACTGCCACCCACACTCATAGAATAGGCAATAGATGTCGCCTGTACGGGCAAAGGTAGAATAGCCACATCCCTCATACAGCTGAGCCAATTCACCGCCATTATTTTGAAGTTGAATATAAGGTGGGTTGCCAATTACTATGTCAAATCCATCTGTTAAACCGAACATCCACTCAGGGTCAAAGAAAGGACTGACAGCATTTTGGTCATAGGGACTCCATGCAGCCAATTGCTTTGCATCTTCTGGGGCAAAGTTATCATCGTCTGAAAGTAGTTTTGCCAGTTTCTCACGCAACACCTGATCTTTCTCTCTTAAACGATGTTTAGCAGATGCCGATTTTGCGGAGAAATGCTTATGGCGTATCTCTGCCAACTCATTTTTAGTATGTTCAATCTCTGGGTTCTCAAAGAGATTTCCTTGTGCAGGTTTCTTTTTCTTTGCAACAAGAGAATTTGCCGATACAAATTTTGTTTCAAGGTTAGGAAGTGTCGGTATGCCGAAATTGAGTTTTGAAGCATCCTTTTCACAATCACATATCAATGAAATAAAGAAGCGGAGTTTTGTTATCTGTGCTGCAATACTCTGTATGTCGCTACCATAAAGACAATTTTCAATAACTGAGAGTTTCAGGTTATAGATATATTCGTCGGGTGAGATGCGTTCCAGTATTTCAACCATTCTGTTTAGCAGTCCCATTGGGAATGCACCAGAGCCACAAGCGGGGTCAAGAATCTTTACAGTCTTTATTTTCTCTGCGAGTTTCTTATATTCTTCGATTTTCGACTTTTCAAAAGAGAAATCATTACGGAACAATGAGCGGGTAAAATCGTTGTCGCCCAAATAGGCAATCAGACTTTCATCAACCATATAGTTGACTATTTCACGTGGAGTGTAGAAAGAGCCACTTTGATTACGTGCGGTTTCTTTGGTTTCTGGATTATAAGCCCCAAGAAGATTCTCAAAGACCTTGCCCAACAATTCTGGATCAAGTGCCACCTGTTGCTCTTCTGGAGAGTTCTCTTCTATGGTGAAGTTGTAGCGGTTGAGAATTGAAATCAATCCTTTCTCTGGCTCAAAGAATAGATTATTGGGCACAACGGCACGATGCTTGTAGCGCCCATCGGCAAAACGCAGGTCATTGCGACTGAAACCGTCAAAATTGTAACATTGTTCAACACCATCAATATGTCGAGTTTTGTCCAGACATTCAAATAAGCCACCATTCAAGAATGGAATTTCAGCAAACATTTTGATGACTTCCAGCTCGCTAATAGAAAACATTTCCGCATAGCGGTATAATGTCTTTATATCGCGTTTGCTTGATGTTGCAAATTTCCTGGTATTTCCGTCCTCATCTATTATAGCACGATTTAGCGTCCCAAAGAAAAGATTCTGCAAGATAGCATTATAGTAATTGCCAATTGATGTACTATATGGGTCGAAATCCTTTAATACTGTACTCAGAAAATCTATATCAAATATGCGATCAGGAACAAGGTTCTTTTGTTTGATAAACCAAACGAACATAATGCGAGTAATCATGCGGATGATCTTTGTCTCAATGTCATCCCGGTCATCGTCTTCTGTTGTAGTGTTGTTTGGGAAAGTGATATTTGAAGTTGGTTCTACAGCCCACTGATACCACTCAAACAAATCTTTATAGAACTGTTTTGTGAGCGTCTCGACAGAAAAAGCTGCTGTAATGTCGCTCAAAGCCAGCTTGCTGTCATGGAGGATTTTGAACTGTTCAATGGCTGTACGACAACCACGCCCTTCACCAAGCAGATAAGTATAACGCTTGGTGTTGGTCGATATTTTCTCATATTCGCCCTGCTTGTTAAAGCCCCAGGTCTCACTAACATAGGAGAAACGCAACGCACTTTCATCCTTGCGAAAGCAAAACATAAATGCCCCTGCATAGCCCATATTATGCCAGTCTGTAGTAAGCATGTCACGTATACCACGACGGTTGCGCTCTATGTTCACATTATCGGCTAATTCCACTTCGTAAACAGCGATAGACTCACCGTCTGACAAAGAAATTTTGCCAAGATTAAGCGCTTGTTTTGCCAAACGACTACTAACATGAACTTCTGAAGGACGATTCCAGAAATTCACCTTGTTGTGGAAAATATCGTGAAGGAGTTGTTGCCATGCCGCACGATTATATCTTGATTCTATGACTTCCTTATAATTCATAATTCAATTTTCTATTTATTGGAAACTCTCTGAAAGAATTATTTCGGCATCGGTTTCTTTCTCGTTGAGTAAGGCTTCTTCTGCCATATAATAGGGTGCATACTTTTTTGCCATCTCAATAATCTCTGCCAAAGCCTCGTCATGTGTCATTCGGCTTTTGCCACTTCCACGACGCAAGTCTTTCTGCATCCGTTGCAAACGCTTTGCAATATAGGTGATAACACCACGTTCTGCCAACGTTTTTAGTTGGGCTACCTTCAGATATAGATCGTTGTCATCAATCTCACGCATAAAGTTTGTGAGCAAACTTATTGCTGTACTCACCTGTGCGCCCATATTGCCTTGTGCTTCTCTTGCCGTCTCTTCCTGCTGTATTTCTGTGTCGCGGATAGCACAGAATTTCACCAATGCCTTTTCTACATGCTGATGATGTTCTTTAATTCGCTCCACTGGTTGTTCATCAGGTAAAGCCTTGAAATACCTTAAAGCATCAAGCACAGAAATTTCTTCGGCATTCTCAGACACGATGAAGAACACCTTCCTGAAATTAGTTTTGAGGAAAACAAGTGTGTCGCATGAAAGTGTTACACCATCAACCATACGAGGCTTGCGTCCTGTACGGCTACGCAGAGATAACTTTGCTATACGATTATACTCCCTACGGTTTGTCTGATAGAGTGATCGTAATTCCTCATAATAGGGAATCTCTTGATTGAAATCTTTCTTCTGTTCTTTCAATGCTTCATCAAAGAGTTTGCTCAAACTACGGTCAAGAATTTCATTTTGAGAATAAATCTGATTGTCTTCGCCAAATGTAGAGTGGAACGTCTGAATCTTACTCACAGCAATCTGATTGAGGTTGATTTCCCTATTACCTTCACGAGATGGATAGAACACATAGTTGTATATGTGTTTTGAAACAGAGCCGATACGGTTCACACGCCCGATACGCTGCATTAGTCGAGTAGAGTTCCAAGGTGTATCATAATTTACAATAACATTGGAACGATGAAGGTTGACACCTTCAGCTAAGACATCCGTTGTCAGGATGATATTATAATCATTGAGCTTTGTCTTATAATTAGCATCAAAGTTCTCTCTGATTGTCTTGAACTGCTGCCCCCGGTTGTCAGACGATATAACTAGAACGTCAGGGCGATTGATTCGGCGTTGCAGATAGTTCACGGTATCAACAGATTCAGAGAATACAACGAGTTTCTGCTCAGGATTGTTTTCTATTTTGAAAAGTTCATGTTTTAGCAGTTCCTTGAACTTAGCAAATTTAGAATCATCGTCATCGGAAATATCTTGCCATTCGTTGCACATCTGTTCAAGAATAATTTGGTCTGTTTGTAGCATTTCTATGAAATCAGGACGAAAATCATCAGCCTTGAACACAGCGTTCTTTGGATTGTTCTTAGCCTTTTCATTCAATCGTTCTTCAATTTCCTCTTCTGTCATTGTTGCCAACATCGTATTGATATCAAGGTCTGGCGCAATGAATACCTTGTTGTTGGCAAACATATCAAGCATATTTTGGTTAGCCTGACGGAAATTGTTAATAGAAACTTGAAATGCGTAAAAACTGCTTTCTAGACGCTTAACCAACCCATTCTTTCGGATTCCCGCCAAGCTCCGACTGATTAGTTCAGCATTATCATATAAGCCATTCGATGCTTCTTGCTTCAAATAAGCAATAGCTTGATAACGTGCATAGGTTAGTTCCTTGTCAAGAGTCTGCATAGCTCGTTCAAAGAGGTTGGCAAGATGCTCATTAAGCTCGTATCTACTCTCTATTGGTCGTTCAACCTTTGGAAATCCATTCACATCTTTGTTGTAGCGTGCTACATTTTCAATATCTGTACGGGTACGGCGAACCGTTAGAGGCTTGATTACTCGGTCTCGAACCTTTTCTGCTAATTTCTTAAAGTCCCTAATATCTGCTTCTGGGTTGTTACGAAGTTTCCTGAACTCAACAATTAAAGGAGCAAAGAATGCAGTCAGATTGCCTACACCATCAATAGTACAATGACGTGGGTCTTGGAACAGCAGAATTTCATTATAGAGGTCAGCAGGCGTGTTGTTCATCGGTGTTGCTGAAATGAGCATCACTTTTTTCTTATAGCCTGAAATGTTGCCTGTTTCTATACGGGGCATCTTGCAAATCTCTTGTAGCTGTTCAAAGGCAGAGGTTGTATGGCTACGGAACTTATGTGCTTCGTCCACTAATACAAGGTCGTATTCGTCAGCATTCCAATAGTTATAATTGTCTTCGTCAAGAACCTTGGAGAGACTACCATTGCTGATAAATTTAGCATACTTGTCAATTCCAAAGTCTTTGAAGGTCGTTTTCCAATTCAGCTCTACGGCAGGAGGATAGACCACAAGTATCTTGGTGTGGTCACGTCCATTCTCGATTAGGAATTTCTTTGCTATCATAGTAGCAATAACCGTTTTTCCAAGACCAACTACATCGGCAAGGAAAAAACCATCGTAGCGAACAAGTTTCTGATAGCCTTCTATAACCGCATCCACCTGATAGTCATATTTGGTGTATCCTTCTGGCATATCAAGAGGATCATCATTGTCTGTCTCCAATATGCGACCGGAGAAATACTCCATAAGCATTTTGATGTAAAGGTCGTATGGCGAAACTTCACCTTTCAGATATGTACGGTCAATGGACGTCTTCAAATCATCGGCTGTTATCTCACAACCTTTAGCTTCCTCCCACAACTTTTCAAATTCATCCTTAGCAAATTGAACGTCCTCGTGTTGGGTCATCTTTACATTGAACTCATACTGTCGCTCCTCGGTAATACCAAGACCATTGCCAGACAGATTACTGGAGCCAGTAATTGCCATGCCTTGTGTGTACTGGTTAAAATCATCGGGATAGAGTACATATATTTTTGCATGTATCTTCTTCGATGGGTGGGCACGTAACTCCAACTTGCCATCAAGAAGGTCTTGAACCATTTGGAACATACCATCCTCTATTTCCTTCTGATAGTTGGAGCTTTCTATGTCCTTACGAATCTGACGCAGGTAATCTTGTTTTACATCATCCTCTGCTCCAAAGAAAAGTTTGCCTTGGCGAGCGGCTTCTGCAATATACTTATCCACATCTATTCCAATCAACACTCTTACATTATTAATGCTGTTAAGGAACGGACGAAGGGAGAAATAACCTGATGCACGCAGGAAACCTACTACGGCATCAAGATTCCTAATCTGCGGGTTATGAAACAGCACCCCCTCAAACTCTTTCATTAAAGTATTCCCACCCCTATTGGTAAAGATGTGGGAATTCGACTGTTGAAGTGAACTCATATCGTTTTGTTCGCATATAGATCATCCATACTTACTTCCATAATTATGGAATTGGGTTGAGAATATCAATATCCGTTTTTTCTTATTTTATTAATTCTTTGGGTGAAACTCTGAGCAAGTCTGCCACTTTGAAGATGGTAGCAAGATTTGGTTGTTTGCGATTACAAACGTATACGTTTGTGATGCTGAAGCTCATACCAAGTTCTTTTGCGAGCCATGTCTGGGTGATGCCTCGCTTCTTTAAGTGCTCATCGATGAGGTTGAAATGTTCTTTCTTCTGTCCCATTAGATGATTGTTCATCTTGATATTGATCACAAAGTTATGAACTTATAATGAATAAAACGAAGAAAAATGGGACTTTCACGCTACTGAAAATATTTTTTCAATGAAGTCGTCTTGACTTTAAACATTCCTATGAATTGAGAGGAGTTTATTGCCTTTGTGCTGTAAAACCAAGACAAACGCCCCTCTCATGTACGGAGTACTGAACAAAGATACAATGAAATATGAAATTCTGCTGCATTTGTCTATGGCAAAACGTGGGTATGTCTCAAAAAGTAACCTGGTGGATGTCATTCAATGCGTTATAACAAAGAGAAAAAGTGTCAAGTCGACTTCGCCATATTGGTTTATATTTTTGGGGTAACCAGAAAGCCAAAATGGTTTCAACTAACAACGTTTCTAATTTGCTGTTCGTCGATAAAATCATTCATCAGCTTGGTTATGCTCTGATGTCGCGATAGAGCTACTTTCTCTTTCAAGGGCCTTTTGTATAATCTTCTCAAAACCATTTAGACCCATATATTTGTTTTGCTTGATGTAGGCGACGAAGTCTTTGTTGTGATAAACAAGGTGGTCAAAAGCGCCAGTGTTACATGGATTTGCACGACACTTATCATACATCAGTCCGTAATAATATCCCACATAAGCACCAATTTCGTATCTTTCTTCTCGGTTAAACCCTTCAAAGTTCGGAATACTTTCTATTTCGAGGAGCGACGATAGATAATCGTCTAGCATGCAAAAATATAAATTCCTCTCATTTGCATGAGTGGCCATATATTGCAGTAACCCTTGATGTATTAATAGTTTCCCCGATTTGCTACGAGATGCAAACACATTTTTATAGCCATTGCCAGATGGAGGAAAGCCATTCTTTATATCTATCTGGTCAAGCATCATCTTGTTGATTTCATCTGACTTATCATAACCATAATCGACAAAAAGGCATGTTAGAAAGCTAGGATTATTTGCTTTTAACCAGACAAATGCAGCTTTACTATCATAGAATATAAACAGATTTTGGTAAAGTATGCTCTTATCCAACCGATATGAAAGCTTGCCTACCTTGATATTGTTTAAATCACAATCCTCAATATTAAAGCCGTCTATTTGAACCGCTTGATCGATGGTTGGATGATAAACGATATAGTTATAATTGGGAACAAATATTTGCAAGTCCCAAAAGCCATCAGACCCATCCACTTCGGGGTTCATCAGTTTCTTTTGTGCATTTCTATCTTCTATGGCCTCACTTTTACAGACATATCTGTGAATGCCGTATCTATGCAACAAACAATTTTTCTCGGTTATGTCTACATTAAAATATTTCCTGATGGCTGCAGCTGCCTTTTGGCTTGTTACAGGTTTGTAACCAGCTTTACTTAAAGCATCGCGCAACAATTCGATGGCCACATCAGTATACTTTTCTTGTTGTTCAATAGGCATGACAGCAATGCCATCCAAACCGACATCACACCAGTTTGCATAATATTGCCGAATTTCTTTCTCATTCGTATTGATTATTTCACGTCTACATGTGTCAACATCTATTTTGGACATCGGTTTACCCGTATGTCCTTTGCAACACATACTAACCATGAATACAAGTATTAACCTAAAAAGTATTTTAAACTTCATACAATTATCTTCCTTTAAAAAAAATTATTTTCCATGTTGTTTTCTTTTCCCTCGCATCAGTATTTCTCCTATTCCATCTTATCTTAGGTTCATAAATAAACCTTTAAGTCGTCTTGACTTTTAATATTTCTATGAATTGAGAGGAGCTTATTGCCTTTGTACTGTAAAAACCAAGATAAACACCCCTCTCATGTACGAAGTACTGAACAAAGATACAATAAAATATGAAATTCTGCCTCATTTGTCTGTGGAAAACGTGGTTATGTCTCAAAAAGTGACCTGACAGAAGTCGTTCAAAGCAAGCTCTACAAGCCAGAAAACTGGCTTTCGATGGCCGATTACTTCTGCGTTTGCATGATGCTGTCTTCGTTGGGCATGAGCAGCATGCTTTGCAACCGCTCGTGCTTGCGGTCGTAAGCAAAGGTGTTTTCTGTGCCGTTGCCTATGCGCGTGTATGCGACAGAATTGTTTTGTCTGGTTTTCGGCAAGAATTTTAACATTATAAGTGCCCTTTTTATCCACCAACCGCTCACCATGCCGCAAAAAATCGATTCTCGCGCAGGTTTGTTTTGATGCAAATTGGGGCTAGTTTGTGAATACGGCAAAATGAATTTTTATTTGAAAAGGCTGTCATTTGCACCAGTTACAGGGCTGTTTGCTGCTAAATATAGTGCAATATGCCGCTAAATGCAGTGCAACATGCCGCTAAACGCAGTGCGTTTTGGTGCTAAACGCAAGGCGTTTTGGTGCTAAATGCAAGGCGAAATGGTGCTAAATGCGCGGCGAAAAGCATAAATATCCACGCTAATGGTATAAACAAAACCCTTTCGAGCTATGAAACACATGGCCAAAAAGGGCAAAATTGCCATTAAAAAGTGGGGGTTTGGGGGCTAAAAGTGGGTTATTGGGGCTTGAAAAATTATGAGTTGGCCTCAATCTAGAAAGGCTAAATGGTGCAAAATGCAGCTTTTGTTCTGAAAAATAGATAAAACATGAGGCGTGAAAGGTTAGAAAAAGTAGCTTTTTGGCAACTTTTTAACCAACATTTTCGCTAGAACGGAGTAGAAATTGGAATGATGTTGTAAAATAAAAAAACAACAATTTAAGTCTTTGAGTTGAGAGGTTTTTATGAGTTTGTAAGTTGGTGAGTTGGTGAGGTTATGAGTTGATGAGGTTGTAAGTTACAGCACCTGTTTATTGGCCTTGCAAATAGAGAAATGAGTTTGTTTAGGGGTTTAGCAGATAACAATAATTGAATTTATGAAAACAAAATGAGGAAATATCAAAACAAATAACTACTTTTGCAGCAATGCACTTTGGTTTTACAAGACAAATATACTGGATTACGTTCGTGTCGATGGTGATATACTAACCAAGAAGTTTATGGAGAACCTTCTAAAAGGGCCATGCTATGGACACACTTGCAATCAGCTTATGAGTCTTAGAAAGTTTGTAAGCCACATACATAATGTAATATCAACATAAGAATAAAACCCACCATATTTTCATATCGCTATGGTAACTGTCAATATCGAATATCTACCTTCTATCAATTATTCCCTTATCAACAACAGAATAGCTATATGTCAGTCTGTTGAAATCAACAATAACGAAACGAGTGATTTAAGGGATATTGTAATAGAATGTTCTGGTGAGTTCTTCCAGGACTTCCGTTCAAGTGTCATCGACTCACTTAAAGCAGGCAAGTCGATGCGCTTACAGGGTATGAACTTGTCTCCAATAGCCGCACAAGTTGCTGCGGTAACAGAAAAGACTGCATCCACATTCACCGTCAATGTGTTTTCGGATGCACTGTCTGAAACAAAGAAGATATTGTTTACCCATAACTACGACATAGATATTATGCCGTACGACCAATGGTTGGGAACCAGCATTCTGCCCCAATGTCTTGCCTCGTTTGTTACGCCTAATCATCCCGCGATAAACAACGTTGTAGCTAAGGCAGCGGGCAAGCTGAAAGAAATGTCGGGGTCTTCTGCATTTACCGCATACCAAACAGGTAACACAAATGAGGTGCGAAAGCAGGTGGCAGCCGTGTATGGCGCACTCCATGCCGAGGGCATTGTGTATCGTTCGGTACCTGCATCGTACGAGGTGGTTGGACAACGCATTACCCTACCCGACCAAGTACTTTCTTCTAAACTAGGAAACTGCATAGAGCTTACTCTGCTTTTTGCAAGCGTGCTTGAAAGCTTGGGCATAAACAGCGGTATCGTTCTGCAAGAAGGACATGCCTACCTTGCCGTTTGGTTGGTTGACGACTGCTGCCAGTATAGCGTTTACGATGATGCCTCGTATATAGAAAAGAAATGTGCGGAAGGCATTGATGAGATGCTTGTGCTTGAATGCACACAGATAACAGCAGAATCAACTACTTTTGAAGATGCCCAAAGCATAGCTACAAAACATCTGGCCAACACTGGCATCTTTGAAATGTTCATCGACATTAAGCGTTGTCGTCTGGAGCAAGTACGTCCGCTACCCCAACGCACGATGAACAATGGCGTATGGGAAGTGCCGGCGGAAGGCGTAAGCCATGACGAATGCGTACTGAATGTTAAGGAACATTCTCGTTTTGACCTGACGATGCTGATGGACAGCAAACGTGAGGTAACGAAGATGGACATTTGGGAACGTAAGCTCTTGGATTTCTCGTTGCGTAACTCCATGCTTAACCTTTATCTGCGCCAGAAGGCAATTCAGTTTATCTCGTTTGACGTCGACCTCGTTGAAGACTATCTGCAAGATGGAGAAGAATACCTTATTTCTTGCAAGCCTAATGTTGGTTTTAACATCATTGGCGAGGAACGTCTTGTGCGTTCTAAGTTGTTGCCCGAACTACACGAGCTGATAACGAACGACATAAAACACCGTACGCTACACTCGTATCAGACAGAGGCCGAGACACGCTACACGTTGAAGAATATCTATCGCGCATCGAGGAACGCCGTTGAGGAAACAGGCGCAAATGCGTTGTATCTTGCAATAGGTACGCTTAGATGGTTTGAAACAGACATCAGCGAGAAACCTCGTTATGCGCCAATATTGATGCTGCCTGTGGAAATAGTATATAAGAAAGGCGACTACTATATCCGTACACGTGACGAAGAAATTGCTCTGAATATCACTTTGACAGAGTTCTTACGGCAGAACTTCGACATTACTATTCCTGGACTTAATCCGCTGCCAAAGGATGATCATGGTGTGGATGTGAAGAAAATCTTCGCCATCATACGTGAGGTGCTGAAAAACAAAAAGCGTTGGGACGTAGAAGAAGAATGTATTTTGGGCGTATTCTCGTTCAGTAAGTTCCTTATGTGGAACGACATTCATAACCACAGACAAGAATTGTTGGATAACAATGTGGTGCGTAGTCTTGTGGAACAGAAACTTACGTTTACGCCAACCCAAGTGATGTCGGACTTGAAAGGCAAGGATAAAGAAGTAAAACCATCTGATTTGGCATTGCCTGTTCCGATAGACTCTTCGCAAATGGCCGCTGTAATGGAGGCCGGACAAGGAAACTCGTATATCCTATACGGCCCTCCTGGAACGGGTAAGTCGCAAACCATTACGAACCTTATAGCCAATGCCTTGTTCCAAGGCAAGCGTGTGTTGTTTGTTGCTGAGAAGATGGCAGCCCTGAGTGTGGTACAAAAACGTTTGGAGAAGATAAATCTTGGTCCATTCTGCCTTGAAATGCACTCGAACAAAATCACCAAGCGCCATGTTCTCGAACAGCTGAAGAAGGCTTTGGATGCCGCTCACATCATACGTCCAGAGGAATATGCACGCATAGCCGATGAACTTTATGAGCAGAGATGCAAACTGATTGAGTATATGGAGGCCCTGCATGACATAAAGGGAGCGGAAGGCATGTCGCTGTTTGACTGCATCATCAGGTATGAATCCATTAATACCCCAGAGCTTGATGTTGATGCGAACGATGAAGAACTTAAACGACAGTTCCGAATTGAAAAGATGGACAGCTACTCACATCTGCTCAGTCAGAAGTATCAGGCAATACTTAGTATTACAGGCGCGCCATCAAAGCATCCGTTGCTTGGACTTAATATTGTGGAGGACGACTTAGTTGATGCAGGGCGTTTGCCATCGCGTATCAAGACGGCATCCGAAATACTTCGCAAGGCAGAGGAGAACAGAGAGATGCTTTTGAAAGCTGCGAATATAAAGACAGACATACTTAGAGACTGCAACGAGGGTATATTATCCCAAGATGGAGAGGCATTATACAATGAGTGGAGAGGCATTAAGGCTAAATGGTTCTTACCTCGTTTCTTTGCCAAGAGGGGTTTCGTTGCCAAGTTAAAGCAGTTTAATAGTCTGATTATAGAACAAGAGGTTGATGCACTTCTCTCTAATTTGCTTAATTATCAGCAGCTGCATGCAGAAATAGTAACAATACAGGATGTTGTTCGCACGCTCTTTGCCATTAATTTCGATGCCGACAGACTTCCAAGCAACGATGAATTGAGGAGTTATGGTTCAAGTCTTGACAACTGGCTTAGACATACAGACAAGGCACGAGACTGGTATCAGTGGTGTGCGTATAAAAAGGAACTTGAAAATGAAGGCCTCGGCGTAGTAGCACGACATATTGAATTGGAAACAATTCCTGCGGAAACGTTGAAAGATGCCTTCTTTAAGCGAATATTCCGAAGTCTCGCTTGTGAGAAAATTGCATCGTCACAGGTTCTGAGAACCTTTGAAGGAGCTATATTCGATGAGACCATTTCGCGCTACCAACAGCTAACAGAAGAGTTTCAGATACTGAGTCAGAAGGAACTTTATGCCAAGCTGGCCGCGAATGTACCACATGTAACAGACAGCATCGACAATAGTAGTCCAATTGGGTTCCTCAACAGGAACATAGCCAACGGAGGTAGAGGCATCTCTCTTCGCGATTTGTTCGACAACATTAGCACACTATTGCCAAGGCTTTGTCCCTGTATGCTTATGAGCCCTATGTCTGTGGCGCAATTTTTGGACTTGTCGCAGAACAAGTTCGACCTTGTTGTCTTCGATGAGGCGTCACAGATGCCTACAAGCGAGGCGGTTGGTGCCATTGCGCGCGGCAAGTCTGTAATCGTAGTGGGCGACCCCAAGCAGATGCCACCAACAAGTTTCTTCTCATCAACGAGTGTTGGCGAAGAAGAGGCCGACATAGACGACCTGGATAGTATTCTCGACGACTGCCACAGCCTGGGAATACCTTCGCTACAATTGAACTGGCACTACCGTTCAAAACACGAATCGCTGATAGCCTTCTCTAATAATGAATATTACGACGGCGAGCTGATTACATTTCCGTCTGTTGACGACCAGACTACGAAAGTTAAGTACTGCCATGTGGATGGCGTATACGACAAGGGTGGACGCCGTTCGAACAAGAAGGAGGCAGAAACCATTGTGGCCGACATCGTCAAGAGGTTGCAAAGCATCGATCATGCCAAATATAGCATTGGCGTAATTGCATTCAGTCAGGTACAACAAAACCTAATTGAGGACTTACTGACCGAAAAGCTTGACAAGGACCAGAAACTAAGAGAGGCTGCCGACGAGTTGTACGAGCCTATATTTATAAAGAACCTCGAAAACGTACAGGGTGACGAGCGCGACATCATCTTGTTCTCTATCGGCTATGGCCCAGATAAAGACGGCAAGGTGTCTATGAACTTCGGTCCCTTGAACAACAATGGGGGAGAAAAACGACTGAATGTAGCAGTAAGCCGTGCTAGAAGAGAAATGATTGTATATTCGTCTTTGAAGGCATCGCACATTGATTTGAAACGAACCAAGGCTCGCGGTGTGGAAGGTTTGAAACATTTCTTGGAGTATGCCGAGCAACAGATACTCATTCAGGCAGCCAATGCCCACAAGGAAAGTTCAGACCGCGTAATCTCTGAACAAATAGCCAATGCGCTCAGGACTCGCGGCCACAATGTAAATACCAACGTTGGACGTTCTAACTTTAAAGTCGACGTGGCCATTGCAGATTCTGCTGATAGCGGCAATTATTCTATGGGTATTCTACTTGATGGTGAGGTTTACCACAATACCCAAACCACAAGAGACCGCGAGATTGTTCAGCCAACGGTATTGAATATGCTTGGTTGGAAAATAATGCGCGTATGGAGCGTAGATTGGATTAACAACCCCGAACGTGTTATCGCGCGTATTGAGAACGCTCTACAACAGAAGTCAAAGCCAATAGAAACGCCAGTTGGCAATGCCACTTTCGACGTTACAAAAGAAGAGGTGGAGGAAATAGAAAGCAATGAGCAAGAATATCGGGTTTACAACGGTTTGGGAAAAACTGACTCCATGAACGATGAGGAGCTTGCAACGAAGATTCTTTCATGCGAGCAGCCTATGACACTGATGTATTTATGCAGATGTATGTGCGCGCATAGGGACAACACAAGGGTTACTCCTACGCTGTTAGCTTCGGTTAAGGATATTGCAGACAGGCAAATGTTTGTTCAAACCCTAGGTAATTCTACCATATTGTGGACTGACAAGGCGCACGCAGATGCTTTCAGCGGTTATAGACAGGCTCACGGACGAGACATAACCGAAATTCCCCTCATTGAAATAATGAATGCAATAGCACTCACTGTGCAAGAGCAGCTATCTATCAAGACCGATGCACTAACGCTTCTTGTTGCAAAAAAGTTAGGCTTTGCCCGCCGTGGTGCAAAAGTAGACCAAGCGCTAAAAGAAGGCTTAGAATTGCTTTTAAACACAAAGTGCATCGTAGAGTCTGACGGCATGGTAAGATTGCCAGAATAAGAACAGGCATAATGGAAAGAGAATTGTTTGAACGCACAGCCCGAAAAGCAGGCAGCTTTCTTGATGCAATGCAGGGTTAACGCATTGGTCATTACCAATACCCCGACAATTTAGTTTTTGACAGTCAGCAAAGATGAACTTCTTTGCTGGCTGCTATGCTGGTGTACCAGTAAAAGAGCAAAACCTTTTAGGGTACGCGAACCAAAGGTTTACCAAGTCGCAGAATCTATTTGGCCGCCCTTTATCCCACTATAAAATCGTCAATTCTACTCTTTACGCCGCCCCCTTTCTGTCCATCTACACCGCACATCCATACCCTACCCTTTCTCTTACACATTTATAGGTATAAGCTCAAGCCCATAACGCCACTTTCTTTTTTACAAATCACTATTTTTAGCGATTGCCAACAACCGCAAAAAGCCCTAAATTTGCAAGATAAAAGAACCGCACAAGCCAAGAGAAAAGAAGACTTGCGCCATAAAACTATGCACAATGAACGATAAAATTGAAAGTAAACTGGCCAACGTACCCGAAACAATGCTCATCACACTTTGGGCCAAAGCAACCGAAACCGAACGTGCCGACGCGCTGATTAAAGACGAAAAGGCCGTCGAAATGATGGGCAAGATTGACTACGACTTCTCTAAACTCAAAAAGGCATCGTTCTCGCAATCGGGCTGTTGCGTGCGAGCCGGACTCATAGATATGGAGGCAAAGGCTTTCTTGAAAGACAATCCCGATGCAGTGGTGATACAACTGGGGGCTGGAATTGATGCCCGATACGAACGACTTGGCAAACCCAAGGTGGGACATTGGTACGACCTTGACCTGCCCGAAGCCATCGAACTAAGGCGAAAGTTGCTGCAAGAGTCGGACGAGAATACCTTCCTAGCGCAATCGCTCTTCGATTATTCGTGGTGCGACAAGGTGAAAGCCACGGGCAAACCCGTGCTCGTTATCATCGAAGGCGTAATGATGTACTTCGAACCCAAAGAGGTGCAGAGCTTTTTCAGCACCATCGCGCAACGCCTAGACAATGCCGTTGTACTATTCGACATGCTTGCCTTCGCACTTGTTGGCAACACGAAAAAACACGATTCTTTAAAGAAGATGGGCAAAGAGGTAGAATTTAAATGGTCGATGCTTAACACCAAAGACATGGAAACATGGAATAATCGCCTGCATCTAGACAAAGAATACTATATGAGCGACTACGACCACGGTCGTTTCCCCTTTATCTTCCGCATGCTTTACCACATCCCCTACTTCTATCGCCGATTTAATCAACGTGTGGTGAAGTTGAAGATTGGGTAGTGATGAAGGGACAAGTTCACCACTGATAGTTAAAAATAATATTCGATTTCAGAGGTAGCTTATAGGCCAAGCTAACTGCGTGTTTGGCTACAAGCTGTTTGTAGCCACACTACAAGTCGCTTGTAGCCACACTACGAGCCGTTTGTAGCCTCAATACAAGTCGCTTGTAGCCCCACTACAAAGCCGCTTGTACTGATACGTCGACGGCAAAGCACATATCAAAACACCTATAACAATAGGGGGAAACCTTAATAAAGGCAGGCTGTGTTATGGTCTCGTACCTCCCCCGACATTCTCTTGTGCTTATACTTTTCGACACAATTGTTATAAAAAAGGGAACTATATTTCGGTAGTTCCCATTTTTTTGTTTACTTTGCAAACCGAGAACAACAGACAATAAACGCAGAAAGGAACAGACGGCAAACCAAACATTGGAACAGCAGGTCACACCGATACTCACCATCAACGGCTCCGACGGCACTGGCGGGGCTGGCATACAGGCAGACATCAAAACGATTTCTGCCCTTGGAGAGCGTGCCCTTTCGGCCATCACATCCATAACCGCCCAAAACACGTTGGGCATTCAAGAGTTCTACGACCTGCCTGCCGAAACCATTAAAGGGCAAATAGAGGCCATTGTCAACGACATGCAGCCCGCCGTTGTGAAGGTGGGCATGATAAGAAGGGCCGACACCGTGGCACAAATAGCCCAACTGCTAAGGCAACACAAGCCCCGACACGTTATCTACGACCCCGTTATCGTGTCGTCGCAAAACGAGATGCTCATGGCGCAAGAGGTTGTACACGAGGTTCGGCGCAGCCTATTGCCCCTCTGTTCGTTGGTGTTGATGAAACGCGCCGATGCCGAACGGCTCACACAAACTGCGATTAACACGGCAGCCGACCTAAACCAAGCGGTGAAAAGTCTGCTTGCCGAGGGTTGCCAGTCGGTGCTGTTGCAGGGCAGCCACATGGCTCCGCAAAGTCTTACCGACGTGTTCGCAACGGCGAAAGACGGCGAACCCACCTTCTTACCCTCGTTGTTCGGCGAAGGCGAAGGAAATATTCGCCACGGACTTAGCGGCAGCTTGTCGGCCGCCATCGCCACATTCGTAAACGGCGGCAATGCCATTTTCGAGGCCGTAGTAAACGCACGCAACTACATTGCGCAGCTGCAACCCCAACATACGGGCATCATTGGGCGGAGTGGAGAACTGTTTAACGAGTTCACCCACGAGATAACGCAACACCATCGCACCAACAGCGACGTGAAATTTTATGCCGACAAGCTGAACGTTAGCGCACGATACCTGGCTCAGGTTACGCGCCGCATAACGGGGAAAGCACCCAAAGCCATCATCGACGAGTATCTAACGCACGAGATTGAACAGCAACTGGCCTTCACCCCGAAAACCGTTCAAGAGATTGCCTACGCCTATGGGTTTCGTTCGCAAGCCCATCT
Organism: uncultured Prevotella sp.; assembly: GCA_938028745.1. Lineage (GTDB taxonomy): Bacteria > Bacteroidota > Bacteroidia > Bacteroidales > Bacteroidaceae > Prevotella. The sequence goes on from CALIZL010000030.1 coordinate 17,366, forward strand.
GGCCAAATTCTTTAAGAACATCAACGGGCTCGCTCCTAGCGAGTTCAGAAAAGAAATACTTTTAAACAAACAACAAAAATGAAAGAGAACAGACAAGAACTGAACCGCAACTTGGCACAAATGCTTAAAGGCGGTGTTATCATGGACGTTACAACCCCCGAGCAAGCACGCATTGCCGAGGCTGCGGGCGCATGCGCCGTTATGGCTTTGGAACGCATCCCTGCCGACATTCGCGCAGCTGGCGGCGTTTCGCGTATGAGCGACCCCAAGATGATTAAGGGCATCCAAGAGGCCGTTTCTATCCCCGTGATGGCCAAGTGCCGTATTGGCCACTTTGCCGAGGCACAAATTCTGCAAGCCATCGAGATAGACTACATCGACGAGAGCGAAGTGCTTTCGCCTGCCGACGATGTTTACCACATCGACAAAAACAAGTTCGAAGTTCCTTTCGTTTGTGGCGCAAAGAACCTTAACGAGGCCCTTCGCCGCATTGCCGAGGGCGCAACGATGATTCGTACAAAGGGCGAACCCGGCACGGGCGACGTTATTCAGGCCGTACGCCACTTGCGTATGATGCAAAGCGAGATACGCAGACTAACCTCGATGAGCGAAGACGAACTGTACGAGGCCGCCAAAGCCATGCAAGCACCTTACGAACTGGTGCGTTACGTACACGAAAACGGCAAACTTCCTGTTGTTAACTTCGCCGCCGGTGGCGTGGCTACGCCTGCCGATGCCGCCCTGATGATGCAACTTGGTGCCGAGGGAGTGTTCGTTGGTTCGGGCATATTCAAGTCGGGCGACCCTGCCAAACGTGCTGCCGCCATCGTGAAAGCCGTAACAAACTTCAACGATGCCAAGATGCTAGCCGAACTATCAGAAGATTTAGGCGAGGCTATGGTAGGCATCAACGAGCAAGAGATAGCACTGCTGATGGCAGAGAGGGGGCAATAAGAAAATGCGAATTGCCATTCTTGCACTGCAAGGCGCATTCATCGAGCATAGCAAGATGCTTGCGCAACTCGGCGTGGAGAGTTTCGAAGTGAGGCAAGCCGCCGATTGGGAACAACCCAAAGACGCGCTTATCATCCCTGGCGGAGAAAGCACCACGATGCTCAAATTGTTAAGCGAACTGAACTTACTCGCCCCCATAAGACAAGCCATAGAAGACGGACTGCCCGTTTTTGGCACATGCGCAGGCCTTATCTTATTGGCCAAGCACGTGGTGGGCGACGTTTTGCAACGCATATCAACGATGGACACCACCGTTTGCCGCAACGCATACGGCCGCCAGCTGGGCAGTTTCTTTGTAGAAAGCAACGTGAAAGGCATCAGCCATGCCGTGCCAATGACCTTTATCCGCGCGCCCTACATCACCAATGTGGGCAAGGATGTAGAGGTGTTGGCCGAGGTTGACGGACACATCGTTGCAGCTAGACAAGGCAAACAGCTGGTAACAGCTTTCCATCCCGAACTGAACGACGACCTTTCCATACACCGCCTGTTTGTGGACATGGTGTAAACAGTTAGGCCAATCTCTCTTTTCAAGGGAGAGCGGAGAACGCATAGCCTTGCTACTTCGGTAGTTAAAGCCAACTTCAATCGGCCATTAGCACCTCTACTTGCCAATAAGGGTAAGCAGAAAAGCTAATGGCCGATTTACTTTATACTTTAACGCATGCTCTAAATGCTTGGATGCAAAGCTTTTTGCACACATCCCATCACCGTCCAAGCCAGCGCATGCGCGCACCATTTACCAACAGATTTTCCATAGTCGCCTCAATTCGGCAGCTAGTGTCTGGTGTTTTTTCTCTTTTTCTTTGCGCCTTTTTTCTTTTGGGCTTGCTTTTTCTTATTCAGTTCATAGAGATACTTCCCTTCTATTGTTGTGGGCAATCCTTTCGCCATAGCTTGGAAATCCCTCATATCACCACTCCCACATTCATTCCACTCCTCATGTTTTAGCACATACAATGTCTCGCCTGTTGTGCCGTCTATCAGGTATTTGTCACCATGGTGCGAACGTACATGTTCTAGGTAAAACACCGAGTACCACGGCTTTTTTAGGTCTCTCTCACCCTCAGAACGATGCACGCTAACAAGCCTTCTCTTATTCAGCAGGTCGCACCCATACTCGCTACTCATCTTCTCAATGAGGTTGTTCAGCTTAAACTTATAAGGCCTGCTGTAATCTTTTATTTCCGTTATGCACCCTAACGAGTCGTAGCGATACGAGTTACCTATACTAAACCCATCGAAAGACACGGACAAGTAGCGCAGCCTTCCCTTTGTGTCGTAATTGTAATAGTAGCTATATGGCGTGTGAAGTTCTTTGCTCTCCTCAACATAACCAACAAATTTCCCATCAGAATCTTGCATTTTATATTGCCTTATCGACCTATCGCCGGCCTGAAACTCATAATCACCCAAACAATTTTGGCTCACCTCAAAGTCCCTAACGTCAAGGTATTGCACCAAATCCGGTGCCCCTTGGTGATGAGTACTATCCGCCTGCGCACTCCCTTGTGTGCAGACAAATAGCGTAAGGGCTAGAATAACAAATATTTTCATTGCACGTTTGTTTTTATGTTGTACTACTTTATCCGCCACTAAGGTCCAACTGCCCGCCATAGGCAGTGTTGTTTCGGGGCAACATGGGGTAAAAATGGCCTTACATTCCCCCACTCCACCCCGCTCTTTCCGCTTTCATCCCATCCGTGGCAGCCATTTAAGCACTGCCCATCTAGGCATGAAAAGGCGCAGGCTGCTGGGCACGAACAGCGTTATTGCCCAACAGCTTTGTTGTAGTTGAGAATGTTCTCGCTCATCTTATCAAAGCCAGGCAGGTTGAAGTAATGCTGCTTTTCTAAATATTGCCTAAAACGGTTGTCGTTGCGCAGTGCATCATCATAAAAGGGAGCGCCTTTGCGGTTGTACTTTTTCCTAAGCTTAATAAGGTAGTATGCAGTGTACGCCGCAATCATATAGCGTTCGTTTTTTGTGAACTGCGAAAACCAATAGGCACAATCCGAGAGGTCTTTTTTCAGCAAGGTTTCGCCATAAAGGTCGAGCACATCCATCCATAGGCTGTTTTTATCGCTCGTAGGAAGTTGCAAAAGCGTCTTAAACAACCCTTCGCGTATGGCTACGTATGGTTTTTGCGTATAGATTTTGCGCGCAAAGGTGTTATACATAAATCCCAATCTTGTTCCGCGTAAGTCCGAGTACCACATGTCGCTCTTTAACTCCTGCATCATTCGCTTTAACATCTGCCTGTTAATCAGTTCATTCTTGTCGTATCCGTATGTTACGAAGAGGTCTTTCAGCCATAACGGGGCATACTTACACAACCACAGGAAACTTTCCTTGTCGTTGTTAAACAAAAAACGATTAATATGTATGATGTCGTTACTTAACCTAAAACACATCTTCCCGTGTACTTGGCGGACACTCTTTATGTCCATCGGAGGAGACGAAATAAAGTTGTAACCCTTAATAAAGAAATCGTTCATGCAACTAAACTTAACGTAGTTTTCATCGTTTAAAGACTTCCTCTCGCTTTCTGTCCTGTCCGACCACCCCCGCACGCAGCTAGGAACAGTAAAGTAATGCTGGTGGTCGAAAACGTAGGGCAGGCTCTTTCTTTGCATCGAGTCTATACCCAATTCTGCCAATCGCTGTTCAAATTGTTCGTTAGATATGGGCTTAAAGCCGTGTTTCACCAAGTCGTTAAAGGCGTATGGTATGTAGATATCCACCATTTTTTCGTCAACACATATCTCGTCTTCTTCCTCTTCTTCCTCTTCTTCTCCTGCCGAGTCGCTTGGCGTTACATCAAAAAACGCTTTGTAGCCACTAAGCAGCGAGTCCATTCCTGCCGAATCTAAAGACAACACCAAATCGGGAGATATGCCCAAATGGTATTGTGCATTGAGGGCCAATGCCATCTTTTGTTTATTCGCGCTTGTGTTTTTGGCAGGATGTTTCTGGCTGCTAGTTAGGAGTAAAACACCCAATATGGCTACAAGTATGGTCTTTTTCATGCTCAAATCGTTTTGTTTAGACGTACCCTTAGTTATTTGCAACAGGCTTTCTTACACTGGGATGCCAACATAAAGGGGCGAAGGGTTTTCCTGCGTTGACTGTTATGCTGCAACAAAGCTAGTAAATATATTTCACAACTGCAACAGAATGGAAAGGAAAAAGAAAGCTGCAAAGCCCATTCAACCTTCAAGCAGCTCGTTATGCTCCACTTTACGTCAGTTTCAACAACTCATTACCTTACACACATATAAATTAAGGCCTACTTTAAAAATTGCCTTACACAACTCAAAAGCTTTTGACCCCATTAACTCAAAACATTACTAACTCAAAACCTTATAAACTCATTAACTCAAAAACTTATAAACTCAAAAGCATTGTAAACTCATTAACTCAAAACCTTACCAACTCATTAACCCAAAAACTTATAAACTCATTAACCCAAAATCTTAATTTCTTTATTTTTGTTTTACAATATGCTTCTAGTTTTCACGCCGTTCTAGCGAAAATACTGGCTAAAAAGTAGGTAAATTTCTACCATTTTCAACCTTTCATGTCCCTCACTCTGTCTATTTTTAAAAACAAAACCCGCATTTTGCACCATTTTACCTTTCTAGTTTGGTTGGAAGTCCGATTTATTTCAAGCCCAAATACACCCATTTTACCCCTAAAAACCCACTTTTCGGTAGACATTTTGCCCCTATGAGCCACATATTTCATGGTTCAAGAAAGGTTTAATTATACCATTACAGAGGATATTTATACTTTTCATCTCGCATTTAGCACCATTTTACACTGCATTTAGCACCATTTTACCTTGCATTTAGCACCATTTTGCCTTGCATTTAGCACCAAAACGCAGTGCGTTTAGCGGCATATTGCACTGCATTTAGCGGCAAATTGCACTATATTTAGCAGCAAACAGCCCAGTAACTGGTGCAAATGGCGGCCTTTCTAATAAAAATTCATTTTGCCGCATTCACAAACTAGCTCCAATTTGCATCAAAACAAACCTGCGCGAGAATCGATTATTTGCGGCAAGGTGGGCGATTGGTGGACAAAAAGGGCACTCATAATGTTAAAATCTACGCCGAAAACCAGACAAAAACAATTCTGTTGCATACACGCGCATGGGCAACGGCACAGAAAACACCTTCGCTTACGACCGCCAGCACGAGCGGTTGCAAAGCATGCTGCTCATGGCCAACGAAGACAGTATCATGCAAACGCAGAAGTAATCTGCCAGTGACAGCCAGTTTCCTGGCTTGTAAAGAATGCGTTGAATGACTTCCGTCAGATTACCTTTTGAGACATAAACACGTTTTTCCACAGACAAGTGAGGCAGAATTTCATATTTCATTGCATCTTTGTTCAGTACTTCGTACATGAGCGGGGTGTTTACCTTCTTTTTTCGTTCCTCAAAAGTGCGTTTTCTCGCCATGACAATGTCCGAGCAAGTTCGACATTGTTCATTTGGCTTAACGAAAACGTTGGTTTTACTGCACAAAGACAATAAACTCCTCTCAACTTATAAAAACATTAAAAGTCAAGACGATTTTCTATCAGTGAAATCAATCTAACATGCAATTTTTCGATAACAAAATATTGCGAATTAGATATTTTTTACCTAACTTTACGGCATAAAAGCGAGCTTTGTTCGCACGTTTTCGTTTAGTCGCGAGTTAATGCAGAGACATACAAGCCACCTTGTAAACTTGTCTACTCGCGAACTTGTAAACAGGCAGCCCGCCTTGTCAACTTGTTCACCCACAAACTTGTCAACTAACAATACAACGCCTATGAATACCGATACGCCACCCTACACCTAAAAACACCGGCAAGCCTTTGTTTGTCGGCAGAGTTTATTAACCCTTACTACGTAACAAATAATTAATTCAAAACAAGATGAAACATAAAATACTTTTATGGCTCATGCTTTTCTTTTTCCCCTTAGCTTTGGGTACGGCCTGCAACACGGAGGTGGATCTTAAAAGCATAAGGTACGAAGGAGAAGTACTCGTGCTAGAAGGCAAAGACAGGCCTTACAACATCATTAGAGTTACAAAATCGTCTTCTAGGAAAGGGGTACCGGTAGGGGTAACCCTCGGCTTCATTGGCACGGGATACGACAAACAGATGAGCGAGGGAGACATTGTTCATTTCCATGTGATAGATTTCAAAGAATGGCAATGGCCTAAAACAGAAGATCTCCGATGGCCAATGTTTATCGGAATAGTAGAATTTTATGATAACTAACAACTTCAAATAATAACGATTATGAAACGATTATTCATTATTACATTCCTATTATTGATTACAATCGTTTCTAGAGTTGCATCCAAACAATAATATTGTAACAACCAAAAGCAATATATTGCAGGGCGAGGATTACGCCTCGAACATCTACAAGAGTGAGGGGGAAAGCCCTATTATTATTCGTCCAAGGATAGTTCTGATGCTTAACACTGGTAAAACAATTGAACCCATCCTAAAAAAACAATTCAAAACAATATGAAACATAAAATACTTTTATGGCTCATGCTTTTCTTTTTCCCCTTAGCTTTGGGTACATCATGTAACACCGAAGTGAACCTTGAAAACATAAAGTATGAGGGGAAAATACTGTCACTTATCAAGAGCAACAACCATGAGCATTATAACATCATTCTAATTACACGTTCTACATCCAGAAAAGGAGTACCTGTGGGAAGCTCTATCGGTTTTTATGATAGAGACTTCGGCGAAAAGATGAACGAAGGCGACATTGTTCATTTCCGTGTGCCGATGTTTAAAGAATGGGTTGGTCCAGAAACAGCCGACCACCTTTGGCCAGAATATGTAGGAGTAATTGATTTTAAATATAATGAATAACCACTAGAAGATAAAAAATAATGAAGAAAATATAGACACGCATGATTAGCCTACTGACTTGTAACCAATAAAAAAGGAGAAAAGCCACACAAGGCCTTTCCCCCTTCTTTAATAGTTTACTTTTCTTATCTCGTCAGTTCAATTCGTGGCGTTGGCATGTCGAAAGTCAATGGCTTTCGTTCATGGCCGCTGCCGTTTGAAACGCTACTTCGTCTCGATTTCTTCCTTCATGTCGATAAACTGCTTGTTTGCATCGTAAAACTCGTATTGCAAAAAAGCCAACTTCTGCGAAGAAACGATGTGCAAGCCAAATCCGTACTTCAATTGCCACTGCCTTTTCAAGGATATGAGCCCCTGATTGATAAAAGCGGCAACGTATGGATGCACGTGCAAATAGAATTTCTTTACGCCAATTTTGTTAACCAGTCGGTCTATCTTACCTTCCAGTTGGTCTGTAAACAGGATGCTCGACTTTATTTTTCCCTTTCCAAAGCAGGTAGGGCAGGTTTCGTCTACACTTACATCCATTGCTGGTCGCACGCGTTGCCTTGTAATCTGCATCAGTCCAAACTTACTTAATGGCAGGATGTTGTGGCGTGCGCGGTCTTTCTGCATGTTCTTGCACATCCTTTCGTAGAGCATCTGCCTGTCTTCTGCGAGGTTCATGTCGATGAAGTCCACCACGATGATACCTCCCATGTCTCGCAGTCGCAGTTGTCGGGCCAATTCGTCGGCAGCACCGAGGTTCACTTCCAGTGCGTTAGCCTCTTGTCCCTTTTCCGAACGCGTGCGGTTTCCGCTGTTTACGTCCACCACATGCAGTGCCTCGGTATGCTCGATGATGAGATATGCGCCATGTTTGTAGTTGACGGCTTTCCCAAAGCTCGACTTAATCTGCTTGGTGATGTTGAAGTTGTCAAAGATTGGCACCTTGCCCGAGTAGAGTTTCACGATGTCTACCTTGTCTGGGGCAATCATAGACACATAGTGCTTTACTTCTTTGAAAACGTCTTCATCGTTTACGTAGATATTCTCGTAGGTTGGGTTGAACAAGTCGCGCAGCAATGCTACAGCCCTACTCGTTTCCTCGAACACCAGTTGTGGCCTCTTTTGGGTTTTCTGCACCTTTTCGATGGCCTCTTCCCAGTATTTGGTAAGGGTTTTAAGCTCGGCGTCTAGTTCTGCCACCCGTTTGCCTTCGGCCACGGTGCGCACAATAACGCCGCAGTTTTTGGGTTTAATGCTGTGGATGAGCTGTTTTAGTCGCGCCCGTTCTTCACCGCTTTTGATTTTAGAAGAGACAGAAACCTTATCGTTAAAGGGAATGAGAATGAGATAACGACCGGCGAACGACAATTCGCACGTTAACCTCGGCCCTTTGGTAGATATGGGTTCTTTAACGATTTGCACGAGCACCTCTTGCCCCGAAGTGAGGGTTGTTTGCACGCTACCATCCTTTTTCAGGTCGGGTAGCCTTGATGCCTTTGCAAAGGGATAAAGCTTTTTCCTGTCGCTCTGCACCTGTTTAAGGTACTTGGCGTATGAGTCGAATTGACTTCCTAAGTCGAGATAATGAAGAAAAGCGTCGCGTTCAAATCCTACGTCTACGAAACAGGCGTTGAGCCCAGGCATCAGTTTCTTTACCTTTGCCATGTAGACATTGCCAACAGAAAACGACACCTCTCGTGGTTCGCTCTGATATTCCACTAGCTTTTTGTCTTCTAGCAGGGCTATCGAGATTTCTTTCTGTTGAACGTCAATTACTACTTCGCTAGTCATCTTCTTCTTGTTAGCTCCTTAGTTTCGTCCAAAATGTTTGTTAGGCATGTTCGATAAAGTTTCTTTTGCACGTGGTGCATCGCTGCACCAACCTGCGCGACATGGGGCGTTTGGCGTTTGCAGGGCTTTGCTTGCATAGTGTTTGCATTGTGCTTGTGGCGTGTGAAAACCAACATGGCATGGCAAACAGGCTTGGCAAAGCCCACGAAGAAAGCTGCACTACCCTTGTTAAGAAACTTATAGGCGCGTTCTATAAAAGTGCCCGAACGGCCATTTTATAGAACTCGCCCAAAAGAACCGTGCCTAAAAGGGCTGTTCCAGGTGTCCTCCACGGATTTGCGGACATGCCCTTCAATGGCGAATAAGCTCTTGGCAAGTGTGGTTACTTGCTCTTGTGCCTATTCTTTCTCAGTCTCTTTTTACGCTTGTGAGTAGCCATCTTGTGGCCTTTTCTTTTCTTTCCGCTTGGCATAGCTGTAATTTTTAATTGTTATTTATAATGTATATGTTATTGTCGCAACCTTTTAGGCATGTTCTAAAAATTCCCCGCAAAGGTTCATTGTTTGTTCCTTGTATTGCTCTTCACTGTCTTTTTGCTTTTATCTGGCATCTTTTGCTTTCTCTTTCAGTCGCATAGTGCACTATGCTCCTTCAAGAAGTAAGCAAAATCTGCTCGGCTAAAAGCTAAAAATACAGCAAAGGTAATTATTAGAACCTGCCTTTATTGTTCGCCACGCATGCTCTCAACAAAACTCTTGGCGGGCTTGAAGCATGGTAAATCGTGTGCGGCAATGGTGATGGTGGTGTTCTTGGCGATGTTGCGCGCCGTTTTGGCTGCGCGGTGCTTGATGATAAAGCTGCCGAAACCACGAAGGTAAACATTGTCTTTCTTGTCCAACAAACTGCCCTTAATGGTCTCCATAAAGCTTTCAACCACTACTGAGACATCTTTCTTCTGAATACCCGTCTGTATGGCAATCTCGTTGATAATATCTGCCTTTGTCATTTCTTGTTTTTTGTTATTTTATGGTTTCACATATTTCTCCCTATCGGATACGGAGTGCAAATATACGAGTTTTTTATGTGATAAGAAAATATATTTACCATTTTTTACGCTTGGAAGAGCGTTTTTGTTTGGTTCAAAACCTGCTAATTCTCAACGGTTTACATTGCAACGCGTAAGTAATGGCCACAAAAAAGGCCGACACACCAATGGTGTGTCAGCCTCAATTCTTGTGATTCCGGCGGGATTCAAACCCACAACCTTCTGATCCGTAGTCAGATGCTCTATTCAGTTGAGCTACGGAACCTTGTTCCGAATTGCGAGTGCAAAGGTATAGAGTTTTTTCCTTTCCACCAAATGTTTCGTTAACTTTTTATCGAAAAAGTGTTATTTAGGGGTGTTTTAGGGCTATTTTAGGCCTTTTTCGGGGCGCGAAGGGGCGTTTATAACCCCTTCGCTACACCAAAAATTTATTTTATCAATGCCACCGAACGCTTTAAAAAGGCATCGAGAGCGGCACCTTTTAGCAGTCCGTTTTGCAACAAAGCTAGGTCTATGAGTTGGTGAACGATGTCGTTACCCTTACCAAATTCGGCCAATGCAGCTTGTTTCTGCGCACGTTGGTCGGCAATGTCCTTTTCGGTTTTGCTCACCTCGGCACGTTCTTCCTCGGTAATCTCTTCGGGTTTCTTGGCCGATTGTTGTTGGCGCAGTGCGGCCAAGCGAGCCTCCAAGCCCTTAATTTCGGCCTCAACGGGCTGCAATGTGTCGGCCGTTGATTGCTTGCAAGCCTCCAACACGCGCTTTATCAAGGCATGATCGCTGTTTAGCACCACGCTATAAGCATCGGGCATCTGCGCATAGAAGGCCATACCAGCCTGCAAACGGCTCATATCCTTCATGCGGCGCATGTACTCGCTTTGGGTGATAAGTATGGGTTGTGCCGTTTCGCCCATAGCCTCCACCTCGGCATTGAACTCAGCCTTGTCGATGCGCGGCATCTGCGAGCGGAACACTTGCGAAAGGTTTTCGCGGTCGGCCTCGTCTATATTACTCTTCGGGGCGTCGTCTTTTTGTATCAGTCGCTCCACGATGTCGCTGTCTACACGCACGAAGTGGCACTTTTCCAACTTCTGTTCCAACATCGAGGCCACGGGCACATCTAGTTCGCCTTCGAGCAACAACACGCTATAACCCTTGGCACGAGCAGCCTCGACGTACGAGTATTGTTCTTCTTTGTTGTTGGTGTACAGGCAAACCAATTGTCCGTCTTTGTTGGTTTGGTTGTCCTTAACAAGCGTACGATACTCGTCGTAGGTGAAATACTTGCCGTCTACATCCTTCAACAGGGCGAAATCTTTGGCTCGTTCGTAAAAATCTTCTTGCGAAAGCATGCCATAGTTGATGAAAAGTTTCAGGCTGTCCCACTTCTCTTCAAAGCCCTTGCGGTCTTCTTTAAACAGACTTTGCAGGCGATCGGACACCTTTTTGGTGATGTAGGTCGATATTTTCTTCACGTCGCCATCGCTTTGCAGATAGCTACGGCTTACGTTTAGGGGGATGTCGGGCGAGTCGATAACGCCGTGCAAGAGCGTGAGGAAGTCGGGAACGATGCCTTCTACCTGGTCGGTTACGAAGACTTGGTTGCAATACAGCATCACTTTGTTGCGTTGCAACTCGATGTTGCTGTGTATTCGGGGGAAGTAAAGCACGCCCGTGAGGTTGAACGGATAGTCTACATTGAGGTGAATCCAGAACAAAGGCTCATCCTGCATGGGATAGAGCGTGCGGTAGAACGCCTTGTAGTCTTCGTCTTTTAGCGTGCTGGGGGTCTTTGTCCACAGCGGTTCCACATCGTTAACGATGTTGTCTTCTTCCGTGTCCACTTGTTTTCCATCCTTCCATTCGGTCTTTTTGCCGAAGGCAATGGCGATGGGCAAGAACTTGCAATACTTGTTGAGCAGCTGTTGAATACGCGTTTTGTCCAAGAACTCTTTGCAATCGTCGTCGATATACAGCACGATGTCGGTGCCGCGGTCGTCTTTCTGCACCTCTTCTATTTCGTAAGCGGGCGACCCATCGCAACTCCACTTCACGGCTTGCGCACCTTCTTGATAGCTGCGCGTGATGATTTCCACCTTCTTGCTCACCATAAAGGCCGAGTAGAAACCCAGCCCGAAGTGCCCGATAATGGCGTTAGCGTTGTCTTTGTATTTGTCGAGGAAGTCGGTTACGCCCGAAAAAGCGATTTGGTTGATGTATCTGTCAATCTCGTCGGCCGTCATTCCCACGCCTCGGTCGCTGATGGTTAGCGTTCCCTTGTCGGCATCCAGGCTCACGCGAACGGTTAAGTCGCCTTGTTCGCCCTTAAAGTCGCCACGCTCTGCCAGCGTCTTCAACTTCTGGGTAGCGTCTACGGCGTTAGAAACCAACTCGCGAAGAAAAATCTCGTGGTCTGAATAGAGAAACTTTTTTATCACGGGGAAGATGTTCTCTGTTGTCACCCCAATGTTTCCTTTCTGCATGTTATATATATAATAATGTGTTAAGTTCGTTATAATCGTTATACGTTTGCATGATATGCAAACTTTGTGCCAAGATGGAATGAAGTGTTTAGGGATGGCAGAGAGTTGGATTTGTACAAACAACGACACGTGTGCGACAGAAGGAGGGTAGTACGCAAGAGAACTGCACCAGATAGCATTGCATTTATCGTTACCTTATATATCCACCGTCGCAAAATTTACAACACATAGAAGAGAACTCTTTTAACTTTACTTATCATTACCCCAATAAATGAGCAACTCTGCATAACTGCACATTGAAGTTGTCCTAAAAATCCGTTCTTACGAGCCATTAGCATCATATTTTCTCCCCCATAAAGAACACCATGAACATCGTTCTCAATGCACGTTTCGAGTTATAACCGCTTTTTACACCAACAAATCTGGTAGAAATTCAAATTTTATAGTATCTTTGCCAAATAGTTCGTAAATTCGAAGAACGTTAATTTTGGTTTTCCTGCGCAAAAATAAAAAAACTTCTCTCAATTCATTGAAATATAAAAGTCAAGACGACTTCAACTTGATAAAACTTACAGCAATGCAACATTTCACAAAACCTCACCCCAAAAATAGAACTCTGCAGATAAATAAGGATAATCAGCTTACATGCTTATTGGCTAAGGTTGATACTGTAGAAAAGTCTTTGAAGGCAATTGGTGATAAAGACTGCAGAAAAGAGTCTTTTATCTTTGTTATAAATACAGGACTAGACGTCCATTTCTCGACTACCTTATCCTTTTTAGAAGTTAAGAATATGCTTGTGTAATTTATAATGCCACCTAATTTATGTCGAAGAAAATAAAAATAGATATACTTTGCTCAAATATAGCTCCATTAGAAAACCTTCAATATTCTTATTCTGCTAATTGCTTAAAAACTGCTATATTTGCCAATAATGGAAGTGGTAAAACTTTCATAAGTCGCCTATTCCGGCTTATGGAGAACAACACTTCTATACATTTAGACGACAAAGGTAACAGCCCAACTGATAGTCTGCTGCGGTTTAACTCTACAAAAGGATTATTCTCTTTTAAAATAACAGCATCTGATGATACGGTTAAAGAGGACTTTTCATTAGCTTTACACCAAAAACAGATTCCGACAATTCCACAGACTTCTTATATCTATCATACATTCAACCAAGATTACGTTGACGAAAATATACGGACTCTGGGGTTTGAAAAAGACAGCGAAATTCAAGGATATATTTTAGGGAAGTCTCACATAGATTTGGCTTCGGACAAAGCCCGATTACAAGATATTGATGATAAGGGTAAGGAGCTTAGAGTGAAGTTGCAGGATATAATTAAAACTTTTCTTGATAAAAATATAAATGTCATAAGAGATATAAAAAGACTCCAAGAATACAAGCAATATTTAAGTATTGATACAATCTTAAATTCATCAACAAAATGCAGTAAAGTAGAAGTTGATAAGAATCTCAGCGATAATATAGATGATTATAACAAAATAAAATCGACGCCAGATAACCTTATAGATATTAAGTCCATAGACACAGCTGAAAGTGATTTCCTACCTACCCTTACTAATATGATTGAAAATCTTGGGAAAGTCTTCGGCTCAGCGGAAGATTAGTGGGGACTACGCATAAATCTTTGAAAGTCTAAACAT
>CALIZL010000031.1 GCA_938028745.1 uncultured Prevotella sp.
CGAGAATTGGAAATCGCCAACACGGAGCTTTGAGCGAAGTGGAAAGGCAAAACGCACTTTTAGAAGAACGAAAAAAGAACCATTTAATATATTAATGAGTATGAAGAATAAGCAAAACACAAATTCGTTTGCAGGTTATAAGTACCTGCTTTTCGTGCCATTGGCTTTCGCCTTGGTGTTTATGAACAGTTGTAAGAGAAAGACGAACGTGCAGAAACAAGTAATGGAGGGCACAAAAGTTGAAGTGAAAGCTGAAACAGGCGAGGACACAGCACAAATCAAGAGTGCCGAACCAACGGATAAGGTGTATCAGGTGGTTGAACAGATGCCTACTTTCAAGGGTGGAGATGCTGCACTGATGAAGTACCTTTCGGAGAACATCAAGTATCCCGAAGCTGCTGAGAAAGCAGGAGAACAAGGCCGCGTTGTGGTTAGCTTTACAGTGGAGAAAGATGGGGCGGTAGCTGACGTAAAAGTAGCTAGGTCGGTAACTCCGACGCTCGATGCAGAGGCGGTAAGGGTTATAAAGGCCATGCCCAAGTGGGTTCCTGGCAAACAAGACGACCAGTTAGTGCGCGTAAGGTATAACGTGCCTGTGTCTTTCAAATTACAATAGCATACAGCTAGGCTGGCAACGTTGACGAGTTAATGGGTTGACAAGCGAATGTGGGGTTGGCTAGTGGTTTATTCCCCTCCTCCTTGTTGGCTCGTTAACTTGTTAACGAAATGGCTTTTAGCATTTTAAAGGCTGGTTATGCCGTTTACTTAACGAGATGATACGTTGCATCTAACAAATAAATGCGTATGAAGAATAAACAAACGCCCAAATTGTTTGCAGGCTTTAAGTGCCTGCTTTTCGCTATTTCGACCCTTGTATTGTTGGTTATTGTCTTCGCTCCTGCAAGGGCGAACGTACAGAATAAAAAGGTGAAGAAAGCCCAAACGCATAAGGACACCACCACAGACGATAAGGTTTACGATGTGTGTGAGCAGATGCCTATCTACGAAGGCGGTGATGCAGCACTGTTGAAATACCTTGGAGAAAACTGGAAACTCCCTGATGAGTATAAGGAAAGAGGGATACAAGGGCGTATGGTGGTTGGTTTTATCGTTGAGAAAGACGGATCTCTCACTAACGTTAAGGTGTTACGGGCGGTGGATATAGCCCTTGATGCCGAGGTATTAAGGGTGGTTAAGGGCATGCCTAAATGGATTCCTGGTAGGCATAATGGGCAACGTGTGCGCGTAAGATACCTACTGCCCACACATATATGTTTGCAATAGGTACTATTATATCTTTTTTATCCTTGCTTATCACCAAATAATTCAATATCTTTGTAAAGCAATGGTAATGCAAGACAGCTGTAACGTATAACCATTTAAATAATCATGAGTATGAATAACAAACAAACCCCTAATCTGTTTTCAGGCTTTAAGTGCCTGCTTTTTGCTATTTCGGCCCTTGTATTGTTGGTTGTTGTCTTCGCTCCTGCTGGGGCGAACGCGCAGAATAAAAAGGTGGAGAAAGCCCAAACGCATAAGGACACCACCACAGACGATAAGGTGTACGAGGTGTGTGAGCAGATGCCCACCTACGAAGGCGGTGATGCAGCACTGTTGAAATACATTACGGATAGTGTGAAGTATCCCGAATTGGCTAAGAAACATGGGGTGCAAGGGCGCGTTGTAATAGGCTTTATTGTCGAGAAAGACGGCTCTCTCACTAACGTTAAGGTGTTACGGGCGGTTGATAGAGCCCTTGATGCCGAGGCTTTAAGAGTGGTTAAGGGCATGCCCAAATGGATTCCTGGTAGGCAAAATAAGCAACGTGTGCGCGTGAAATATAACGTACCTGTATCTTTTAGGCTGGAAACAATGGAGTGAATGACTGGCGGCTTAACGAAATGATGTGCTAATTGGGGGGTGATTACAGGTTGAAAGTAGGCAGGTTGGTAATAGAACGACCGAAAACCGACGACTAAGTCTGTCTGTTTGTCAACCCACCTACTTGCTAATTTGCCTATTTTATCCTTGCTTATCATCCAAGAAATTAATATATTTGCAAACTGACAGCAATGCAAGTTAGCTGTAACGTATAACCATTTAAATAATCATGAGTATGAATAACAAACAAACACCTAATCTGTTTGCAGGCTTTAAGTGTCTGCTTTTCGCGGTATTGGCCATCACTTTGGCTGTTCTTCTTGTTCCTGCTAGGGCGAACGCGCAGGATAAGAAGGAGAAGGGGAAGACCACGCAAACGCAGAAGGACACCACCACAGACGATAAGGTTTACGATGTGTGTGAGCAGATGCCCACCTACAAAGGAGGGGAAGAGGCAATGATGAGATTTCTTTCGCAGGTAACAAGGTATCCACAACGGGCCCAAGATTTCGGCATACAAGGCTGTGTTGTGGTTGGCTTTATCGTTGAGAAAGACGGGTCGCTAAGCGACTTTAAGTTCATACAGCGGGTGGACCCTGAACTTGATGACGAGGCTTTAAAGACTGTAAAGGCTATGCCTAAGTGGAATCCAGGTAAACACAACGGTAAAAATGTACGCGTGAGGCATAGTGTACCCGTTAGTTTTAAGCTTATATAAATGAGGTGCGAACCAGCGGTTGACTTCTCAACTAACCAACTTCCATCGCCTGTCGTGCGATAAATCTCTCTGCATGTTAGTCAAATTCCATGTTAGATAACCTCAATACACAATCACAAAAATAGAAGAATGAAGATGAAGAACAAGCAAGCCTGCAAGCGGTTAGTAGGCTTTGATTGTCGGCTTTTTGCCGTATTGGCCTTTGCCTTTATGGCTGTTGTCTTCGCGCCAGCAAGGGCGAATGCGCAGAGAAAAGTGCGAAATAAGTACGTACAACCCAAGCGGATTGAGGTAGACAATAAGGTTTACAATGTATGCGAGTTGATGCCATGCTTTAAAGGAGGCGATGCAGCACTGCTGCAATATCTTGGTAAGACGGCCAGATACCCTCAATCGGCGCAAAAAATCAAAAAGGAAGGGTGCGTAATCGTTAGTTTCATTGTAGAAAAAGATGGTTCGCTGTCTGACTTTAAGGTTGAACGAGCGGTGGATGCAGCCCTTGATGCCGAGGCTTTGCGCGTGATGAAGGCCATGCCTAACTGGTTGCCAGGCCAACAAGACGGCAGATTTGTACGCGTGAGGTATAGTGTGCCTTTGAGATTTAAGCTGAACTAAAAACAGATAAGGGCCGTAACGCTGTTGCCAGTGGACGAGTTTGCAAGTTGACAAGTTGACAAATTAACGAGTTAACAAGTCGACAAATTAAACGGGTTGACAAGTTTATAAGCCAGCAAATGGCTCTGCTTACGGCCTATTGTCACTCCATAAACTTACTCACTTATAACCTTAGCAACTAAATTCCCACAAAAACAAGGTCTAAACATCACACTAAATGCCCATTTACAACTTCGCCTTAAACTCGTCGAACACCTCTTTATAGCCATTAAACACGTTAATGTCTACCTCGCCTTGTATGCCTTGCACGCGACCGTCGGGGCATAGCTGCCAATACACCAGGTGCACGTCGGGTTTGTATTCGCCATAACGCGCAATCCAAATGTCGTAGTCGCGCTTGATGTCGGGAGCCAGTGGCAAGTAACGATTAACAAACTGCTGACTGATATAAAGTATGGGGCGTTTGCCCGTTCGTTGCTCTACAATAGTGAGCCAAGTGCGAACAGCTTTGAAGAGAACCTCAGCACCACCCATCTTGGCAATCTGCTGCGGACTGGGTTCCACATCGAGAACAGGCGGAAAATCGCCTTTCGATATGTGCGAATGGCGTAAGAAATGGGCCGCCTGAGCCGCAGCAGGCGAGTAAATGGAGAAGAAATGATAAGTGCCAACGCTGAAACCGTGGGCGCGAGCTTGCTTATAGTCGGCCTTGTAAAAGGGATTGAGCAACGATTTGCCCTCGGTACTCTTGATATAAATAAACGATATGGGGTAGTTTACCTGCCCATGAATGGCTTTTCGGCTAGCCGTTCCCAAGTGAATGATGCGCAATTGGTTCCATTTGATGGGATGTACGCGCTTGTTGATGACGTGTTGGTATTTTGAAATGTCGATACCATAGATGCGTTCGGTGGTATAAGTAAGGCGTTCGCCCAGATATTGGCCTGCTTTCCATTCGCCAACCTTCACTTTGGGCTGCGCAGTAAGGGCAAATCCCTTACCTGTTTGGGCATCGTTTTCCCAATGTCCTTCGTAGTGGCTGCCGTCGTTGCCCGTATATTCGCCGTGTCCGCTGGCCATCATCTTGCTGTTAAAGCTGCCCACGTACACACCTGCGGCCTCTTCGCGAGTGCCACTCACCAGCGTGTCGGCATTCCAACGTCCCGTAATTTTCCGCCCTTTGCTGTCGTGTGCCGTGCCCATTCCCTGCCGCTTTCCTTCCTTCCACTGTCCAGCATACACCACGCTATCTTTCAGCCACAACACGCCATAGCCATGACTGCGGCCACGAAGTACCGTGCCTTGGTAGCAAAGGTCGCCTTCTTGTTGCAACACCTGCGCCGTTCCGTCGCCGTTAAGCGTGTTTTTCTCGAAGTGGCAAGCCCCGAAAAGGCCCCCGACCAGCAATGCCGAGAGCCAAAGAAAACGTTTAGGATGGTTTATTTTTCGTTCCATAGCATTTGGGCGATGATGTTGCGAGGCACGATACCTGCGCCGTTATACACTCCAACGAAACGTCCCCACGCACTGAACACGGGCGAACCTGCTTGTCCCAGCGCGGCGTGCATGCGCAGGCAGCTATCCGTTTCCACACTGGCCGCCCATACGGCAGCACTGTCTTTAACCGTGGCCAATGGATCTAAGCCCAGCCCAGGCACACTTGCCACGCGCACTTCGCCTGCTGCCGACATGCCCCAAGGCAAGGCCGAAAGCGCATTTGCGCGCCAAGGCTTACTCTCGTTTGTGGTTTGTAGCAGGCACAAGCCCCATTGTTGGTCTTCGCGCAAACATTTGGCAGCGATGCTCTTGCCGTCGAAAAGCAGGGCATAACGCGTGTGGCGCAACACCCGCGGTTGCTTTTCCTTACACAACAGAGCAAGCCTTTTGCTCACCTTTTGCACCTCGGCCAACCGCGTTTTCAGCTTATGGGCGTAAGCCAAAACGGCCGTATAGCCTTCGTCTTGCATGCCGTGCACCTTCATATAGTAGTTGATTTCCTTCACTTCTCGTTTCAGTTGTTTTTCTTGTGCAAGCAGTTTGCCCAATGTTTTCTGCACCATCGTGTTCACATCGGTGGGCAATTTCCCCTTATCAGCTGTGCCATGAGGCATGGCAGCGACAACTCTACCACTGCACGAGGGCAGCAATGCAAACCTGTTAACCCAAAATCCAGAGGTGAGATGGGGTGCTTTAAGTAAGTCTGTGGGGCTTGTTGCTGCCTTGGCGAAAGTGCTATCGGGAGCTACTTCGGCAAAAAAAACCACTCTGTCGGCCCCTGTACCCACGGTGTACCACAGGTTGCTCTGCACAACCACAACGCTATTGCGCATCTGCCGTTGCGAAGAGAAACAGCACATTACGGCATAAACCAGCGCGCCAACCAACAGCACGGCGGCCACAAGGCTCCACGCCATGCCCTTGCTCATCCTTCTTTTCTTTCTTTTCATTGTTCCGGTCTTAGGCGTTTTTCCCGCCTATGTTGTCGATTATCGGTGCAAAGTTAATCTAAAAATCCTAATCTTGCACACCCCCACTCGCGAAAAAATGTACACCTGCAAGATGTACAACGCATGCACACGCAATCGTTTGCATTATTTTTTGCACATATCTATAGGTGTCACATGCCATTTTCGACATTTTATTTTATCTTTGCAAAAGGAACAGGTGTGCGAAACGAGCGCGCGTTTCCTTGTTGTTCCACCTTTATGACACGTTTATTCAATAACTAACAACAATATGAAAAGATTTGTTTTGTCTGTATGCTTGGTGCTGCTGTGTGCTTTCAGTGCCCTGGCGCAAGAGGTTAAGTCGCCCAATGGCGATGTAAAGGTAAACTTCGCACTTAACAATTCGGTGCCCACCTACACCGTAACCTTCCGCGGCAAGGCCGTTATCAAGCCTAGCCGCCTAGGCTTTGAACTGGTAAAGGGCGGCGACTTGCTGGACGGTTTTACGCTTGTGGGCGAAGAAAAGGGCTCGGCCGACGAGACGTGGACACCCGTTTGGGGCGAGAACCGCACAATAAGAAACCACTATAACGAACTGTTGGTGCGGCTCGAACAGAAGTCTACCGAGCGAATGCTCAACATCCGCTTTCGCGTTTACGACGATGGGGTGGGCTTTCGCTACGAGTTTCCGCAAGAAGGCAAGCTGAACTACTTCCAGGTGAAGGATGAACGCACCGAGTTTGCCATGACTGGCGACCACACGGCGTGGTGGATTCCTGGCGATTACGACACACAGGAGTACGAATACACCCAGTCGCACCTCAGTGAGGTGCGGCAGAAGATGAAGGGGGCAATTACCAATAACATGTCGCAAACCCCATTTTCGCCCACAGGTGTTCAGACTTCGCTGATGATGAAGACGGCCGAAGGGCTGTACATCAACCTGCACGAGGCGGCTTTGGTGGACTATCCGGCAATGCACCTCAACCTAAACGACCGCGATATGGTGTTCACCTCGTGGCTTACACCCGATGCAAAGGGCGTTAAAGCTTACCTGCACACGCCCTTCCGCAGTCCTTGGCGCACGATGATCGTTACCGACGACGCACGTCGAGTGCTTGCATCAAACCTTATTCTTAACCTTAACGACCCCTGCAAGTACGCGGACACGTCGTGGATACGCCCAGTTAAGTACGTAGGCGTTTGGTGGGAGATGATTTCGGGCAAGGGCGATTGGGCCTATACACAGCAGTTCCCCTCGGTCATACTTGGCGAAACAGACTATACCAAGGCCAAACCGTCGGGCAAACACTCGGCCAACAACGCCAATGTGCGCCGCTATATCGACTTCGCCGCCGAACATGGGTTCGACCAAGTGCTGGTTGAAGGCTGGAACATTGGTTGGGAAGACTGGGCGGGAAACATGAAAGAGAAGGTGTTCGATTTCCAAACGCCTTATCCCGACTTCGACATCAAGGCCTTAAACGATTATGCTCACTCAAAGAACGTTCGGTTAATGATGCACCATGAAACGTCGTCGTCGGTGATGAACTACGAACGTTACATGGACCGTGCCTACAAGTTGATGAACCTCTACGGATATAACGCGGTTAAAAGTGGATATGTTGGCAACATCATTCCGCGTGGCGAGTACCACTATGGGCAAGTGATGGTGAACCATTACTTGGAGGCCGTGAAACGTGCAGCCGATTATAAGATTATGGTTAACGCGCACGAGGCGGTTCGCCCCACAGGTTTGTGCCGCACTTATCCCAACCTCATCGGCAACGAGAGTGCACGTGGCACCGAGTTTCAGGCCTTCGGGGGCAGCAAACCAGGACATACGGCCATACTGCCATTCACTCGTTTGCAGGGTGGACCGATGGATTACACGCCCGGCATCTTTGAGATGGACTGTGCAGGTGGCTCGCATGTAAACTCTACCATCTGCGGTCAGCTTGCGCTTTACGTTACGATGTACAGTCCGTTGCAGATGGCGGCCGACTTTCCAGAGAATTATCTGAAACATCCCGACGCCTTCCAGTTCATTAAGGACGTGGCCGTAGACTGGGATCGCTCACTATATCTTGAGGCCGAACCTATGGCCTACATCACGGCAGCCCGCAAAGCCAAGGGCACCGACAATTGGTTTGTGGGCTGTGTGTCGGGCAATGCGCCGCACAAGTCGCAGCTGTCGTTGTCGTTCCTTGATAAGGGGCGCAAATACGAGGCAACAATTTACACCGATGCACCCGATGCCGACTATCGCACCAACCCGAAGGCTTATCGTATAGAACGCCGCACCGTGACTTCTGCCACAAAGCTTTCGCTCACAGCCGTGGCTGGTGGTGGTTACGCCATTTCTATCGTTCCTAAACGATAGGGGTTTGGTCGCGAGAGATAAGCTGTTGGGGTGACAATAAGGACTGTTCACTTGTGTGTGTATACACTTATAATCGAAAGTAGTTGTTTTTTCAACAACACGTTCGCTTGAGATAAAAGTTCGTGTTGCCTTGAATACAATTTTAAGATAGTAAATGTAATGGTGTCAACTACCGCAAAGCGGTTGGTCTATTTGTAGGGTAGGGTTGCGAACATGGCGAGCAACCCTGCCTTACTTTGCATAATACGGCTAGCCCATAGGCCTTGGCCTGTTTGTTTTCTGTGTTTTCGTATGGCTGAGCAATGCAAGTCCCCCTCAAAATCATGCTACGGATTTGCCATATCGTCAAATATGCTGTAAAGGTCATTTCTTATCACAGTTCATTAGAAATCTTGCTAATACCCAATTGGGGTTTAAAGAAAAACATCCGCAACGCCCGATATTGAGCATTGCGGATGGGAGATGCATAACCCTTGCGTGGGGATGCGTTGCTTATGTAAGGAAAAATGGTCTAATTTGTTACCATTGGTAATGTTCGGCAGGATGGGCTACATGTCTTCTTCATCGTCCCAGCCCCAGCCAAAGCCAGGTTTGGCACCAATCTCGTCTGGGTCGCCTGGCACAATGGGGCCAGGGTCGCTGTCGCCATCGCCGTCGTTGTCGAAACGCGATGCGCCTGGTGCGCGTAGTAGTTCGTCGAGATCAAAATATACTGCGGTGCAGTTTGGCTTCGTGTAAACTTGTTTTTTCATACTCCCTAAGTTTATTTTACGATTATCTTCTTATGGTTTACAATATAGATGCCCTTTGGCAATCCTTCGGTAGAGGTGGCATTTGGCCGCACCAGCTTTCCGTCTACGGAGTAGATGTTGCTTGGGTTGGCAAACAAGTCGCCGTTTGGCTGCACCAAGGTGTTCGTTACGTCCGTTGTGTTGTCGAACGTGCTGCCAATCTCTTCGCCATCAACAAAGAAGTTGAGTGCCTTAGATTGGGCATTTGAACCTGTGGCAATCCAGCCACGGAATCCTTTTACCGACATTGGGCTTTGTGTGAAATGCCATAGCCACTTGTTGTTAGACTTGGCACTCTTTCCAAGAACATACGAGTGGGCAGGAACTACTTTCGCAGTTTGGTTGTAGAGCGATGCGCAGAATTGTAGCTGTTCGTCGGTTGTGGTTGATGGAGTGGAAGGATCGCGCAGAATGCCGTTTGAGTAATTGGGCAAGGTTTGCGGATTGGTGTCGAGTGTAACGTTGTTGATAATGTAATATGGAGCTTGTACTTCAACCCATCCCACATCTTTTACCAATTTGCGATATGGGGCGGCCGTGGGAGGCACGGTTGGTTCTTTTGTAGGACGCAGCAAGTATAGCTTATTGGCTTCGATGGCGATGGCGTTATCGTTATCTAACGATACCTTTGTGAAGTCGATGCGGGTGCTCAGTGTAGGCGACTGATGTGGGTATGCTGATAGCCTGGCCGTTTCGCCGAATGTGGCTTTCACTTGGGCGGCGGTAAGCGATATGGGGAGAACTATGCTGTTCCATTCGTCTTTTTGCATTGTGCGCTTTAATATCAGCGTGGCCGCCTTGTGGGGTTGAACTTGCTTGGCAAGATAAAGGATGCTTGTTTGCGCCTCGTCGAGAACAAGGTCTTGCGTACCGCAATATTCAAGGCGGAAGTTATCCCAGCAGGTCCAGTCGCGTTGACGTGTTGAGCCTGTTATCTCAATACCGATGTCCAGTTTGGCTCCGTCGGTGGGTACAAATACCAGCACCGTGTTGTTGTACGACCCTTTTTCGAACTCCATAGCAGCCCTTGAATATGGACTGATGTGCTTTTGGGCAAGGTCTGATGCGTCGTAGGCCCGCATTAGGTCGGCGAGTGTATAACAGAATTCGTGAGCAAAGACGTTTAGGCTAGTGGACACGTTAGAGAAAGCATCCGTTGTGCCTTGTACCTTTGCGAACAGCTTGGATTTTAGTTGGCTGCCCGGTATGGCGTTGTAAAAGCCATTGCAAGAAACGCGATACCAACCCTTTTTCAGTGTTACTACTTGTTGCGTAACCTTTCCGTTGGCCTTTCCGTTGTTGCCTAAGTTTCTAACGTTGGCTGTGGAATAGCCCGCGTAGTTGGCCATATAGTAGTTGCTGGATATGGCGCCGTTGCCAACGTAGTAAGTGTAGTCGGCATTGGCGGGATTAAAGAGGTAGGCTTGCGCATTGGCGTAGGCCCATGTAAGCCCATTGCTGGCGTGCCATTTCTCCACATCCTTGTCGCCACGGATAAAGTTTTGGTCGTAAATAAGGAATGTTGCGTTGGCTGGTGCCTCGTCGGTTGCGTATTGTTCCTTAAATGCCGCTTTAAGGTCGGCTTTGGTTACGATTTTCCATAAGCACGACTTGTCGCTGTTGCTTGCCGTTGCAGGGTAGGCTAGGGGAGAAGTGTTGCTGTGTCCAACGCTTTTCATTTGAAGATAGCGAGTTCCGCCATAGCCTTGGTTGTGCTCGTCGTTGTAGAAACGTATCTTGTACGTTTTACTACCCGATTGTGTCTCTACGAACTCCCAGTCGAGGATGCCGTTGATGTGGTGTGCCTCGGTGGTGTATGGGTTCGGTGTTTTCGAAAGGTCGTAATCTACGCCTCTGTCTACATAAACATGATTGTAGTTGATAGGGTCGGTGTAGCCTGGCGTGTCTTTTCTGCGGCCGAAGGCAATGTTGCGGCCCTCTGTCGTTGCTTGTGGCCCTTGCATGCGGTATTTGCCTGAGATGGGCGACTTGGTGATGTTAATGGGCATGCCAACGCCGTAGCCTACTACAACGGTACCCCAATAGCTGCCTGCATTGAGATATTGGCCTGTGCCAACGTTGTAGAGGTAAACGGTTTTGATGTCTTCGTTGGTTGAGTTTGCTACTGAGGCTACTGAATTTCCGTTCCACTCGTGCGAGTGTGGGTTTTGTCCCTGAGCTTTTAATATCGTGGGGACACAAGCACATAGTGCTGATAATACCAAAGAATAAAACTTCATCATAACTAAAACTCTTTTAATTCTCTTTATAAACTAATACCATTACTATATTATGAGGCTTCTCCTCTTTTAATTTAGGGGCTGATAAGTGGTCGATAGCCATTATCAGGTTGCGAGTTGTTGAACTTAGGCGGCATGCAATGTTGCTGTCCGATAAAACACTTTCGATATAGGCAAAACATACAATTATTGGAAGCTGTTCTTAACGGGATGCACAAGATTGGTTAGGAGCAATAGAGCCTTCATCAGTGTTAGCTGATGTATTGCTGATAGGTCTTGTTTTAAGAAAAGACTATCGTTGTGTAAATATTTCTATAAAGACTGTGTTTATTGGGATACTCGCGTGTTATCTTCTGATGTACTGCAAATTTATTAAAAAAAACAGACATAAGAAAGTGGCCGGTATGAGATTTCACACTATATATATCTTTGTGGTTTTATTTTACTTTCGTTTACGAAAGTTGGTGGTGCTGTTGTATAAAATTAAGAGTAGCGGGTGGTGGGATGGTGTTGCACATCTGCTCAGGCATTAAGTGTAACTTGGTTAAGTGTAAGGAGAAACTCTGTTCTTACCTCGTTTGCGGTTGTTGTTCTTTGGTGGCATCAGGGTTAACTTGCTGGCTTGTCTGCGAAACCATCTCTACTTTTAATCTTTCTATAAATAGAGAGGAGGCTGTTGTCTTTGTGTAACCAACACAAGATAGCCTATCCTCCCACATACGAGGTACAGGACAATTCAACTCGCTGGCTTATAAACTCACGAAAACCCAACAGATTCTAAGAGCATCAACTCATCAACTCAAAAACTTAAATTGTTGTTTATTATTTTACAATGCCGCTCTAATTTTCGTTCCGTTCTAGCGAAAATTCAGGCTGAAAGGTTGGTAAAAAACTGCTTTTCATACCCTTCCAAACCTTGTGGATTGTCAAATTCTAAGCCAAGAACCTGCATTTTGCACCATTTTGCCTTTCTAGTTTGGTTGAAAGCTCGTGATTTTTCAAGCCCAATTTCCTACATTTAGCCCCTAAACCCCCACTTTTTAACGGCTGTTTTGCCCCATTTAGCCATGTGTTTCATCGCTCTAAAGGGTTTTGTTTATACAATTGCTGTGGATTTTTATGCTTTTTTGTCTTGCATTTAGCGGCATTTTTAGCGGCATTTAGCACCAAAACACCTTGCATTAAGCATCAAAATGGCCTGCGTTTAGCATCAAAACGCACTCCATTTAGCACCAAAACGCACTGCGTTTAGCACCAAAATGCACTGCGTTTAGCACCAATTAGCCTCAAAACGGGTGTAAATGGCAGTTCTTTGAAATAAATATTCATTTTGCCTGCGTTTACATGCTACCCCTTTTTGCATCAAAACAAACCTTCGCGAGAATCGATTTTTTGCAGCAAGATCGGCGATTGGTGGACGAAAAGGGCACTCATAATGTTAAATTTATTGCCGAAAACTAGACAAAACGCGATTGTGCCGCATACAGGGGCACGAGTAACGGAACAGAAGGCATGTATGCTTACTTTCGCCAGCGCGAGCGGTTGACGGACATGCTGCTCACTCCTCTCTATTTTATATGTCAAGACGGCCTCAGCTACTATTCCTACTACCTCACGCTCTTAAACTCACAAATTCATCAAATCATCAACTCGCAAACTTATCAGTTCCTCAGCTCATCAACGCGCAAACTCGCAAACTTACAAACCCACCAACTCATAAACTCATAAACCCATAAACCCACCAACCCACCAACTCATAAACTCACCAACTCACCAACTCACCAACTCACCAACTCACCAACTCACCAACTCACCAACTCATAAACTTCTCTTATATATTAATAAGGTGTACATCCCCGTTATGTTATCAATGTGTAAAGAAACTCAAAAATTTGCATTGCGGTTCGATATTTTTCTTAAAAACACTTGCGTGATGTTGAAAAACTTTATAACTTTGCATCCGCTTTCGGGAACAAAATTCTCTGGTAGCGATTGAAAAAAGAGTTCATTGAAAGATTTACATAGACAGTAGTAGTACAAGAGCAGACGTG
>CALIZL010000032.1 GCA_938028745.1 uncultured Prevotella sp.
ACCACACAAAGAAAGTAAACTCCACCCAAGTTATAGAACCATTAAAAGTCAAGACAACTTCACTCAAAAACTCAAAAACTCATCAACTCAAAAACTCACCAACTTATACATTCACCACCTCCAAACTCAACTAAAAATCGTATCTTTGCAAAACAAAACAACCTAACAACAAACCTTCACAGCATGAAGAAAATATTCTTTTGGGCGGCACTGGCTGCCCTCAGCTTGCAGGCACAAGCCCAAACGGCAACGCAAAGCAAGCCGAAACGTTCTGCAACAAAGGGCAAAATAAAAGACATCGCAAAACAGACGGTGGCCGCCAGCCGCATTGCGGCACAGCCTACGTTCACCGAATGGCACGACTTGCAGGTGAACACCCTGAACCGCATGCCCATGCACACCAACTTCTTCCCCTTTAAAAACTATGAGGAGGCGAAGATGGGCGACCCAAAACGCTCGGAAAACTACCTGTCGTTGCATGGCGATTGGAAATTTAATTGGGTGGAAAATGCCGACCAACGCCCCACACGCTTTTACGAAACCGACTTTAACGACACGGCTTGGGGCAACATGCCCGTGCCTGGCATCTGGGAATTGCACGGCTATGGCGACCCCGTTTACCTGAACGTGGGCTTTGCGTGGCGTGGACATTTCAAAAACAACCCGCCACAAGTGCCGGTGAAAGACAACCACGTGGGCAGCTATCGCCGAACCATCACGCTGCCCGCCGCATGGAAAGGCAAACAAGTTATCGCGCATTTCGGCTCGGTAACGTCTAACATCTACCTTTGGGTTAACGGCCACTTCGTGGGCTATTCCGAAGATAGTAAGGTGGCACCAGAGTTCGACCTTACTCCTTACTTAAAGGAAGGAGATAACCTCATCGCCTTCCAATGTTTCCGTTGGTGCGACGGCTCGTACTGCGAAGACCAAGACTTCTGGCGACTTTCGGGCTTGGCACGAGACACATATCTCTATGCGCGCGATAAGAAAACATACCTGGAAGACCTCCGCATCACGCCCGACTTAACCGACAATTACACCAATGGCACACTAACCATCGACGCGAAGACACAAAATGGCACGGCGTTAATTCATCAATTGCTGGATGCCGAGGGCAATCTCGTAACCAGTACCCACGCAACGGGCGGTAAAACGCAACTGAAAGTGCCCAATGTGAACAGGTGGACAGCCGAAACTCCTTATCTATATACGCTAAGGACAATCGTTGTAGACTCGCACGTAAAGAAAGGACAACAACCTAAGAAGGCAGACGAGAACGCATACGTGGCCGTAACCAACCAAAAGGTGGGTTTCAGAAAGGTTGAGATACGCAACGCGCAGCTGTTGGTTAACGGCCAGCCCGTGCTTATCAAGGGAGCCGACCGCCACGAAATAGACCCCGACGGCGGATACGTGGTGAGCCGCGAACGTATGGTGCAAGACATCCGCATAATGAAACAACTCAACATCAATGCCGTGCGCACGAGCCATTATCCCAACGACCCGATGTGGTACGACTTGTGCGACGAGTACGGCATTTACGTTGTGGCCGAGGCAAACCAAGAGTCGCATGGCTTTCAATATGGCGATGATGCCCCCTCAAAAAAGCCCATGTTTGCCTTGCAGATATTGCAACGCAACCAAAACAACGTGCAAACCTACTTCAACCACCCGTCCATCATCACGTGGAGCCTGGGCAACGAAACGGCCGATGGACCAAACTTCGCCGCCGCATACAAGTGGATTAAGGGTTACGACCCAAGCAGACCCGTGCAATGGGAACGCGGTGGCGTAGACGGTCCCAGCACCGACATCGCTTGTCCCATGTATCGCACACACCAATGGTGCGAAGATTACGCGCGCGACGACAGCAAAACGCGCCCCCTGATACAATGCGAGTACAACCATACGATGGGTAATAGCTCTGGCGGATTTAAGGAATACTGGGACTTGGTGCGCAAATATCCCAAGTTCCAAGGCGGATATATTTGGGACTTTGTCGACCAAGGACTTCGCGCAAAGGACAAAAACGGCGTGGAGATATATAAATATGGTGGCGACTACAACGACTACGACCCATCCGACAACAACTTTAACTGCAACGGAATTATCAGTCCCGACCGCGTACCAAACCCGCATGCCTACGAAATTGCTTACTGGCACCAGAACATTTGGGCCGAACCCGTTGACCTGAAAGCAGGAAAGATAAGCGTGTATAACGAAAATTTCTTCCGCAACTTGGATAACTACAAGCTGGTTTGGACGGTGCTTAAAAATGGTAAGGCCGTGCAAACGGGCGAGGTGGAGCAGCTAAATGTGCAACCGCAACAACGTTGCGAGATAGCCCTGCCCATCAAAACGGACAGTCTTTGCCCCCATGCAGAGCTGATGCTGAACGTAGACTTCGTGCTGAAAACGGCCGAACCGCTGCTCGATGCTGGCACACGCGTGGCCTACAACCAGTTTGAGATGCAGCAAGGGGCTTGTTTCCGTAAGACGCCAAATGCACCCGCGGTAGACAAAGACACGCGCCTAAGCCTTCGCAATAAGTCGGGCGAGAGCCAAGTCGTGGTTTCCAACAATCATTTCACAGTGGCTTTCAACCGCGTTTCGGGTCTTCTTGCCACCTACAACGTGGACGGAAAGTCCATTCTAGGCCAAGGCGGAACGCTCAAACCCAACTTCTGGCGCGCCGTTACCGATAACGACATGGGTGCAGGAGTGCAAAAAAGCAATCGCATTTGGCGCGAACCCAAGCTGCAACTTGTGGCTATCAATGCAGCACTCGACAAGAAAGACAACAAGGCGGATGTACATGTAGAGTATGATATGCCCGAAGTGGGCGCGCAACTTACGCTTACTTACAGCATTACGGGCGACGGCTCAATGCACGTTACCCAGCAGATGACGCCCAAAACAGCCGACGAACGGCCGTTCCTTCTTCGTTATGGCATGGTGATGCAGTTGCCTTACGACATGCAGGTGAGCGAGTTCTACGGCCGCGGCCCTATCGAGAACTACGCCGACCGCAAGCTTTCGCAAAACGTTGGCATCTACAAACAAACGGCCGACGAGCAATTTTATCCCTATATCCGTCCGCAAGAAACGGGCACCAAGAGCGACATACGCTGGT
>CALIZL010000033.1 GCA_938028745.1 uncultured Prevotella sp.
CCATGATGCAAAAGTAATAAAAATAATTTGTCCCCACTAATTTTCCGCTGAGCCATCCTTATCGTCTTTTGAACAACTGGACAAGGCAACGCTTGCCATCAACACTGCTGAGAACACGAAGATATGCTTCGCGCAGCTCATTAAGAAATTGCTTTTACTCATTTGTTAGTACTTTTAATTGTTAAAGAATATATCTGTTGGAATTTAATCCATTGGGTTAGGTAGCGTTATTTATTGACGATAGAAACACCCTAGAACGGGGCATCCAAAATTCTCCTCAGCACATTGTTTGCCTGCGAAGTGCATTTCATCTTACGCAGCAAAGTTAGTTCTTTTCATTGACACCGCAATGGATTGCGCGTTAAAATTACGCTTCTCGCCCATTTTTTAACACTGCAAAGGTCTGCTTCCTCTAAGAACAGGTGATTTAAAACCATCCCACAAACCTTGTCCTTAGCTGCAAATCGTGTCATATATATAAGGAGTGGCGCAGCGTGAAAGCAACTCGTTGCGTATCTATAAAGCAAACCAAGTATGGTGTCTGCCAATGCTTACCACTCTATTCGCCGCCCATATAAGCAATAAATCCTGTGCAACATGCTGCTGCACAGGACTTATATTCGGGGGATTGGCACGATGCCTTTCTCCCTAGTCTTCTCTTTTCAGAGCAACGCCGTATCTCTGTTTAGGGAGTTAGGATGTTTTAATGGCTGAAACGACAGGACTAAAATTCTGCGACATCAGCTTGATAACTGAGTATGGCATTATAGTCAACTTTGTCTAGGCCATCTACTCTGCCTTCTAACCCGATCTAGTAGTTACATCTCTTACGATTAATGTTCGTCCATTTATTGAAGAATATGCTTATATTTTTTCAATAGAAACCCTTTGTCATAATCTATCTCATGCTCTATTCCCTCTTTAAAAGCCCATTCGTATTCTGGTTTATTCGGTACGTCTAGCAAATCGGCCATCATTTTCCCTTCTGTGTCACCAGGGATGTATATCTGATTACAGAAATCCTCCCAAAGATTTTCATCTTTAACAGCTTTATAATACTCATGAAGTTCTTCTTTTGTCAGTACTGGCTCATAGTCTTCTACGTTTATGTGGTAGTCATTTTCAAGCTTTGCACGTATGCTATCCAAATTTTCTTCCTCATTTCTGGTTAAGTTAAAATGTATAGCTTTCAATGACACTTTGTTTTCGTCTCTTGCAACATCCTTCCAATGGGCTTGCAAAACGTCATGCGGGAAAAGTTTTTCCCCGCCATTCATTGACTCATGTATTGTTTGAGCGATTTTTGCGTTGTGTTTGAAACGGACAGCTTTTACTTGTGAGAGGTTGTTGAAGTTCGTATCCATAGTACACCGATAGATAAAACCACGTTGTCTGCCGCTTCGAGGAAAAACTTGTAAGCCTATTGTAGAGAGTAATTCTTCATTGGGTTGCATTTGGAAGTCTCGAAAGGGATCTATGTCGTAAAAATACAATACCCCAGGCTCGTGGCTTTCGTCTGTTAAAGGCGAATATGAGTCTGTTTTCCAATCATATTTTTGAGTGGCAAAGAATAAAGCCACATTCATATCGCTAGTCAAGTCTAATAATGCCGATTTATTATAATAGTGTTGAATTAAACCATATAGATTCATTTCAAAACGAACAAGTTCGCCATTAAGCACAACACCTAAATCCAAAAGTTGCACTAGAGGATGAGATAATATTAAGTAGAACATCTCATCTCCATGAATCATATAGTCTAAAAAATATTTCTTCTTTGGATCTCTAAACAAACTTGGTTTACAGGGGCTGTGAAATTCTGTCTCACCTCTGAACAGGAACTTATGATTTCGCAGATTTGGTTTGAGAGCATATCGACCAGACATAAGCTTGTTCATAATAAACTTGCTGTCGTCTGCATCATTAAAGTATGCTGCATATGGGTATTCAAGACTATCCAGTGGTATAATGCGAATGTTTTGCTCCTCAAATAGTTTGGTAAAGTCTGGAAAGGGACAACTAATAGGGGCTTTTTGCCTTGTTTTATCATTAGCTAATGCTTCCTTCTCGTGCTCAAGGATATAAGCACTTGCTTGCAAAATGTCTTCAAAAATATATTCGTTTCCTATAACCATAGTGTTGAAAATAAGATGAGCTCAATTTATAATATGGTGAGCAGAAGCTATACCCTTTAGTCTTGGCATCTTTCGAATGATCAATCCCTTGTTCATCCTACCGCTTCTCCAAACAGCGTGGCGCTGGTGCTGCCCGTTATTCGCACCTTTACATACTCGCCGATATGGTGGTTACCCTTGTCGAACACCACCATCTTGTTTTGTTCGGTTCGACCACAAAGCTGTTCGCGACTACGTTTCGACGGACCTTCAACCAACACTTCGCGAACGTTTCCCACCTCGGCGTGGTTGGCGCGAGCCGAATTCTCGTTCTGAACCATAATCAATTCGTTCAGGCGACGTATCTTCACGTCTTCGGGAACATCGTCGGGCAGATGTTTCGAAGCATAAGTGCCGGGGCGTTCGCTGTACTTAAACATAAAGGCCGAGTCGTAACCCACTTCGCGCATGATGCGGAGCGACTCCTCGTGGTCGGCCTCCGTCTCGCCGTGATAGCCCACAAAGATGTCGGTCGACAAACCGCAGTCGGGCACTAGCTCGCGAATGGCCTTTACCCTACTAAGATACCATTCCACGGTATATTTGCGGTTCATCAGTTTCAGCACTTTGTCGCTACCGCTTTGTATGGGCAAGTGTATGTGCCTGCAAACGTTCGGAACCTCGGCGATAACGCGCAGTGTGGCATCACTCATGTCCTTGGGATGGGGCGTAGAAAAGCGAATGCGCATTGTGGGAACCGCCTCGGCCACCAGTCGCAACAGTTGGGGGAAGTCTATTGTTTGCCTCTTTTCGTTCACAAATCGGTAGCTGTTAACGTTCTGCCCCAACAACGTAACCTCTTTGTAGCCTTGTTGTTGCAGGTTTCGCACCTCGTTAAGGATGCTGTCCACATCGCGCGACCGCTCTCTGCCGCGTGTATAAGGCACAATGCAATAGTGGCAGAAGTTGTCGCAGCCGCGCATGATGCTCACAAAGCCGCTAATCTTGGCCAGTGCCACGCGTTTCGGAACCACATCCTTATACGTCTCGGTCTTCGATAGGGCGATGTCGATGGCCTTATTGCCCGCCTCTGCCTGCGCAATCATGTCGGGCAGGTTCAGATACGAGTCTGGTCCCGCCACCAACTGTGCGTGATGGTTCTCAATCAGGTCGTCTTTCACGCGTTCGGCCATGCAGCCCAGCACGCCCAAAATCACCTTTCGTCCCTTCTTCTGTTCGGCGTGCAGCGTGTCAAGTCGGTTATAAATCTTGTTCTCCGCATTCTCTCTCACGCTGCAAGTGTTCATAAAAATGGCATCGGCCTCGGCCTCGTCTTGGCACATCTCGTATCCGGCCATCTGCATTACCGCAGCCACCACCTCGCTATCGGCCACGTTCATCTGGCAGCCGTAGGTCTCAATATATAGCTTTTTCATTACTTTTGTTGTAGGAAAAGTGTGTTAGGCTATGCCTAACTGTTGTTATCGTGGTGCAAAGGTACTACATTTTCGGGAAATAAGGTAGGCCGAAGGGCAGAAAGTGATGCGCTTGCCGCTGTCGCCCCTCTCATTAACTGGCAAGGGTGAAAAGGTGAAAAGGTGAAAAGGTGAAAAAATGGCTGACGCCTTTTAAAGGTGAAAAAGTGAAAAGGTGAAAGGATGGCTAACGCCCTTTAAAGTTGTCTGTCGGCTCCTAGATCTCTAGTTCTGTCTAGCTTTCGGACAAGTCCGACAAGTCTGCCTTGTCCTATTAGCCTAACGCCACTTAGGCATTTGGCTTAACTCCATAACTCCTTAACTCCTTTAACTCCTGAAAGATGAAAAGATGACTGCGATTATTAACGTGTTGGCTATCTAATCCAGAAAAGTCCCATTGATTCGCTTTATGTCCCTTATGTTCTTATGCCCAAAATATAGGGTAGACTTTGTGTCAAAGCAAGATATAAGAACTTGTCAACTCCCCAACTCCCCACCCTTTCAACCCACCAGCTCCCCTTCCCCACGCTTTTCACAACCTCGTTTGCACGCCCCTGCATGCACAAAATACAACATCAGTTGTCTTTTTATTGGCAAAACGCTTGGCTGTTGCAAAAAAATAACCTAAATTTGACCCAGAGTTACGTCAATAAGATTATTACTAAACTAACGCTTTACACATCTATGAAGACAGATTTCGAGATAGCTCGCGAGGCCACGCTGTTGCCTATTAACGACATTGCCGCAAAGGCTGGCATTTCCGCCGCTGAGTTAGAACCCTATGGCAAGTACATTGCCAAAGTTCCTTACACGCTCATCGACGAAGAACGCGTGAAGAAATGCAACCTCATCTTGGTTACATCCATTACGCCCACCAAAAGCGGAAACGGTAAAACCACCGTCAGCGTAGGCCTGGCCTTAGGCATGAACCGCATTGGAAAGAACGCCGTGGTGGCTTTGCGCGAACCTTCGCTCGGCCCATGCTTTGGCATGAAGGGTGGAGCTGCTGGCGGCGGATATGCACAGGTGTTGCCAATGGAGAAGATTAACTTGCACTTTACGGGCGACTTCCACGCCATCACTTCGGCCAACAACATGATTGCCGCCCTGCTAGACAACTATATTTACCAACACCAAGACGATGGCTTCGGCATGAAAGAGGTGCTGTGGCGGCGCGTTCTCGACGTGAACGACCGCAACCTGCGCAACATCGTTACGGGATTGGGCGGAAAAACCGACGGAATTGTTACCGAAGGGGGCTTCGACATCACGCCCGCATCGGAGATAATGGCCATCTTCTGCCTTGCCACTAGCGAAGAAGACCTGCGCCGCCGCATCGACAACGTGCTGCTGGGCGTAACATTGCAAGGCAAACCCTTCACGGTTAAAGACCTGGGTGTGGGCGGTGCAATCGTGGCCATCCTGCACGATGCCATCCATCCCAATATGGTTCAGACCATCGAGAACACGCCTGCCTTTATCCACGGCGGTCCCTTTGCCAACATCGCTCACGGCTGTAACAGCGTGATGGCTACCAAAATGGCCATGACCTTTGGCGACTACGCCATCACCGAGGCGGGGTTCGGTGCCGACTTGGGTGCAGAAAAGTTCTTCGACATTAAGTGCCGAAAGGCGGGCATATCGCCAAAGCTCACCATTTTGGTGGCCACCGCGCAGGCGTTGAAGATGCACGGCGGCGTGAACGAAAAGGAAATAAAGACGCCCAACGTGGAAGGTGTGCGCCGCGGAC
This sequence comes from uncultured Prevotella sp., assembly GCA_938028745.1. Lineage (GTDB taxonomy): Bacteria > Bacteroidota > Bacteroidia > Bacteroidales > Bacteroidaceae > Prevotella. The sequence continues at coordinate 5,340 of CALIZL010000033.1, forward strand.
TGGCCAATATGGACAAGCATATTGCCAACATGCAGGCCTTTGGCCAAACGGTGGTGGTGTGCCTGAACCGCTTTGCCACCGACACCGATGAGGAGTTGGACATCGTTCGCCGTCATTGCGAGGAGCTTGGCGTGGGCTTTGCCCTCAACACGGCCTTCGGCGAGGGCGGTAAAGGGGCGGAAGACATCGCGCGATTGGTGGTTGAAACCATCGAGAAGAACCCCTCTAAGCCGCTGCGTATGCTCTACGACGATGCTGACGACATCGAAACGAAGGTGCGTAAGATTGCCCAAAGCATATATGGAGCAAACGATGTGGTGCTGAAACCTGCCGCCAAGAAGAAGCTGGCACGAATTAAGGAACTGGGTCTGGAGCATTTCCCCGTGTGTGTTGCTAAGACGCAATACTCGTTTTCGGAGGATGCGAAGGCCTACGGACTGCCTACCAACTTCGACATCACCATCCGCGACTTTGTTATCAACACGGGTTCGGAAATGATTGTGGCCGTTGCAGGCGACATCATGCGCATGCCTGGCTTGCCAAAGAGTCCGCAAGCCGAGCGCATCGACGTCGTTAACGGCGTAATCGAAGGCTTGTCCTAGTCTTAACGAAGGTGGGTTCCAAGTCCATTTAATGTGCATCTTGGAGCCCACCTTGGCGTTTATAAGTGGGCACAAGCAGTGTTTTCGTTGTATAATAGATGTAACTTCGTTTGCTTATCATTTGGCTAACTCGTGAGTTTCTAGAAAGCGAGTTTGCGTGTTTATTAGTTCCTTCTGCATGATAAATTCATAGGCTTTCAATTTGATACGGGGAAACAAAACACTCAGACAATCATCAACTAACGAACTAACCTACGCCCCAAACTCGTCAACCCTCAAACCCATCAACCCACAAACCCATCAACCCTCAAACCCATCAACCCACAAACCCATCAACGCACAAACTCATCAACCCACAAACTCATCAACCCACTAACTCACAAACTCATCAACTCACTAACTCATCAACTCACTAACTCACTAACTCATCAACTCACTAACTTACTAACTCATCAACTCACTAACCCACTAACTCACTAACTTACAAACTTATCAACTTACAAACTCACTAACCCACAAACTCAGAAACTCACTAACTTACTAACTCATCAACTCACTAACTCACTAACTCATCAACTTACTAACTCAGAAACTCACTAACTTACTAACTCAAAAAATCGAATAACTAACAAACTCAAAAACTCATCAACTTACAAACTGAGAAACTCAAACAACTCAAAACCTTAAATTATTATCTTTTATTTTACAATACCGCTCTAAATTTTGCTTCATTCTAGCGAAAATTAAGCCCTAAAAGTAGGTAATTAGCCGATATTTTCGGCCGCACACCTTTCACATTTAGTCCATTTTTAAGAAAACCACCTGCGTTTTGCACCATTTTGCCTTTCTAGTTTGGTTGCCAGCACGTATCTTTTTGACTCCAAATACCCACCTTTAGCTCCTAAAAACCCACTTCTTACCGGCAATTTTGCCCTCTAGCCCCATGTGTTTCATGGTTATAACAGGTTATGTTTATACCATCACAGCGTATATCTATGTGTTTTCATGCTGCATTTAGCGGCAATTTACCCTGCGTTTAGCACCAAAACGCCTTACATTTAGCGGCAAAACGCACTGCATTTAGCACCAAAACGTACTGCGTTTAGCGGCATATTGCAGGCCATTTAGCTACAAATATGCCCAAAATTGGTGCAAATAGCAGTTCCATGAAATAAATATTCATTTTACTGCATCCACATGCTAACCCATTTTTGCATCAAAACCAACCTTCGCGAGAATCGTTCTTTTGCGGCAAGGAAGGCGATTGGTGGAGAAAAAGGGCACTCATAATGTTAAAATTCGTACTAAAAAGCGGACAAAATCTGATGGGTTTACAAGTTCTTATGCCGTGCTTTGATACAAACTCTGCCCTATATTTGACATAAGAACATAAGGGACATAAAGCGAATCAATGGGACTTCTCTGGATTAGACTGCCAACATGTTAATAATCGCAGTAATCTTTTCATCTTCAGGAGTTAAAGGAGTTAAGGAGTTAAGCCAAATGTATAGGTGGCGTTAGGCTAATAGGACAAGTC
>CALIZL010000034.1 GCA_938028745.1 uncultured Prevotella sp.
TAAGTAGTAGAGTAGTAAGTAGTAGGGTGGTAAGTAGTAGGGTGGTAAGTAGTAGGGTGGTAAGTAGTAGGGTGGTAAGTAGTAGAGAAGTAAGTAGTAGAGTAGTAAGTAGTAGAGAAGTAAGTAGTAGAGTAGTAAGTAGTAGGGTGGTAAGTAGTAGGGTGGTAAGTAGTAGAGTAGTAAGTAGCAGGGTGGTAAGTGGTAAGTGGTAAGTGGTAAGTGGTAAGTAGTAAGTGGTAAGTAGTAAGCTAGTAAGTAGTAAGAGTAGTAAGTGGTAAGTAGTAAAGGAGTAGGTAGTAAGTAGTAGGGTGGTAAGTGGTAAGATGGTAAGCGGTAAGGCGTAAGTGGTAAGTGCACTTACTTACTCTTTTACTCCTTACTCCTTACTCCTTACTACTTACTACTTTACTACCCACTACTTATTCCTTCACCACTTTGAGCGTGTCTTGCACCTTGCCCCTAGTGGCTTTCACAACGTAAACTCCCGCAGGCAGATGGTGTAGTGACAGCACGTGGGGTGGCTTTGTGACTGATAATACACGTGCACCGTGCATGGCGTACACCTCAATTGCATCGTAGTCGACGGCGGTGAGTAAGTTGTTGCCGTCGAAACGTAGCGGCGTTTCGCCCACATTCGCTTCATTACGCGGCAATGCAGTGGTGGAAAGGTCGTAAGATAGCAATGGACAAACGGCCATCGACAAGGGTTCGTCGTCGTTGCGATACCATGTATAGGTGCCTGTGGGCTTGTTGTTGCCGTCTTCGTCGGCCAAGAGATGGTATGTTGTGGTTTTTTCTTTCGCTTGTCTGCGTAGACAAAGGATGGCAATCTTGTCCGAATTGTTGCCCTCATCGTTGTTGGGCAGTCCGCCAATGACAACGAAGAACTCCTTCTCTACCGTTGCAGGCGTGTTGAAAGTGAAGGTGGTTGGCTTTATCGCATTGTTGTCGTAAACCAATTCAGACGCTTTTAGCGTGGAAGTGGCGAGTACTTGGCCCGGCATACCCTTGTCGTCGGCCAGTGCCAGAGATACGCTGACTTCGGCATTGGGGCTAACCGTGACCGTAGACCCAAAGTAAACGTCAACACTTTTCACTTCGGCCTTAGCCTGTGGTGCATCGAAATGTTCGGCAAACTTTGACATGCCGAGCCAGTTGGAGCCTGCGTAGAAGCCATAAAATCCCAGCCCAATGACATTGAGGTTGGGGTTTTCTTCGGGCGTTATGTTCCAAATGTGCTGCTGTCCACCCACTTGTATGTAGTTTACTAGCGCGTCTTTGCTGGTTCCGGCATCGTTGGTTGCACGTAATCCCACGCTGAACACGCCTTGTTTGTTGTAGGTTACGGTGGGGGTTTGCTCGTTGCTCTGCTCGATGTTTGCCCCATTGAACGACCATTGCCATTGGGTGGGGTTATTCTTAGAGAGGTCTTTGAACGTGAGCGACGAGCCCAAGGCGATGAAACGGCCAACGAATGGCGAGAGATAACCGCCTGGTTCTACCCCGATATAGGCTTGCGGAGCCTTCTTGCTTACGTTTACATATGCCTCGCGCGTAAAGGTGTGCTCCTCCGTTCCATTGCTAACGGTGAGCGTTACGGGGTAAGTTCCTGCCTTTGCATATACAACTTTGGGGTTCTCGTCGGTGGAAACATTGGGTGTTCCGCCCTTAAACTTCCAATTATAAGACGTAACTTTGCCTACGGAAGAATTGTAAAACGCCACTTCTTCGCCCTCAACGATTTGGATGGAGGTGGCATTTGCATCGTTTTGCGATACTTCAAATCCGTCGATAAACACGTCTTCGCCACCTGAACCCTCATAGACGAAGGAGAATTGCACCTTCTTTTGGGCGTAGGCCGATAGGTTTACGTTGAACTTGTTCCAGTTGGGACCGTCGAAAGCATTGTCTTGCGACCACTTGAAAGCATCCAGTAATTCTGTCGTTTCTTTTGTGTCTACATCGGTGATAAGTAGTTTCCACTTGGCAAAGACCAACAACCCAGGACTGAAACAGGCGTAAAAGCTGCACGTGCTGTTGGGCTTGATGGTTATTTGGGGCGACTGGGCAGTTTCCTTTTGCTTTTTGTTGGAGTAGCTAATTCCCAGTGAGAACTTGCTGTTGGGATTGAAGTAAGAGAAGGGTTTCAGCCCTTTCCAGCTTGGTTGTTCGAATAATTGCCACGTGGCAGTGTTGTTAAGGGTGAAGTATTTCCACTTGTTGGCTTCTTCAACCGAGTCCCACCCCATACTATAATAAGGTGTGGTTCCTCCTAAGGCATAGAAATTGGCTTGTAAGGATTGTCCGTATGCAACATAACACAGGCAACAGAGCAAGATGAGTAGCGTTCTTTTCATAATGCGGATGTTTGAGTTTATAACTAAAATATGGTGTTTAAGTTGAAAATATACGCAATATTATGCTTTAAACAAATTAAATAACATGTTTTATGTGTTGATGGCGGTGCGTAAAACATGAGGATAAATGGCTTGATTGTGGCGAGGGGGTGGTGGTTCTTATATAATATAGGTGTACGCTAACGGCTGTGTCGGGCGTTGATATAAGATAAGATTGTGCCTGTTTTAACACTAATTGCATGGCGATGGGTGTTTTTTAATCGGCTTGCTTGCCGTTATTTCATGGTAATGCACTACTTTTGTATGTCGCAGAAACGCGTATCTGGTGCGACAGGCACGTGTTTGCGACATCGCAAGCAGGTGATAAAGAAGATGATAACAATACATAAATATTTAAGAATATGAAAAAGATTAGAGCGGCCGTAGTGGGCTATGGCAACATTGGACAATATACGTTACAAGCGTTGGAGGCGTCTCCCGACTTTGAAGTGGCTGGTATCGTAAGGCGACAAGGGGCGAAAGATAAGCCGATGGAGCTGGAAAAATACGACGTGGTGGCCGACATTGCCGAGCTGCACGATGTGGATGTGGCCATCTTGGCTTTGCCTACGCGCGAGTGTCCGGCATACGCCAAACGTTATTTGGCTATGGGAATAAACACGGTAGACAGCTTTGACATCCACTCTGGCATCGTGAACTATCGCGCAGAGCTAATGCCTGTGTGCAAGGAACATGGCCGAGTGAGCGTTATTTCGGCTGGATGGGACCCAGGTTCAGACTCTATCGTGCGCATGCTGATGCAGAGTTTGGCACCCAAAGGCTTGTCGTACACCAACTTCGGACCAGGTATGAGCATGGGACACAGCGTGTGTGTGCGCAGTAAGAAAGGGGTTAAGAATGCCCTTTCGATGACTATCCCGCAGGGTGAAGGCATTCATCGCAGGATGGTTTATGTGGAATTGGAGGATGGCGCACGACTTGAAGATGTGGCCGCAGAGGTAAAGGCCGACCCGTATTTCGCTAACGACGAGACGCATGTGTTTGCCGTGAAGTCGGTAGACGAGGTTCGCGACATGGGTCATGGCGTTCATTTGGTGCGCAAAGGCGTTAGCGGAAAGACCCAAAACCAGCATTTCTCTTTCGACATGAGCATCAACAACCCCGCGCTAACGGCTCAGGTGCTGGTTAATGTGGCTCGCGCCTCCATGCGTTTGCAGCCTGGATGCTATACTATGGTTGAGATTCCTGTTATTGATATGCTGCCTGGGGATAGGGAAGAGCTGATTGGGCAGATGGTGTAAAGGTGAAAAGGTGAAAGGGGGAAAGGGTGAAAAAATGGCTGCGCCTTTTAAAGGTGAAAGGGTGAAAAGGTGAAAGGGTGAAAAAATGGCTAACGCCACCTACACATTTGGCTTAACTCCTTAACTCCATAACTTCTAATGGTGAAAGAGTGAAAAGGTGAAGCGATGGCTTCGCCTGCTAACTCGTCAGCTTGTTTACTTGTCAATTCGTTAATTTGTTCACTTGTCAACTCGTTAATTTGTCAACTCGCTTTTGGCTTAAGAGTCTTACAAGGTTAGTTTAGTTTAGCCATTGAAGATAAAAGGGGCGTGCTACCAATGAATGGTAATACGCCCCTTTGTTGTTCAGCATTGTGTAGGCTGAGAGTTAAAGCCCCAAGATATAGGGCATATCATTCCCCCTTCTCCTCTTCAAAGAGGAGAAGGGAGTGAGTTCTTTTTAGCGCGATTTGTAGTATTCCAGGTCTTCCACCTTAAAGTTGGCGATGAAGGCATGGTTGCCAATAACCGCCTCTTCGGTAAGGCGAACGTACACGTTGGCACTCTTTTCGAAGAGTTCGGGAGCTTTCGATGCGTCGGCAATGATGAGCAACGACATGAAAAGTTCGGCAGTCATCTCGTAAAGGCGACGTGCAAGGAAGTCTTGTCTGTCTTGGTTGCCGCACTCTTTCACGTTGTTCACGCTCTCTTCGTAGCGTTCCACCAACTTGGCCACACGCTCTTTAAGTGGTTGTAGGTTCTCGGCCACCTCGTCTTCGAGCATCTCTTTCATGATGCCGAGGTAAGTTCCGTTGGTGATATAGCGAATGGCGGCCACCACTTGCAGCTGCGTTGTGCCCTCGTATATAGAGAAGATGCGCGCATCGCGATAGAGACGTTGGCTCTTATACTCCATGATGAAGCCCGAACCACCATGAATTTGTATGGCATCGTAGGCGTTTTGGTTGGCGTATTCAGAGTTCATACCCTTTGCCAATGGCGTAAAGGCATCGGCCAAACGCATGTATTTCTTTTGTTCGGCACGTTCTTCGGGTGTAAGTTTACGTTCACGTGCGATGTCGTCGAGTGCTTTGTAGATGTCTACATAGCGTGCCGTTTGGTAGAGAATGCTACGTCCTGCATCCAATTTGGCCTTCATGCGCGAGAGCATATCGTATACTGCGGGGAAGTCTACGATGTTCGTATCGAACTGTTTACGTTCGCGAGCGTAGTTCAAACCTTCGGTATAGGCGGCCTGCGACACACCAACGCTCTGCGCGGCGATACCCAAGCGGGCACCGTTCATCAACGCCATAACGTACTTGATTAGGCCCATACGCGTTTGACCGCATAGTTCGGCTTTGGCATCTTTGTACACAAGTTCGCACGTAGGCGAGCCATGTATGCCCAGTTTGTTTTCAATATGTCGTACGGTAACGCCACCTTGACGCTTGTCGTAGATAAACATCGACAGTCCGCGACCATCTTTCGTACCCTCTTCTGAGCGCGCCAGAACGAGGTGAATGTCTGAATCGCCGTTGGTGATGAAACGTTTTACGCCATTGATAAGCCAGCAACCATCTTTCTCCGAGTAGATGGCTTTGAGCATAACGCTTTGCAAGTCGCTGCCTGCATCGGGTTCGGTGAGGTCCATCGACATCGTTTCGCCTTGACAAACGCGCGGAATGTACTTCTTGCGTTGCTCTTCGTCGCCAAATTCGTATAGCGTTTCGATGCAGTCTTGCAAGCTCCAGATGTTTTGGAAGCCCGCATCGGCCGTCGCCATCATTTCAGATGCCATCGAATAAGGTGTTATTGGGAGGTTCAAACCTCCGTAACGGCGTGGCATAGATATGCCCCACAGGCCAGCTTTGCGCGTGGCATCGAGGTTTTCGAACGTTTTCGAGGCATACACCATGCGTCCGTCGACGAGGTGCGGACCCTCTTCGTCAACCGATTCGCTGTTTGGTTCGATAACGTTGGCGGTGATGTCGCCCGTTATTTCCAACAGCTGCTTATAGTTTTCGATGGCGTCGTCGTAGTCAACGGGGGCGTCGTCGTATTTATCTTTATCTTCAAAGTTGCGCTCTTTCAGCTCAACAATTCTTTTCATCAACGGGTGATGAAGGTGGAACTCCAACTCGGGAGAGTCCGAAAAGTAATTTGCCATATCGTAATAAATAAATTGGCCTCACCCCCAGCCCCTCTCCAAAGGGGAGAGGGGAGTGTATGTTTGTTTGCTTCATGCAGGCGAAAGTAGACCGTTGGTTCATAATCCTGTTTCGTCTTGCTTGTGAAGTTAAGCTTAAATCTCCTGCGAACAGCGTGATAAAGTGAACGAATGGCGAACATTTTCTTCGTTATCTTGCCGTTTGGAGATGAGGCGGGTGATAATTCCTTAATGATTAAATAGATATTCTTTGATGCTGTGCAGAACCCTATTGAGGCTTTTGTCAACCACATCGTTACTGAAACGGATAACATGAAAGCCCTTTTGTTCGAGAAACTTGGCTACGGGTGGCATCGTCTGCTTGTTGTTCTGGCGAGTTGTGATACTCGCCGTCCACTTCCACTACCAGTCGTTTTTCCAAGCAAACGAAGTCGGCGATGAAGTCGCCAATGGCGTGTTGCCGTCTAAACTTGTATCCGCACGACAGATGTCTGAGTGCATCCCACAAGCGTTCTTCGCTTGGTGCCATTTCCTTTCGATTGTTATGTGCGAATGTTTTCAGTCGTGAATAGCGGTCGGGCGCAGCTGTTTCGTATCCGTAATCTTTGTCCTTGCCCATCAGGTCCTTGCCGTTAAGCTGTTAGTTGTATGTAAGCATTGAGCATACCCAAATTGGTTTCTCACAGACAGGCCTCATTTAATATTCCTGAGGTTGTTGGTTGGAGATTGCCATGTGGCCATTTTGTACCGGAGTAATTTGCAAATCATTGTTTAGGCATATTACTCCCCTCTCCCTTTGGAGAGGGGTTGGGGGTGAGGCCGGTTGCTATTTTGGGTCTGTTTCTTACTACTTATTCTTATAATACTTAATCAGCTTCGGCACCACTTCTTCTACCGTGCCCACGATAACATAGTCAGCAATCTTGTTGATGGGTGCATCGGGGTTGGTGTTGATAGAGATGATGATGCCGCTGTCTTGCATGCCGGCGATGTGTTGTATCTGTCCAGAGATGCCGCAAGCGATGTACACCTTGGGATGAACGGTAACGCCCGTCTGTCCAATCTGCCTATCGTGGTCGGCCCAACCTGCATCAACGGCGGCCCTACTTGCTCCCACCTCGCCATGTAGCTCCTTGGCAAGCTTGAAAAGCAGGTCGAAACCCTCCTTGCTGCCTACGCCATAGCCGCCGGCCACAACGATGGGCGAGCCTTTGAGGTTGTGCTTGGCCTCTTCAACGTGACGGTCGAGCACCTTTACCACATAACTTTCGGGTTGTACGTACTGTGTAACGTCGGGATAAACGGTTTTTCCCTTGTAGTTGTTGTCCAACACCTTCTTTTGCATCACGCCACTCCTCACGGTTGCCATTTGCGGCCTGTGGTCGGGGTTGACAATCGTTGCCACGATATTTCCACCGAAGGCGGGACGAATTTGGTACAGCAGCTTATCGTAATGCTTGCCTGCTTTCTTGTCGTCATAGTCGCCAATCTCCAGCTGGGTGCAGTCTGCGGTAAGTCCGCTAGTAAGCGACGACGACACGCGCGGACCCAAATCGCGACCGATAACCGTTGCGCCCATCAGGCAGATTTGCGGTTTCTCTTGCTTAAAGAGGTTCACCAGGATGTCGGTATGCGGTGCCGATGTGTAAGGGAAAAGCCCATCGGCATCAAAAACGAAAAGCTTATCTACGCCGTAAGGCAAGATTTGGCTTTCGACATGGCCTTTAATTCCCGTGCCCGCAACCACTGCATGCAGTTGCACGCCCAACTCGTTGGCCAGACTGCGACCTTTGGTTAGCAATTCTTGAGACACTTCGGCCACCGTCGTGTCTTCTATTTCGCAATATACAAATACGTTGTTCATGTTTGTTCTTTAATTTAAGAAGGAGATGTTTTTTGAGGAGTTAAGGAGTTATGTAGTTAAGGAGTTAAGCCAAATGCTTTGCGGCTTTCTTCAAAAGCACAGAATTTTAGACAGAAGAACATAAGGACATAAGGTAAGGCATAAACAGCATAATGGCTTTTGATGGCGTAGCATCTTTTCATCCTTTCACCTTTAAAAGCTCTTTTCTTCTTTTAATTCGCAAGGCATATCACTCCCCTCTCCACTAGGAGAGGGGTTGGGGGTGAGGCTTCTCTTTCACTTTACCTCCCCTTAACCGATAATCTTTTCGTCCAACAATTCTTTCATCATCGCCTCTATGTCGGCGTCTGCGGCCGTTAGCGTCTTGCTTTCCTTAGCTTGGAACACGATGTTTTGCACGCTCTTCACCTTTGTGGGCGAGCCGCTAAGTCCGCATTGGGCTGCATCTCCGTCCACATTGGCCACGCTCCATTGGTTGAGCGTGAGATAAGGGCGCAGATCGAACAGTTCGGGATGCGGCTCTTTGCCGTTGCGTTCCATGGGGCAACGTGCATTTTTGTACTTCATCACCAGCTTAGCGTTGCACGGACGGCATGGGGCTGCACTTCCGTTAACCGTCACCACGCAAGGTATGGGTGCCTCAACCGTTTCAACGCCGCCGTCGATGTGTCGGCGAATGGTTAGCTTGCCATCCTCAACTTTCAGTATTTCTTCGGCGTATGTAACCTGGTTAAGGCCCAATTTCTGTGCCACCTGCGGTCCAACCTGTGCCGTATCGCCGTCGATGGCTTGTCGTCCGCCGATAACGATGTCCACATCGCCAATCTTTTTGATGGCCGTAGCCAAGGCATAGGATGTGGCCAGCGTGTCGGCACCGGCGAAAAGCTTGTCGGTAAGCAACCAACCCGTGTCTGCTCCGCGGTAAAGTCCTTGTCTGATGATTTCACCTGCACGTGGAGGGCCCATCGTCAGCACGCCAACGGTAGAGCCAGGGTGCTGTTCTTTAAGGCGCAGAGCCTGTTCCAATGCGTTTAAGTCTTCTGGATTAAAGATTGCGGGCAAGGCTGCGCGGTTCACCGTGCCTTCTGCCGTCATGGCATCTTTGCCCACGTTTCTCGTGTCTGGTACTTGTTTGGCAAGTACAACGATTTTCAAACTCATAGATTTTATAGTAATATAATGTGATTTCTGCTTGTAAAAGTACACTTTTTTTGCTGTATGGCAAAAGAAATGGAACGAAAAAAGCGTAAGAGGGGTTGTGTGTGGCAGTTTAACAGGTATCGTTAAGTGCTTCAAACGAGAGCTGTTGCAGGCGTTGGCAGCCAGTGGAAGCGTGTCGGCACGTGTAATGTTGGTACGTGTCTTACGCGCGCGCGTATATTAATAAGGTGTGTTCTATAAATCCCCCTTTACGTGTTATACACGCTGTAAGGAACTTATAGAACACACCCTAAGAAGGTTATGCGGCCTTATTTATGCCCTTGGCGAATGATGCTCACCACTTCTACGGTGTAAACTAGCGTAGAGTAAGCAGGCACAGATACTGTTTTGCTTAGCGAAGGAGCAATGGTTCCGCTCCCTGTTGCCGAGCCAAAGCCCAGTTGGTAAGGCACGTACACGCGCCACTTGGCACCTACGGGCATGTTTTGCAATGCCGTTTGCAGACCTGGCGCAACCGAACTCACCGCCAGCTTGGCGGCATTGGCCGTGGTGTTGTCGTCACTTCCTACATAGGTTTGGTGGAAAACCTTGCCTTTGGGATAGCCAGGCGAGGCTTTAAGTCGACCTTCAAGTATCACGCGCACCGTGTCGTTCTGAAATGCGCGGTCGCTCCCTTCGCCCGCATTGATTACTTCTGCGGCCACGTTGTCGGTCTTGTTTTTCACCGCCTCCTTGGGGAGCGTAATGCTAGGTATCACCTGCCATTGGGCGGTATTGGCCTTCGCCACATTATATATACTGTCGAAATAGGCCTCGTTAGCGGCTTGCCAGTTAGGGAAGTCGTCTGCCGCGTTGTCCGTTTCGCTGCATGCGGTGAAAGCAAAGGCCATCCATGCGGCCGCGGCCATCAATAAAAAGCTTTTTCTCTTCATTGTTATTGCAGTTTTTTGAGCAAGGTGGTGATGCTCACTTTGTCTTCGATGATGCTGTCTAGTTGGTCTATGTTCACGCGTTCTTGCTGCATGTTGTCGCGGAAACGCAACGTAACGCAGTTGTCGGTCAGCGTGTCGTGGTCAACCGTTACGCAGTAAGGCGTGCCAATGGCATCTTGTCTGCGATAGCGTTTGCCGATGGTGTCCTTCTCGTCGTAGTGCGTGTTGAACTTGAATTTCAGCGCGTTCACAATCTCGCGAGCCTTTTCGGGCAGACCGTCTTTCTTCACCAACGGCAGCACGGCCAACTTAACGGGTGCCAGTGCGGCAGGCAATTTCAGTACGGTGCGTGTTTCGCCGTTCTCCAACTTCTCTTCTTCAAAGGCGTGGCACATCACCGAAAGGAACATGCGGTCTACGCCGATACTGGTCTCGATAACGTAGGGCGTGTAGCTTTCGTTGGTTTGTGGGTCGAAGTATTTGATGCTCTTGCCCGAGAATTTCTCGTGTTGCGACAGGTCGAAGTTGGTACGCGAGTGTATGCCTTCCACCTCTTTGAAACCGAAGGGCATGCGGAACTCAATGTCGGATGCGGCGTTGGCATAGTGCGCCAGCTTTTCGTGGTCGTGGAAACGATAGTTTTCAGCACCAAATCCCAATGCTTGATGCCATTTCATACGCGTTTCCTTCCACTTGTGGAACCAGTCGAGCTCGGTGCCGGGCGTAACGAAGAACTGCATTTCCATTTGCTCGAACTCGCGCATGCGGAAGATAAATTGGCGCGCCACAATTTCGTTTCTGAATGCCTTTCCTATCTGCGCGATGCCAAAAGGCACTTTCATGCGGCCCGTTTTTTGCACGTTCAGGTAGTTAACAAAGATGCCCTGTGCCGTTTCGGGGCGCAGATAAATCTTGCTGGTGGCATCAGAGAGCGAACCCATTTCGGTAGAGAACATCAAGTTGAACTGGCGAACGTCGGTCCAATTCTTTGTTCCGCTGATGGGGTCTACAATCTCCTCGTCCAGGATAATCTGTTTCAACTCATCCAAGTTAGGTCCTTGCATGGCCTGTGCATAGCGTTCGTGCAGTGCGTCGCGCTTGGCTTGGTGTTCCAAAACGCGCGGATTGGTTTGGCGGAACATAGCCTCGTCAAAGCTGTCGCCGAACTTCTTGGCAGCCTTAGCCACCTCTTTGTCTATCTTTTCTTCGTATTTGGCAATTTGGTCTTCTATCAGCACGTCGGCACGATAGCGTTTTTTAGAGTCGCGGTTGTCGATAAGGGGGTCGTTGAAAGCGTCCACATGTCCGCTAGCTTTCCAGATGGTTGGGTGCATGAAGATGGCCGAGTCGATGCCCACGATGTTCTCGTGCAGCAGCACCATGCTTTTCCACCAATACTCCTTAATGTTGTTTTTCAGTTCAACGCCGTTTTGTCCGTAGTCGTAAACGGCTCCCAGCCCATCGTAAATGTCGCTGCTGGGGAACACGAACCCATATTCTTTGCAGTGCGAAACTATTTTCTTGAAAACGTCTTCTTGTGCCATTGTCTTTTTCTTATTTACTTATTTGTGGCACAAAGTTACACATTATTTCTGATAGAAGGCGAACTGGGGCGTTAAAATCAGCGTTTTAGGTGGGGCTTTCCACCCTTTGCAGGTGTCACAAACGCGTCTTGCCAGATGTTCATGGCCTTAAATTTATTCGGATTGCTGCTGTGGTGGAATAGGTAAGCCGCCTCTGCACGCTGGGCGAATGGTTGTTTGGCGCTTTTCTTTTTTTGTTCTCTTGCGTATCTCAAAGCAAAGGATTATATTTGCAAAGTGAACCTATAACGGGGAGGACAAACGATGGATACGGATAAGACAACGATGAATACCTACTTTTTAGAGATACCCAAGGCGGACATCTCTTTGTTGAAGTCGCTTGTAAAGCGTATGGGGTGGACTGTGCATAAAACAACACCACGGCGCACAGCTTACGAACAAGCACTTGACGATAAGGCGCATGGGCGTGTGAATGAGTATGCCAGTGCAGACGAGATGTTTACAAAGTTGGGCATTTGATTGGCATACAGACTTCTGACTGCGAACCAGTTTGAGAAAGACCCCAAGTGATAACTCATCAACTCAAAAACTCATCAACTCAAAAACTCGTCAACTCAAAAACTCACAACCTCACCAACTCAAAAACTTAAATTGTTATCTTTTATTTTACAATGTCGCTCTAATTTTCGCTCCGTTCTAGCGAAAATATAGGTTAAAAAGTAGGTAAATGACTACCATTTTTTGCTTTTCACGTCCCACTGTTTGTCCGTTTTTAGGCAAAGAACCTGCATTTTGCACCATTTTGCCTTTCTAGTTTGGTTGCCAACTCATTATTTTTTGCGCCCAATAACCCACTTTTAGCCCCTCAAAAACCACTTTTTAATGGCTATTTTGCCCTTTTCAGCTCTGTTTTTCATGGCTCTGCAAGGTTTTATTTATACCATTTCAGTGGATATTTATGCTTTCTGTCTTGCGTTTAGCCGCATTTTGCACTGCGTTTAGCACCATTTTACCTTGCGTTTAGCATCAAAACGCATTGCATTTAGCACCAAAACGCACTGCATTTAGCACCAAAATGCACTGCGTTTTGCCGCAAATTGCACTATATTTAGCAGCAAATAGCCCGAAATGTGGTACAAATGACGGTTTCTTGGAATAAACATTCATTTTATCGTATTCGCAGACAAACCCCTTTTTGCCTCAAAACAAACCTTCGCGAGAATCGATTTTTTGCGGCAAGGTGGGCGGTTGGTGCGCAGAAAGGGCACTTATAATGTTAAAATTTACGCTGAAAAGTTGACATTGCTTTGGGTTGACGGGTTGACATGTTAACAAGAAGACAAGGGGATAAGTGAACGAGTTAATCGTTCGTCTTTCGTGTTTTGACATAAATACGTCCATTTTTGACATAAGAACATAAGGAACATAAAAGAACTCGTCTTGACTTTCTCCTCATTATGTGCCACTGGTAAGATGCTTTCAACTTGTAGAGAATGCGCCGAAAGAACTTCCGTCTGGTTACCTTTTTGAGACATGGCCATGTTTTGACACTGGCAAATGGGTCAGGATTTCGGTTTTATTGTATCTTAGTCTGGTACTTCGTGTATGCGTGGGGTGTGTATCTTGGTTTTACTGCACAAAGACAACAAACTCCGCTCAATTTATAGAAAGCTTAAAAGACAAGACGACCTCTGTGGGTATGAATGCCTCAATTGTTTTTGTCCCTGGCGTTTTTGCAGCAACTAAGAAAAGGATGTGGTGCTAAAAGTAGTCTTTCTATCATTCGAAAAGTAATGGAAGGACAGCAAGAAACATCAAAAAAGTGTAGGCTGATAGTGGCTTTGAACGGTAAAAAGTGTCCAAAATAACTAATTGGCAGCGATAAGATAAGGCTAATCCAAGTTTTATTTGTATTTTTGCATTTGGAGTGCGCGCACCATTATAAATTATGGTGTGCATGCTAGTGTGCCATTATACGGCTACGACAAGTAGGCGTGTGGCCCATCTTTAACAACGCAATCCATTTGTAGTCATGAAAATAAAGAAGCTAACTTTTATCAATCATAAGACAGGTTGGAACATTAAAGATGCCCAATTTGACAATACTACCCTGCTTGTTGGCGCATCGGGAGTGGGAAAAACCCAGATATTGAGGGCGTTGCAGATGCTTTCCCATATTGCCACAGGTTATTCCTTTGAAGGTATAGAGTGGGCTATTAGCTTTTCACAAAATGGTAAGGAGTATCAATGGACGGGTGAATTTGGGTTGGCTAGCTACCAAGCCCCTTTGAACTTCACAGGAGAAGGAATGTATCCGATTGTCAAAGAGTGTCTAATGGAGGGAGAAACAGTACTTATTCAACGAAGTAAATCCGAATTATGGTATAGAGGAAAGGAAACTGTTAAGCTAGATTCTTGTACTAGTGCATTGTCCTTGTTGAAAGAGGAAGAGTGTGTAAATTCACCAGCAGAGGCATTTAACCAAGTATATGAGTTGGACGTTGATGAAATATTACCGGCATTTAACATTGTTTCGAATGAACTTTTGGCCAACGATCAGACTTTAGATTACATTAAAAAAAGACGGCTTACTTCGATGGAATCCAACCTCTACTTGCTAAAGAAAAATAAATTGCCTGAGTTCAAATGTGTTAGTGATACCTTCATTAGTATTTTCCCCTTAGTAGAAGAAATTGACTTTACACTCATACGCGAAAGCGAGAATGTTATCTATACAAATCTTCATATTAAGGAAAAGGGTGTTCATACGCCTATTTCATATAGCAACATGTCTTCAGGAATGCGTAAAACGCTATCTCAAATTACAGCATTAGCCTTGGCCAAGGATGGTGACGTGATACTGATAGATGAGTTTGAAAATGGCTTGGGTGTGAATTGCATCGACCTTTTGGCCGACTTAGTGCGCAACCCTGAAGCTGATGTTCAGATGATTATTACCAGTCATCACCCCTATATCATTAACACCATACCCACATCGCAATGGAAAGTGGTGACAAGAAATGGCAGCGATGTGAGCATACACAATGCCAGCGAACTGAATATTGGTACGCATTCGCACCACGATGCCTTTATGCAGCTGTTGCAAACAAACGCTTATAAAACAGGGCAACTATGAATGTGTATATCATTGTAGAGGGCGCGCGCACCGAACCAATGGTATATACCGCTTGGTTGAGCCTGTTGGTACCACAGCTGAAAAAGCTTGACAATGCGGACAAGGTGCAGACGAACAACTATTACCTGTTCAGCGCAGGTGGAATTCCCTCAATTTACAAGCATATATCTAACGCTGTGGCCGACATTAATGATATAAATAGCGGTGGGAAGGGGCATTACGATTATCTGATGGTATGTCTTGATACCGAAGGAGAAACTCGCATTGAGTTAGAAAAGCGGATGAATGAACAGCTCACAGCAGATAAACGAAAGTTGAAAGATGCCCAATTAGTGCTGTTTGAACAAAACATCTGTATGGAAACATGGTTTCTTGGTAACAGAAGCGTGTTTAAAAGTAATCCTCAAGAGGAAGAGTTTATAAGATATATAAACCATTATAATGTACGTGATAACGACCCCGAACAGATGGGAAACGTCGAGAATGGCAACTTCTCAACCACGGCACAGTTTCATTGTCGCTATCTTCAGGTCATGTTTAAGGAGCGGAACATGAAGTATTCGAAAGCTGGCCCAACTGTCGTTTGCGAGAAGTCGTATCTCGACCAGCTAATAAAACGGTACGAAGAAACGAAACATATCCCCTCGTTTGGACGGTGGCTTAGCTTTATAACACACGAAATATCTGGCGGAAATACATACATATAGGAAACTCACACTATGGACGACGAAATAAAAGACCCGAACGAACTGGAAGAAGGCCTGGACATGGCCGACGAAAAGCAACAAGACGAAAACGAGGAAGAGGGCGTTGAAACGCATTCCGACTACAAACCCGCCGACCGCTTCGATGCCTCGGCGGTGCATCACCTTAGTGGCATGTACCAAAATTGGTTCCTCGACTACGCCTCGTACGTTATTTTGGAACGCGCCGTGCCTAACATCGCCGACGGCTTGAAACCGGTTCAACGCCGTATATTGCACTCGATGAAACGCATGGACGACGGGAGGTACAACAAAGTGGCCAACATTGTGGGTCACACCATGCAGTTTCACCCCCACGGCGACGCCTCTATCGGCGACGCCCTTGTGCAGATGGGACAGAAAGACCTGCTTATCGACACGCAAGGAAACTGGGGAAACATCCTTACGGGCGACCGCGCTGCCGCCCCACGTTATATCGAGGCGCGGCTTTCTAAGTTCGCACTCGACACCGTTTTCAATCCCAAAACCACGCAATGGCAAGCTAGCTACGACGGAAGAAACAAAGAACCCATCGCGTTGCCCGTGAAGTTCCCCTTGCTTTTGGCGCAAGGGGCGGAGGGAATTGCCGTTGGACTTAGCTCTAAAATCCTTCCGCACAACATGCGCGAGCTGTGCGAGGCGGCCATACATTATCTTAAAGGCGAACCGTTTAGGCTGTTTCCCGACTTTCCCACGGGCGGTTCGATTGATGCCAGCCGATATAACGACGGACAAAGGGGCGGTTCTATCAAGGTGCGCGCCAAGATTGAGAAACTGGACAGCAAGACACTTGTTATCCGCGAGATACCTTTCAGCAAGAACACCACCACGCTTATCGACTCTATTCTTAAAGCGGTGGAGAAGGGAAAGATAAAGGCCAAGCGCGTAGACGACAATACGGCGGCCCAAGTAGAGATACAAGTGCACCTCGCCCCTGGCATTTCGTCGGACAAAACCATTGATGCACTCTACGCATTTAGCGACTGCGAGATTAACATTTCGCCCAACTGCTGCGTTATCGAAGACAACAAGCCGCGTTTCCTCACCATAAGCGAGGTGCTGCGGCATAACGTTGACAGCACGATGGGGCTGCTTAGGCTGGAATTGCAGATAAGGAAAGACGAACTGTTGGAACAGCTTTTCTTCTCTTCGCTTGAGAAAATATTTATCGAAGAGCGCATCTACAAAGACAAGAAGTTTGAGAATGCCGAGAATATGGACGTTGCCGTGGAACATATCGACAGCCGATTGACGCCCTTCAAGCCCAACTTCATACGCGAATTGCGCCGCGACGACATCATGCGATTGATGGAAATAAAGATGCAGCGCATACTTAAATTCAGCAAAGATAAGGCCGACGAGCTGCTGGCACGTATCAAAGAAGAGATTGCGGGCATTGACCACGACTTGGCACACATGACGGACGTCACCATCAAATGGTTCAAATTCTTGATTGATAAGTACGGAAAAGACCACCCCCGACTAACCGAGATAAAGAGTTTTGAAACCATCGAGGCCACCAAAGTGGTTGAGGCCAACGAGAAACTATACATCAATCGTCGCGAGGGATTTATCGGAACGGGGCTGAAAAAAGACGAGTTTGTGTGCAACTGCTCGGACATCGACGACATCCTGGTGTTCCATCGCGACGGCAAGTATAAGATAATGCGCGTGGCCGAGAAGATTTTCGTGGGCAAAAACGTGTTGCATGTGCAGGTGCATAAGCGCAACGACAGGCGCACCACTTATAATATTGTGTATCGCGACGGCAAGGAAGGCCATTATTTTATCAAGCGTTTCAACATCACCAGCGCAACGCGCGACCGCGAATACGACCTTACGCAAGGCACTGCGGGGTCGAAAGTTGTTTATTTCACGGCCAATCCCAACGGCGAGGCCGAGACGATACGAGTTATTCTCGAACCGGAAGCACCCCCAAGCCGCAAAAAATGTATCGTGGATTTCGACTTCTCGAAGGTGATTATCAAGGCGAGAACCTCGCGTGGAAACATCATTTGCAAACGTCCGGTGAAGAAAATAGGCTTGCTCGAAGCGGGACACAGCACATTGGGAGGCCGTAAAGTGTGGTTCGACCCCGACGTGAAACGCATTAATTACGACGACCACGGCCGACTGCTGGGCGAGTTTAACGAGAACGACTCTATACTTGTGGTGCTAGACAACTGCGAGTTCTACCTCTCAGATTTCGATGTGAACAACCATTACGAAGACAACTTGAAACTGATTGAGAAGTGGGACGAGAACAAAGTGTGGAGTGCCGTGGTGCGCGATGCCGACAATGACAAGTTCGCTTACGTCAAACGTTTCACGATGGAGGGCTCTAAGCGCAAGCAATGTTTCCTTGGCGACAACCCCAAGAGCGAACTGCTCTTCCTGTCCGACCAGCCTTACCCTCGCATTAAGGTGGTGTTCGGCGGTAGCGACAAAGACCGTGCGCCCATGGAGATTGACATTGAAGATTTTGTTGGCGTTAAAGGGTTCAAGGCAAAGGGCAAACGCATCACCACTTCGCATGTAGACCACATTGAAGAATTGGAACCTACACGTTTCCCCGAACCCGAACCAGAGCCCGAAGACAAGGACGAACAAGGCAATGAAGGTGCAGAAAGCGCGCCGTCTGCCGCCTCTTCGTCGCCCCGAATCAAGTCTGCGGCCAGTCCCGAACAACCAAGTCTTTTTCAAGATGAACCTTAGTGCATCCCCCTTGTGGCACATTCAGACGGTGGCCACACACGCAAGCAAAACCTTTACCTGTGCCAACGTTCGCCAACGGGCGTGGGCAGGGTGGTGGCTTTGCTTGCTTCTGCTGTGCCTTAGTCCTATGGCTCAGGCGCAAAACAAGCTTAACCAAGACTCACCATTGCCCACCAATGGCAAGATAACAACCACTGCACGCATGCTTGGCATCGGCCGGGCGCAGGTGTTAGACACTTATCTTTCGCCCGAACATTATACAGGTCCCGACCTCCGTTATATCTCGCAGACCCAGCGCGAGCGCGAAGGACGCCGTCTTTCGCAGCTAATCACGCACACGGGAAACGTGGCTTACCTTAAAAATAGGGCAGGAAGTGGCAACGAAATAGCGGGCATGTACAGCTTTGATTATGCCTTGCACTATGGCTTTGATTGGCTGGACCACCGCTTGCAGCTGCAAGTAGGGGGTAGGGTAGAAACCCATGTGGGCTTTATCTACAACACCCACAACTCTAACAACCCTGCTCAGGCGCGCGTGTTTCTGCATCTTGCGCCCTCGGCAGTGGCTAGTTACAAGCTTAGGGCGGGCAGCATACCCCTACTCTTGCGTTACGAAGTGGCCGTACCCCTGCTTGGCGTGATGTTCTCGCCCAACTATGGGCAGTCGTATTACGAGATATTCTCCGAAGGAAACTACGACCATAACGTCGTTCCCACCACTATTGGCTCTGCCCCTTCCTTGCGGCAGATGCTCACTGTCGACTTCCCGCTCTTGCGCTCAACCGTTCGTTTGGGTTATATGGGCGACATCCAGCAATCGCGTGTCAATGGATTGAAAACCCACGTCTATACACATGGCGTGGTGATTGGCCTTGTGAAACGTTTCACCCTCATCAAACTTGCACCATGAAAAGAAAGCTGTTATACTTTTTTCTGCCGCTAATGGCAGCGTGGGGCTTGTTGGGCGCTTGTGTTGATGTGGAGCAATACGATAACAATCCGCGTGGAAACTTCGAGGCTTTGTGGCGAATAATCGACGAACATTATTGTTTTTTCGACTATAAACAGCAAGAATATGGTTTGGATTGGAATGCCGTTTACAACAAGTATACACGCCAATTAGAGAACCAAATGACCGAGGAGCAAACCTTTGAGGTGCTGACGAACATGCTGGGCGAACTTAAAGATGGGCACGTTAATCTCTATGCGCCCTTTGATGTGGGGCGAGATTGGTCGTGGAAAGAAGATTATCCCAGCCATTTCAGCGAGAACGTGCTGAAACTTTACCTCGGAAAAGACTACAAGATTGCGGCTGGCATGAAGTATCGCATACTTAACGACAACGTGGCTTACCTGCGTTGCGCCTCGTTTGTAAACGATTTCGGGGCTGGAAACCTCGACCGTATCTTGCTTTACTTCGCTCCTTGCAACGGACTGATTATTGATTTGCGCGAGAATGGTGGCGGAATGGTGACCAGTGCCGAAACGCTTGCGGCCCGTTTTACCAACGAAGAAGTGCTGGTGGGCTATATGCAGCACAAAACAGGACGTGGACATAACGACTTTTCGCCCCGCCACCGGCAGATACTTAAACCCTCTAAGGGGCTTAGGTGGCAAAAACGAGTGGTGGTTCTCACCAATCGCGGCGTGTATAGTGCAGCCAACGAGTTTGTGAAATACATGAAGTGCCTGCCCCAAGTAACGATTGTGGGCGACAGGACGGGCGGCGGTGCGGGCCTACCTTTTTCTAGTGAACTGCCCAATGGCTGGATAGTGCGTTTTTCTGCCTGCCCCATGTACGACCGTGACGGTAAAGATACCGAGTTCGGTATCGCCCCAACGCATCAGGTAGGCATGAAGTCTGCCGACCTGGCTCGGGGAAGAGACACGCTTATTGAGTACGCCCGAAAGCTGTTGGCGAAGTAAAACGCGCTGAAAGGAGCTCATCAGAATAATGGTAAATAAGGCAGGCCAACAGCAATGGCGATGGGGTAGGAAATGCTTCTTGTGGGGCGGCCTACACCATTATATAATGCGCGCGCACGCGAGAAAAGCGTAAAAAGACGGCGAAAAATTTGGCTTGCCCCTAAAAAATCACTACCTTTGCACCGCAAATCGCGCCTGTGGCGAAATTGGTAGACGCGCTAGACTTAGGATCTAGTGTTTCGCGACGTGTAGGTTCGAGTCCTATCAGGCGCACAACAGCATCCCGACTGTTCCATTTAGAGCAGTCGGGATTTTTTTTTGTTCCCGCAATTCTGGTCCTAGAATGATCCTTATCGCGGCTCAGCGGAAGATTAGTGGGGACTACGCATAAATCTTTGAAAGTCTAAACAT
>CALIZL010000035.1 GCA_938028745.1 uncultured Prevotella sp.
GACTATATGCATTGCATGATAGGCGTCTACGCATTTAACGGAAGAACCATAAAAAAAGAGGCCAGTGAGCAAGGTTCGCTTGTTGATGGGTAGGCTGTTGCACCTAAATGCGCAAGCCGTTTATCCATCCAAACCTTGTTAACTGGCCTCTTCGTTAATTTGTTTGTTCCTTACGGCAGGCTGATAGCCTCGCTGGGACAAACACTAGCGCATGTGCCACACTCGGTGCAAGCGTCTGCGTCAATCTTATAAATATCGCCCTCAGAGATTGCTTCAACGGGGCATTCGGGCAAACAGGTGCCGCAAGCAATACAATCGTCACTAATAACGTAAGCCATAATGATGTTCTGTTTAAAATGTTTTTGTATAATATGTTCTTTTCTTGTTGCTCAAAAGTTGCGTTATCTGGTTGCGGAAAGGTACAAGCAAACTTGCTTTTTCTCCCTTTGCCCTAGCAAACGTTTTTCTTGTAGTTGCGCTTTTCGTAGTGCGCGGTACTAACTTTTGATGATGCAAAGTTAGTAAATGTTTTGTTATATACCTACAAATAGTGAGTGTTTTTTTGCTCGATACCTAAATTTTGTTGATTAAGAACAAGTAGAAGACGGGTTTTAAAGGTGAAAAGGGGAAAGGGTGAAAAGGTGAAAAAATGGCTAACGCCCTTTAAAGTTGTCTAGCGGTTTTTAGATTTCTAGTTCATTCTAGCTTTCGGACAAGTCAGACTGGTCAGACTGGTCAGACTGGTCAGACTGGTCAGACTTGTCTGATTTGTCTGATTTGTCCGACTTGTCTGATTTGTCTGACTGGTCCGAATTGTCCGACTTGTCTGACTTGTCCTATCAGCCTAACGCCCCCCCCCCATACATTTGGCTTACCCCCTTAACATCATTCAAAATAAAACGATAGCGCAATCATTTTGCTGGTTGCTTGCGATGTGGAACGGGCGTAAGGCACAAGGTTCTTGTCGCGCAGGCGGTCGGCATGCTTACCGTCTAAGCAGTCGATAAGACTGAACATAAACTTCAATTCGGGACGAAGCTTGAAGTAAGGCAGGTAGAAATCGCAACCAATGCCCACCTCGGCAAACACATCGTGGCGTTTAAATCGCAAGATGTCGGTATCGCTTCCGCTGAGGTTGAGCATGGGGTTGATGCCTGCCACAAGGTACGGACGATGGTTGTTGAACCGCGGTGCAGCGAAAATAAGGTTGAAAGCCGTAGAGATATAGGCCGTTTTCATGTCTTGCCGGTGTACGATGGGCTGGCCGTCGACATCCGTCTGCCCTTGATTTTTAAAAACCAGATGCCTATTTCCGAAGTACATTGCTGGCACGGCGCGCAGCTGCAAGTGGCGGTTAAGGCGCAATTCGCCCGTTACACCTACCACGAAACCTGGGTCATAGCGGTCTTGTTCGGCGGCGATGTTGGTCTCAATAACCTGTCCGCCGTCTAACGTTAGTGTCTGTGGACCAGCGTTAAACAACTCCACATCCTGCATGTGAACACCCACCACCACGCCAAAATGAAATGGACGCAGGTCGGTGTAGGGCCTGTTCTCCACGCGCCGCTGCTGTGCCATCGTAGCGATGGGCAACAAACACATATATATAATAAGGTATATAAGTTGCTTCATACGTTATATGTAAACGCAAAAGGTGGGTGGTTATTGTGTGGATTTTTTGCTTTGCTCCCTGCTCAGCGCTTACTTCTTTCCCACCGTCAGCACGATTTTACCCACATATACGGCGTTTTTACCATTCTGGTCAACGGGTACGGGCTTGCCGTCGAGGTCGTTGGCATAGCGTAATTTCTCGAAGAACGTGTGCGAATGGCCACCCAAAACCAAGTCGATATGGCGCGAACCTGCTATCATCTTCTGGTCGTCGTCGCCCCCAATGCCCCAACCTAGGTGCGAAATGCAAATCACCACGTCGCATTTCATCTTCTTTTTTAGCATCGTAGCCACCTTCAATGCCGTGGCGGCAGGGTCTAGGTACTTCACCGTTTTGTACATCTTAGTGAGCACAAGCCCCTCTAACTTGGGGTCTATACCGAACACGCCAATCTTTAAACCATTGCGATGGATGATGGTATATGGTTTAACTACGCCTTCAAGAGGCGTGCCCGTGAAGTCGTAGTTGGCGCAAAGGATAGGGAATTTTGCCTTTTTGAAGATGCGAGCCATGTTTTCCATGCCGAAGTCGAACTCGTGATTGCCCACCGTACTGGCATCGCAGCCCATGCGGTTCATCAGTTCTATCTCCACGTCGCCCTTGAACATGGAGTAGTAGGGCGACCCTTGCGAAAAGTCGCCGCTATCGAAATACAGCAAGTCGGGATGCTTTTGTCGTTCTTGCCTTATCATTTCCACGCGCCTAAGAAAACCGCCGCGCCCGGCGATGGCCGTGTCGGCCAGGTGTTCGCTCAAAGGCATGATGCAGCTGTGCGTGTCGTTGGTATGTAGTATAACCAGCTGTTTCTGTGCTTGTGCTGTAAGCAAGGCCATGCAAGCCACGGCCATTAACAGGTATTTCTTCATCTTTTGTGTCGTTTATTTTGAGGTTGTGGGGTTGTTGATGTTATGGGTTAATGGGTCTGCCATTTGGCAAATTGCAGAAATGATGCAGAAAAGAATAGAAGATAGAAAGCCGTTTGCCGATAAGCTTTGTCGGTAATGTGCCAGTACAATGCCGTTTGTAGTGGGGCTACAAGCATCTTGTAGTCATGCTACAAACGTCTTGTAGTGCTCGTACAAGGCCCTTGTAGTGCCAGTACAAGCCCCTTTGTAGCGTAAGCACAAGCCGCTTTTGTCGTTCCATGTGGCGCGTACTGCGGCTATTCGGGGCTTAAAGGCTGTTGCTTACAATGCCTAATCGTTCTGTTATCGCTGCTTCACCAGCATGCTAGTCAAGGCATTTGCCTGTTCGGGCAGAGCCTTGTTGCGTTGCGAAATGTTCGCCCAAATGGAGGTTGCATGCCGTAAAACTCATGGGCTAAGCACCTTTCGCACGTGCAAACTATTCAATTATAATTCTTCCCTCGCGTTTTCCGCACACGGCTTTGCCCGCTTTCATTTGCTCGCGAAAGTAATCCATCAACACATAACGCACGTTGCTTTCCTCCGTTTGGGGCGTAACAAGCTGCGTTCCTTCCTTAAAGGCAGGCATGCCATCGTTTCCTTGCACCACATAATCGTTTGTGGCCACGCGATATTGCGCCTTTGGGTCGATGGGTTTGCCGTCGATGGTGGCGCGTTTCAGTTGTCTGTTCTTGTCGATAACCAACCTCACGCTGCTGCTTACGCCTTCTCCGCCGCGTTTAGCAATCTGTTCGAACAGGCGTTGCACTTGTTCGCCGGTAAGCGTAATGAAACACACCTTGTTGTCGAAAGGAGCCACATTGATAATGTCGCCGCGCGTAACGTCGCCCTCACCAATAGCCGCGCGCATGCCGCCAATGTTGTACACGGCAAATTGCGGCTGTTCGCCACAACGTTGTCCGGCCCACACCAAGATGTCGGTCATGAGGTTAGACAAGGTGCTTTCGGGCCTCCCGGCCGACATGTTGCAGCCGGCACGACCCACAACGGGCGCTACAAGACTGTCTACTCGTTGCTTGTAAGGTGCGATGAAGGCCTGCAAATCGGCATCATTGGCGGCATCGTAGCGTTTGTCTATCAGCACCCTGCTACGTTCTATGCCCGTAACCGCATAGCGCGCGCCACATCCGCACAGCGTAACGGCCGTTATTAGAATCGAAAGAAAAACGTTTCTGCTGTTCATTTCTTAGTATAATAATAGGTGATAATGATGTTAAAACCGTTGTTTGAAAAGCGTTCTTGCCCATATCGGCTCGTTTAAGGCTGTTGCCAGAGCCGCACAAAAAGGCATAAACCGTATCGCAAAGGTACGCATTTTTTGGCAAGTGCGTGGTTGTGTGTCGCCATTTTCTTATGCCTTGGTACGAAATGTGTTTGAGTAAAGGTGTACGTGTAATGATGGATGAAGGTTAACAAGCGCAGAATAATGCGCAAGAATGATAGGCCGACAGGCTAATGCCACCACTGAAAAAAGTGGCCAACCCCTCGCTCGCAACATGGTTTAAGGCTTTTGTTAGATGCCGCAGGTGTTGCGCAGCCTTGCCAAGTTGTCTGTCCAAATGGAGTGGAGGCTGTCCATTTCGTCGTCCCAAGCAAAGTCGGTGATGGTCAGCATGTAGTCGTTTGTGATGTGACTCTTGTCCATTCGCAGTTCAAAAAAGTTGTCAGGTCCATCTTCGTCGTCCCAAGTTACCTTGATGTATTGGTTCTTAACCTTCTCGACGATGGTGGCCGTTCGCACTTCGTGGTGGCTCCATAGTTCTCCCCACACGAAGGTTAGTTGCTCTCCTTCTTGCGTTACGCTGTCTGCCATCCAACGGGCCAGCCCAGAATCGGTGCTGATAAGATCCCAGATGATTCCAGTCAAGTTAGATGTGAGCTCGTGCTCGATACGCAGTCTTTGCTTGTCCATAACAATACAGATAGTGGTTTGCTATTAAATATATAATGTATGCTTGCCCTCCTTTTGCCCCTTGGCTTACGTTGGAGAGGTGGCACGGATGTCTCGCCGGCACCCTGCTTTATTTCATATCGTGTACAAAAATACCACTTTTTTATATCATTCACTCGAAAAAACACATTTTTTTTTTGCTCGTTTCGTATTTTTATCTTACCTTTGCACCCGCAAACAAGCAAACGATGGCGGGATAGCTCAGCTGGTTAGAGCGCATGATTCATAATCATGAGGTCCCCAGTTCAATCCTGGGTCCCGCTACAAAGCAGTCAGGCAAACGGCTAATGTCGCTTGCCTGACTTGTTTTTTCGGGCTATGTCCGTATCGTGTAGGTTCACTTTTCGCGCCATTAATTTGGCTAAGAACAAGAAAAGCAGTACCTTTGCACCGCTTTTCGGCGTAATCGCTGGCAGGAGAAGAGTTACCTAGCTATGTTACGTTGGGCGATAAACAATTTAAATATCAAGCAAAATGGATTTGATTAAAGTTGCTGAAGAAGCATTTGCAACCGGCAAAAAGTTCCCCGAATTTAAGTCGGGAGACACGATTACTGTCGCTTACAAAATTATCGAGGGTACGAAAGAGCGTATCCAGCTTTACCGCGGTGTTGTTATCCGCATCTCTGGCCACGGAGACAAGAAACGTTTCACTGTTCGTAAGATGTCTGGAACGGTGGGTGTTGAGCGTATCTTCCCCATCGAGTCGCCTAACATCGACAGCATCGAGGTGAACAAGCGTGGTAAGGTTCGTCGCGCAAAACTCTACTATCTCCGCGCACTTACGGGCAAGAAGGCTCGTATCAAGGAGAAGAGAAGCGGCGCAGTTGCTCCTCAAAAATAAGCAATCAACAAGTTATGGCAAAGGCCCGGCATGCAAATGTCGGGCCTTTGATTTTTTTATGTGGGGCTGTAAACGCAGCCAATAATGTTTTCGTAGGATTGAAAGGGTAAGAGGAAAGTGCTTTTCGGTTTACGTTATTTCATAAGGAGAGTTGTCAAAACAGATCAGCATGCGTGCCCGTACGTACGAGGTTTAGTATGTGCAGTTCCTTTGTTGCAGTGTCTTTCGCGGTTGTGACGATGTCTTCTTTGCTATATATCAACAGCCAATCGGGGTGTATATGGCATTCACGCAGTCCTGAAAACTCGCCTGTAAGTGCGTGGTCTCTCTTTTCTGGGGGCAGTGGTTGGTCTTCGGCTAACAGGCGGATTACTTCATTAAGGTCGTTTTCTTGCATTTGGCGTTTGCGCGCACGTTTCAAATCGCGCTTGTATTGCCCTGTATAGACGATTTCACGCATTATTTAACGCTTTCCAAATAGTCGTCAAAAGTCTGGCAACGAGTTACTTTTCCCTCGCGCAACTCATTAAGTGCACGGCGTGTAGCCTCTTTTCCATTGTCTGTCTGCGGTGTGGGTATCAGCCCCTTTCCACGTAGGTAGTCCACGATGCTGCGCCCTTCTTTTGTACGTTCATTGATGTTTATGGTGTAGGTTGCCATAATCTGTCCTCCTATTTTTATATAGTTACGATGCAAATATACCACTTTTCAGCGGCAATTCCAAATCTTCATTATCCGATTTTGTTTTTCCTTGTGTATGGTGGCGTGCCAGATTGAATGGCGTTTAACGTGGGTTGTAGTGGATTTGCTTACCGCTTAATTTGTTCGTAACATCTATTTTGCGTATATTTGCAAGTGGGTAAACATCGTTGTGTAGTATGCAAAAAGCAGAGATAAAGCAGCAATTATTGAAGAAACTGAAACAAGAACATTGCTTTTGGTCTTACGATTCCAGTTCTATCAACAACATCACGGACGAGTTCTTGATAGAATTGGTGATGCTGCACCTTGACCTTAAAGATATTAACAAGCTGTTTTTGATTTACCCATACAAGCAGATTAAGGCCTGTTGGGTTAGAAATCTCATCCCGCAAGGCAGCTATCTCTACACGCTCAACAAGTTTTTAGCTTTCTATTATTTCAATGCCAAGAGGCCTGGCGCATACGTAAAGGCTATGGCGACAAGGCAACTAAACAAGTTAGAGGGGTAATGCGCAGTTACTTCGACAACTGTCGCTCCCCGCTCTCCGTGGAAGAGGGGTTTGTTAAGCGGCTTTTGTTGCCCACACGTGGCACCAAACACGCACAAAAAAGCCTACACCTCGTAATTGGTTTGTCCGTCGTCGTCGCCGTGCAGCGCGTCTTTAAAGGCCTTCCAGCTTTGGAAACCCACAAACAACGCCACCTTATCCAGCACTTCTGCCGAAGGTTTCTCGGCTCCCGAAAGCTGTGCCCAGAGCCGTTTCAGCGATGTGGGCTGCAACATAACGTGTTGCCGGGCAAACGCCAACGCCAATTTCTCGAAGTCGGTAGCCATCGTTATGCTCTGCCCTAATTTCTTTTCTACGGCTTTCACCAATGCCATTAAATCCTGTTTCATAATCTTAATGCCATTATTGGGTTGGCATGCGGCTGCCAACCATCTCGTTATCTATTGCTGCAAAGATATAAAAAAGGTGGCGAATTATACACCATTAAGAACATCTTTCCATTGAAAATATTTCCGAATGCTTGGGCGGGGTAGGCAGATGCCCTTATGTGGCGTGCGCATTTTCCCTGCTCGTTTGCCATTTTTACAGCTGTTCCGCACCTGCGTTTATCTTAGACGGCGTATAAATACCCTCTTTTAGGTATTGCCCAAAATGGTAAGAAATGGTAATTTTGCAGTTGCAGACAAGTTATAG
Organism: uncultured Prevotella sp.; assembly: GCA_938028745.1. Classification (GTDB taxonomy): domain Bacteria; phylum Bacteroidota; class Bacteroidia; order Bacteroidales; family Bacteroidaceae; genus Prevotella. The sequence goes on from CALIZL010000035.1 coordinate 7,297, forward strand.
TGCTGCCTTTGGCGAAACGTCTTGCGCACTTTTAAACTTTTCGGCCATACAAATGCAGGCACGAAAGCCAAGTAACGCAAGACCTTAGCCCCGCACAAGGCAGCCGCAACACAAAAACATTTAATTTAAAAACAAAAGCGACATGACACAAAACATATCCCAAACGCCAAACACGAACGACGAACAAACGTTTGGCTACCGACAGGATAACGACAGGTTTTTCAACGCCTTAACCATCAACATCGAGGAACCAGGCACGCTTGAAGACCTCTTCCACGCCCTTAACCCCAAAGATATGACGGGCATCCGCGTGGTGGGTCCCATCAATGCGGCCGACATCGCCTTCATGGCCAAGCTTTCGGCGGGCAACGAACTCGACAGTCTGCACAGCATCAACCTGCACGATGCCCTCATCGAACGCTTGCCCGACCACGCTTTCGAGGGCTTGGTGTTTCTCACCCACTTTTATTTCCCCACCCAACTCAAAGCCGTTGGCGACTTTGCCTTTGCCAATTGCAACGCCCTGCTAAGCATCGAGTTGCCCCAAAGCCTGGAAAGCATCGGCGAACAGGCTTTTGCCAACCTGCACTTACGCACGTTTAGCCTGCCCGCAGGCATCAAACACATAGGCGAAGGCGCATTGGCCGGCATGAAAGAGCTAACCCAACTGCACATCGCCGAGGGCAATACGCGTTACGAAGTGCGCGAAGGGCTGCTCTTCGATAAGGAAACGAACACCCTGCTGCAATGTTTCAACTACCACAAGGGCGAGGTAAACGTTCCGCAAGGCACGCAGGCCATTGGCGCATTGGCGTTTAGCAAGGCGCAAGAGATTACGCAGGTGAACATCCCCGCATCGGTAACGCGCATCGGACACGATGCTTTCGCCTCCACATACAGCCTTGCGCGCATAGATGTGGCAGCCGATAACCCACGCTATTCCTCGTCGGCAGAGGGCGTTCTGTTTAACAAAGACCTCACCAAGCTCATCGCCTATCCCGCATCGCGCAAGGCAAACAAGTACGAAGTGCCTGCTACGGTGAAGAAATTAGCAGCTGGCGCGTTTCAGGAGGCGGGCGGACAAAACACGCATTCGGCCGAAAAAGATAAGGCCGAACTGCGCTTAAAGACCGTGGTTTTGCCCGAAGGGCTCGAAATTATCGGCCACGAGGCCTTCCTTTTCGCTGGTGTTCAGCACGTAAACATCCCTTCTACGGTACGGGCTATCGGCTACAACTGCTTTTATTACACAGACATTGAAGAGGCCGTGCTGCCCGAGGGCATTAGCCGACTGGAAGATTGCACCTTCTACGCTTGCTATTCGCTGCGAAAGGTGGTGCTGCCTGCCAGTCTTGAATATGTAGGGCGAGGCGTGTTCGACCTCTCCGACGGACTGAAAACCATTGAGATACACGCCGCCACACCGCCCAGATGCCATGCAGAAGCATTTGCAAAGGTGGGTACCAACCCAAGGCTAGAAGTGCCCAACGGCGACAAAACAGCCTACAACAACGACGAAACGTGGGCTTCACTCACCGACCATAAGGCCAAAAGCCAACGAAAAGCATTTGTGAAATAAAGGCCGATAAGGGGCTTGAACGGCAACACCGCATGCCGCTCAAGCCCCTTTCGCTTACCTTATCATTGATAACCGAACAACATATCACACCTAATATTTACACCTTTATGAGAAAAATTCTACTGCAATTGTTTTGCATTGCCTGCGCCTTAAACCTGATGGCGCAAAAAGGAAAGGGCAGCGACAAGGACATTTATTTTAACCAAACCACCCTGCAAGTAACCAAAGCAGGCACGTTGGAGCAAGCATTTGCCGATGCCAGTCCCGAAAAGCATCAGGGCTTGCAAGTTATCGGACCGCTAAACGATGCCGACATGCGTTTCTTAGCCAAGCTAGCTAAGCCCAGCGGACTAGACGATTTGCACAGCATCAACCTGCAAGAGGCGCAGCTGGAGCGCGTTCCGGCCCATTGGTTGCAGGGGTTTACTTACGTAACCCATGTCTACCTGCCTGCCAACCTGAAAGAAGTGGGGGCGTATGCCTTTGCCTACACCAACTCATTACGCAAGGCCGACCTACCCGAAGGACTGAAAAGCATTGGCGAATGTGCCTTTGTCGGCACGAACATACAACGCGTGAACCTGCCTGCATCGGTAGAAAAGGTTGGCGAAGGGGCTTTTGCCCACCTCAAAAGTCTTACCGAGGTGAGCGTGCCTGCCGCTAACGACAACTTCGACCTTGTGGACAGCATGCTTATTCGCAATGCCGACAACACCCTGTTGCAATGCTTTAAGAAGGGTAAGGGCGAGGTGCAGGTGCCCGAAGTGGTTCAGCGCATTGGCAGTTTGGCCTTTGGCGGGGCAAAATACATCAGCTCTATCGGCATACCGAAGGCCGTAACCTATGTTGGCGAAGATGCTTTCGCCTCCACCTACGCACTCGAAAGCATCAACGTTGCCGAGGGCAATGCCCAATTTGTGTCTACAAATGGCGTGTTGTTTGATAAAGGCGCAACCCTGCTCATTTGCTATCCGGCATCTAAACGGGGCAACAGGTACACCGTTCCCGCCACTGTTAAGGAATTGGCAACGGGAGCTTTCCAAGAGTGTGGCGGTGGAAATGCCTATAAACTTATCAAAGACAAGGCCGAAAAGAAGAAGGCCAGACTAAACGAAGTGGTGCTACCCGAAGGGCTTACAAAGATAGGCAAGTGGGCGTTTACATTCTCTGGATGCCAAGTTAACATTCCCACTACGGTGCGCGAGATTGGCGACAGCTGTTTCTTTTACAGCGAAATAGAAGAGATTGCCATACCCGAAGGCGTGCAGCGCATAGGCGATGGCATGTTTGCTGCCTGCTATTCGCTGGCCACCATCACGCTCCCTTCTACCATAACGTATGTTGGCGCAAAGGTTATGGCATACAACAGTTTGGAAACTACGCTCAATGTTTATGCCCTTAACCCGCCCACTTGCCACCGAGATGCCTTTGCCGACTTTTCTAGCTCTATCAATCTGCACGTGGTTAAAGGCAAAAAGAAGGCTTACGAGAAGTCGAACGACTGGACGGGTTCGATTTTCAACGGCATTGAAGACGACCTGAAAGCGGTGGTTACAGGCATCGACGCACCTGCCGTGCCTGCTGCCGATGCCGTTGAAACGGCTCGTTACAACCTGCAAGGCGTGCGCATCTACGCCCCACAACGCGGCGTGAACATCATACTGATGAGCGATGGCACGACGAAGAAAGTGCTGGTGAAGTGAAATGGCGCTTTATGAGGTGCCGAGGACGTGGGGTTATTGCGCCTTTTAAGTTCTTGTTAATGGGTTTGTGCTTGCTTTAAGCCTACGCGTTTGTGTGGCTTTCGCCTTGCCAAACCTTAGCTTGGCAGCCTTAGTTTGCATCCTTAGCCCCCTTGTACAACCATAAGGCATACCAGCATGATTGGGCAAACAGCTTGTGGTGGCTTGCATGTTGGCGTAACTTTTGTGCGCCGGTAGACAGCTCATCGCAAGCTGTTTGTGTGTTTGTGGTTTTTAACCCCAATCGGTTGTTAGACCGCTTACCTATTTTTTAGGTTGTTTCCATCGCTTCCTGTTCATCTTTCGTTTGCTTGTCGGCATATTGCCTGTCTTATTCTCTCGACGTAGCCCGCTACGCCTTCAAGAATAAGACAGGCAATATGCTCAACAAACAAACAAAATCTGCACAGGCTCTAACAACCGATTTGGGTTTAAGCGCATGGCAAAGTTGCGTATTTAAGGCAAGGAAACCTAACATCGCTAGTGCGACTAAATGGGCTATGCCCGCCAGCTTGCTAACCCAAATGCTTGTTAACTTGTCGACTTTGCAATTCGTCAACTTTAATTTTGTCCGCTTTTCAGTGCGAAATTTAACATTATGAGTGCCGTTTTTGCTCACCAAAAGCCACCTTGCCGCAAATAATCGATTCTCGCGGGGTTTGTTTGGGTGCAAAATGGGGGTAGTTGTGAATGCGGGAAAAATGAATTTTTATTCTAGGAGACCGCCATTTGCCCCGATTTTGGGGCTGTTTGCAGCTAAAAGCACTGCGTTTTGGTGCTAAACGCAGTGCGTTTTGATGCTAAATACAGTACGTTTTGGTGCAAAACGCAAGGTAAAATGCTGCTAAATGCAGTGCAAAATGCCGCTAAATGCAAGACGATTAAGCATACATATCCACTGCAATGGTATAAATATAATCTTTTCGAGGTATGAGAACATGCCTAAAAGGGGCAAAACGCCCATCAAAAAGTGGGGTTTTAGGGGTGAAAAGCGGGTTTTTAGGGCTGAAAAAAATGACGAACTAGAGCCCAAATAGAAAGGCTAAATGGTGCTAAATGCAGGTGGTGTTCGTTAAAATGGACAAAAGAAGAGGCGTGTTGGACGGAAAATCGTGGCTAAATGCCCGCTAAATGGCTCTTGTTCTCGCTAGAAAGGGGTGGTTTTTGTGTGTGCTTTTGTAAAGTATTGATACTGAAATTAACAAAACGCTTGCAAGGAAGAGCTTGATAGATGATGCTTGCTCGTTGGTTGGTGCTTAAAAACAACAGGAAAGGCTCTACCGCATTAAAAAATGCTGCAGAGCTCATTGCCGCCTATGAACGCGAACGAGGAAAGAACTGTCGTAAGTATAGATGTCGGTATATTCAGCTCAACGGCAACTTAGGAGATGTACCTGTCAGAATCTGCCTCATCAAGTATGGTAGGAACTCCGCATGGAACGTCTTGCTCACCACGGACACTACGATGTCTTTCGTAAAAGCCTTTGAAGTGTATCAGATCAGATGGAACATAGAGGTGATGAACAAGGAGACTAAGCAGTATCTAGGATTAGGAGGTTATCAAGGTTGCGACTTCAATGGTCAGATAGCCGACGCAACGCTGTGTTACCTTACATATACCGTCATGGCCTTGGAAAAGCGGTTCACAGAATATCAAGCCCTGGGCGAACTCTTTTCGGACATGGAGGGCGATCTCATGGCACTCACGTTATGGAAGCGAGTTCTTGCCTGTATCGAACGCGTTCTTCGTGTTTTAGGAGAAACACTTGGGATGACGCCCCAACACCTTATGGCTACGATCTGCGGCAACGACAAAGAGATGAGCAAAATCCTTGTAATGGCTGAAGCGTTGGAAAAATGGGATGAAGTATGTGGACAGTCTGCATAACTTCTATTAGCCATGTGTTAAAACTCAATGGATATGGGAGAAGACAGACAAAAGTGAATGGGAAAAGACTGCGTTTTAAGGGGTGGAGAACTTTAGTAATTTACATTGTATAGCCATATTCCGTTTATAACTTTACTAACTTTTCACTTGCCAGATTACATACAAATAAAAATAGTCGGGGGCGTCCCCCGACTATTCAATTTTACTACTTCTGCTTTAATAAGACAACGAGTAAAATCATAAACAGGATTATGAATGTTGTGTCGTTCATAATTTATTTTTTTAATTAAAAGTTACATCTTAATTTCTAGCTTAATAACATATTATTAACCATGAATAATAATATCGTTTTTTCAGACCACCCCAAGCGTTGCTTCGCTTTTTTGTTATTTATGTAGGGATTGTGGGCGCATGAGACGCACAATTAGGTTTCTATTGGGGCACTCCAATCTCCATTGCATGCCGATTGACACCTCTGTCGGGTGCGCCCTAACCACTCGGCTCCGAGGCACTAGCCGCTGTGGGGCCTCTACACACTAACTAAATAAGAAAAACATCCAATAAAATTTGGATAATAGGGACAATTAGCCTATATTTGCAAACGGGAGCTTCAATATAACGTCATACATACGACAAACAGACCATTCAACACTCATGTAGTGTTGAATGGTCATTAAATAATTTCTATGCTTAGACTACTCATATCCTCCTCCTTCTTGTTCATGTTAGCAGCTCTGTTCTCAACAGCCCACGCCCAAGATGCTTTGCCTGCAACAACAGAAGTAACTTATCTTGCCACGTGTATCAAAGATACTGTTGCAGGAAAAGTTCTCTCAGACTCCTTCCGACTTCGCTTTAATGATGACAAGGCTTTGTTTTACAGCGTAGATAAGTTCACGAACGACTCGATAAAGTTTAATAACATTGATGCCTGGGCAAAGCAAGTAGATAAGGCATTAGTAAAGGGTTCGCAGGAGAATAAGGCAGGAAGATGTTATTATGTATTAACTGACCTAAACGAAGGCACTTACATCTATATAGATGAAATTGGCATGAACATCTTCCGCTACACAGACAGTTTGCCAGCTTTCAATTGGAAAATCCTACCCGAACACAAAACCATTGCAGGGCACAAATGCACAAAAGCCGTGGGCAAATACATGGGGCGAACTTATGAAGTATGGTATACAGCAGATATTCCTGTACGCGTGGGGCCATGGAAATTTTACGGTTTGCCTGGTCTGGTGATGTCAGCTTACGACACACAGCATCAATACAGCTTTACTTTTATCGACATGCAACCATGTAGAGGAGATGTGGCACTCTTTCCTAGCAGTACGTTTAAAACAACTAAAGAAAAGTTCCTCAAAGAGTATGCCCTATATCTAAACGACCCCGTAGCATATTATGCAACTCGAGCTGTTGTGCGAATTGAATTTAACAAGCCAAATGCTACTCTTCCGAAAAAATGGAAGAACGAGAGCAGACATCGCCCTATGGAAATTTTAAAATAACATGTTATGAAGAAAATACTCACCATTATACTGCTCCTTTCCTATACATTGCAAGGCATGGCAGTCGACAACAAAGCTCAGTTAGAGTGCATTTATCACTTAACCTATCAAGTTGATACGATTACAAAGCATAGTAACAATGCCATGATGGTGCTTCGCCGTAACGAAGAAAAATCACTTTTCTATGCGCAAGCAGAGTTCGAATTCGACTCGTTGTCACAAAACTCAACAGGCATGGAGAGTTATTATGCAATTAGAGATACCATTAAGGCCAAATATGGTGGTATAACAGCACACTATTTTGTACTAAAAGATTTTGGAAAGCAACAGCTTGACTTTCTAGAGACAATACCAAGACGCAGCAAATACACCGAGCCCTTACCCTCCTTCAATTGGAAAATAACAGAGGAACAGAAAACAATTGGTGAACACCAATGCCAGAAGGCGACCTGTGTATTTGGTGGAAGAACCTACGAAGTTTGGTTTGCGCCAGACATACCCATAAGTGATGGACCATGGAAGTTTCACGGTTTGCCTGGACTTATACTCGAAGCGTATGACACACAGCATCATTATGAGTTCCTTTTTCAAGGTATGCGCCCTTGTGCAGGCAAAATTGAAATACCCGTAGAAAAGTATTCCAAAACCACAAAGAAAGATTTCTTGCGTATTAAACAACTCTCCATTGACGATCCAAACGCCATGCTGGAGATTATGAGTGCAGAAATTGGAGCCAAAGTAACCCAACGTGCACCCAAACGATGGTCTTATGCGACGATGGAACGCGTAGAATCTGTGGGAAAATAACAAGCTCTTACCACATCCTTAAGCGACAATATTCACAACCATTTCGCTGTGACAGGCTAGCTTTCCCCCCATAAGTTCAAACGCCACTGCATCATGAAGATTTGGTTTTACCTGATACTTCTAACCATAATTCCTATTTTACCAGCCCATGGACAGGAAACTACCATTCAGGGATTGGTGGTGGAAACGGGTAGCAAAACACCCGTTAGGGGAGCTGTTGTGACCATTCGCAACAACAAAAACACCATCCTCTATAACACGCAGACATCTACCAAAGGCGAGTTTAGCCTTATGGTGAAGCGCGAAAAGGTGGCAGGCGCAACGCTGGTGGTAAGCAGCATGACCCACCAAACGGTTCAATGCACCCTTACCAGCCAAACATTCTACCGCATGGAGATGCAACCCAAGGCCTTCGAGATAAAGGATGTGTACGTGAAACCCGACAAAATAACACATCGCAACGACACAACGAGCTATCTGGTGTCGTTCTTTGCCACACAGAAAGACCGCACCATCGGCGACGTTCTACGAAAGCTGCCGGGCATCGACGTAAGCAAAGAGGGCACGGTTTCGTACAACGGAAAAGCGATAGACCAATTTCTTGTCGAAGGAGTTGACTTATTCGACGGGCAATATAACATCGCCACGCGAAACATTTCGCACGATATAATTTCGCGTGTAGACGTTGTCGAAAATTTCCAATCGAAGAAAACGATGCGAAAAAATAAGGCCGAGGGCGGTACCGCACTTAACCTCGCCCTGAAAGACAAGGCCAAGGGACGATGGAGCGGCAATGTAAGGGCTGCGACAGGACTACCAAAGCTCTGGGAGACAGAGGGCTTCGGCGCACGCCTATCTACCGTTAACCAAACATCGTTAACGGCCAAGAGTAACAACACGGGCAAGGATATCATGAGCGAAAACAAGATGCTGACACTTGACGAGTTGTTAAGACGGGTATCGACCAGCACCCCAACTCCCTTTATTAGTACCTCACTAGGAAGACCTGGATCACTAGACGAGGGCCGAACACGCTTTGGGCGCACACACATCGTTAACGTGGGAAATGTACAAAAGGTTTCAGAGACGGGCATTTTGCGTACAAAACTGTATTACTCTGACGACCGCAACACCGCAGTAAGGGAACATGGCCTGTCATATTTTCTGGCCGACACCACCCTGACACGCACCACAACGGAACACGGCATCTTTAACAACAGGGAACTGTCGGCAGCCATACTGTTTAAGAACGATAAGGAACGGAGCTTCTTTTCGAACGAAATTAAATACGCCTCGACATGGAAACGCAATCGAACCATTACCCGTGGCGACGACAATAACCAGTCGGAGACACATTCGGACATGCATTCCATCGAGAACAACCTGCAATGGATACGTGCCATTGGTAAGCATCACGCCAAGCTAACATCCGTCAACCAGTACCGCTTTATGCCCGAACGGCTAGCAGTAATTAACGACAGTACGCGGCAACAAGACGTGAAGCGACGCCAGTTCTTATCGTCTACACAGCTAAACCTCACCTTCAACACGCGCCGATGGGCGTTAGAGATGAACGCAGAAGGCCGTATACAGGTCATGGACATGGAAAGCGACTATCGAACAATGCCTCTTGACACGACCTTTTACGAAAACGCCAACATCAATTACATGGCTCTAATCGTTCAACCCACCATCACCTATAAGCACAGAGGACTGCGCGGAACGCTACAAATGCCTCTAAACGTATGTCATTATTTTGGCACATCTGTGGCCAACAGACTGTTTTTCTCGCCCAACCTAAGCCTTAACTGGGAGATTAACTCACGCTGGAAGATTGGGGCAAAGATGTCGATAAATAGGCAAGAACCCGCAGTTAACGATAGTCACGCGATGCCCATACTGGTAGATTATCGAACATTCGAGATGTCGCCCATCAACTTCTACGGGTCGCGTAGCTGTCAAAAGATGGCGTATGTTTCGTACGCTGACTACGCCCACATGCTTTTCGTTCGCGCTAGTGTGGGTTACGACACACGTTACAGCAACCTCTCACGCACCAAAAGTGTAGATAGGCATGGCATGACACACTATTCTACGGTGGAAAGCGATAACAATTCGCATGGGATAATGGCTCTCGTCACTATAAGCAAGCGTTTGGAATGGCTTAAAGGAACGTTCAACGCGCGGTGCGTATTATCCCAAAACACTAGCAGCATGTATCAAAATGGCATCAACACCGAGTTTAAGACGGGCTCGTTGCAAACGTCGGCCAGCCTCAACAGCAATGTGTGGACATGGCTAGACATAGCTTATCGGGCACAGCACAGCATTAACGCACTTGAAATTAGCGCAATGAAGAATCGCACCAAGCTATTAATGCAAGAGTTGGAGCTAACATTGATGCCGACAGATGCCTTAAACTTCTCGCTCTCGGCCGAACACTACGCCAACTATTTTAATGATGGCGCACGCAAACACACGTTCTTTGCCGACTTCAGTTGCCTGTACAAATACCACAAAACCGACTTTACGCTGCACCTGAACAACATCCTAAACCAACGTTATTACAACAACGCGACATATAACAACCTGAGCAGCACCTATAATCAGTATGCACTGCGCGGACGAACACTGATTATTGGGGTGAAAATGTTTTTTTAGTTGGTGATTTTTGAGGGGTTAATGTGATGGGGTTAGTTTTCTGACAACGAAGTCATCTTGACTTTTAATTTTTCTATAAATTTAGGCACATCTTCTATACTGTCTTTATTATTTCCATCTATTGTTATAATTCCTTTATAATCTCTTTCAAGAGCCCACCAAATTCCCATTCTCAATTGAGCACTTTGTTTTCCAACATCTTGTTTAATTAAAAGAGTATTCACATCTAATTTTTTTAATCTTTCTTCTTCTGTACATCCATCTGTTGAACCACCATCACATATTACTATATCTGCATAATCGGAAACATCATTTTTCTTAGCTCTTTTTAATTCTTCAATAATTCTCTCACCTTCATTTATTATTGGAATTAATATCACATAATCTTTTGTCTTTCTCAAATATTCACTACAAACAAATCTAGGAACTCCTTCTTTTTTTTCATAAATCACTCTATTTAAATACCTCTCTTATATATTCCATAACTTTTTCTATTTTTTCCAACTTTTCTATTTTTGCCATCTCAATTGAAATAAATCCTTGATAATTTTCATTTTTTAAAATTGATTTTAACTTTCTATGAATTTCTCTTTTTTCTATTATTTTCAACCAAGGTTCACTAATATGAACATGATTTATCCATTCTACTTCACCTACAATTTCTTTTATATTCTCATTATTCCAAATTACAGTTCCTATATCCAAATTTAATAAAAAACCTTTTGAGTTTATTTTTTTTATTAATTCCAATGCTGATTTAGTATCATTAATATAATTTGTACCATAAATACTGGGATTTGCTTCCATACCAATTACAGTATTATTTTTAAAAGCATATTCTCCAATATACTTAAAAAATTTTAACGCTGAATCTGAATTTTCATTTCCTTCTAAATTTCTATTTTTAGGCGATCCAAAAACAAGATTTTTACATCCTATTACCTTTGCAAAATCAATTGCTTTTTTTGTATAATTTTGTAATTCTTTCTGTTCATTACTAGAAGCAAATAATCTCTCTCGTTTTCCATACCATATCGACTCCATTGAAGAAATTTTTAAATTATATAATTTTTCCAAATCTTCTTTCCAAATTTTAGCCTTTTCTAAATTTTTATATGGTTTTTCAAAAAAAATTTTAGTAGGAGCTATCTCTAATCCTTTATATTCGTATTTTTTTATTAATTCGTATATTTGTTTATCATCTTTTGAATCCCATGCTATATTTGATATTGATAGTTTCATTTTAATCTCCTTCCAAAACACTCATTTCAATATTTTTAATAGCATTTTCTGATATTATTTTAACTGCATTTATTTGATTTAAATACCAGTAATAATCAGAACTTACTCTTAATAAATAATTATGTCTTCCTGGTTTTAAATTAAATATATATTGATTTTTTTCAAAAAAACTACCTTTATTATAATTTCCCAATTTAATCACTATATTCTTTTTATTTGTTATATTCTCATCATAATTTAATGAAATTGAAATATAGTTACCTTTTATTTTATTTATTTTCTGTACATTATTAAAAATAAATATATTCTCATTAATTAAATATAATTTTTCAATTTTTTTATTATTTACAGCTTTTTTTACATCATATTTTGCCCAAATAAACGGAAGCCATTGAATATTATAATTATGAATATTTCCTAAATAGTTTATTTCTCCATTTATTTCACTTGGTTCATCATAACCATAATTAATAAAATCTATTGGATTCCCTATTTCTAATGAATTTATTTCAATATTACTATTTTCTGGTGTGTCTAATCTTAATTTTGTAAATTCTGTTATTGGGAAAACAAACTCTGCTTTACCTTCTTTATTAATATGACTTATAATTGATTTTTGTTCTGAATAATCCTCTTTTTGATTAGTCGTATAAAAAAGTTGAATGTTTCCTTCTATATTTGATTCATAATTTATAATTAATCTTACATTTTTATTAGCATACTTCTTTAAATTCATAATATTTTGTAAATTATCAATAAAGGGATCCGTCCCTTTTGAAGTAATAGTTGTTTTATTGTTATTTTTTGATATTTCTACATTTTTTAAAGTTATCATTTCAATATTAGATAATTCTTTAGAATAATCTTCTTTTCTTGTCAAATTTTCAGATTTTTTCTTTAATATTTCACATTTTTCTTTTAAGCACCATACACTAAATTTTTCTCCAAATTTAAGTAGCGGTTTATAATTTTGATATATATACTCAGACACTTTATAATATCTATAAC